>NZ_JBRIQO010000028.1:0-151714 GCF_052983175.1 Streptosporangium sp. G12 | reverse complement strand
CAACAAGGCGAGCACGGCGGTACGGGCGACCCACCGGCCCTCGGGGATCGTCGTCGTGGTCGACACCGAGCGGCAGTCGAGCCTCAACCGCCGCATCGCCATGCGGCTGTTGCGACAGCGCATCGAGCACGGCGACGAGACGACGGGGCGCGCCGCGACCAGCGCCCGCCGGCGCATCCACGACGAGCTCGTTCGCGGCGACCCCACCCGTACCGAACGTCCGGAAACTCCGAAGCAGGACCCGGTTTCACGGGAGCAGACGCGCCGGCGACCGCGGTAGTCCACCTGGCCATGCCCTGCGGCGGAAGGAGAGTCGCACCCGACAGCATGAGAATCGCCAGGGCGAAAGCACGCATTGGCCAGCCTGGCTGCATGTCGAGTGCGGTGACCGCTCAGGACCTTCAGGCGTGGACGGCGGGCCCGGGCGAGAGGTTCGCGCGGGTGGCGGGCCGCTCGGGGCGGGTCGGGCCGCGGCGACGGGTGCCGGCCTGCCTGTTCGGCCTCCTGGCGCCGGTCGAACGCGAGAACCGCCGGCAACCGGCCGGCAGGTGGACGTCGCCCATGCTCACGACGTCACCGACCGTTTCGATGGCCGTCCGGCGTGGCCGTGACAGCCGGCGTCCGGTGTGAGCGAGTGAACACCACCACGTTCGCCCCGGGGCCGGTCAGACGCCGCCAGCCAAGGCGTTCGTAGAGCCTGATCGCGTCATGCGCCTTCGGCGCCGTCAGCAGCCAGCAGCCGGTCGCGCCCTCGCAGAGCAGGTCGAGGATGCGGGCCGCCAGGCGTTGTCCACGGGCGTGGGGGCTCACCGCGAGCTCATCGACCTCCAGCGCCCCGACCAGACGCGTTTCCACCTGGTCGCCGAGCTGGACGCGCACCCGGTCGTAGGCGCGGCCCGCGGGAAAGGGGCTTTGCGTCGGCCATGCCGTACCGAATCCCGCGGGTTCGCCGTCCCGGCCGGCGAGCACCGCCGCGAAGCCCGGGCGGCGTGCGTCCGTGGCCAGGCGCCTGGCGAAGTCGGCCGTGCCGTGTCCGTCCTCATACCAGGGTGGGCCGTTGAACGAGACGCGGTAGATCTCGATCAGTTCGGCGGCGCGGACGAGCGTCTCTTCGCCGGTGAGCCGCTCCAGCCTCACGCGGTCACCTGCACTTTGCCGATGCCCAACGTGGTCGTGCCCGGCAGCATCCCCGACTCGAACACCGCCCCCAGCAGAGGCCGGTTCAGGTCGGCCAGCCGCTCGGCCCCCGCCTCGCCGAGTGCCCGCCACGGCCCCGCCGCCAGTTCGTCCGTGAGGCGCTCGACCTGGTGGCGCAGCGCTCGCCCCGCCGGGGTCGCCAGGCCGTCGGCGTCGACGAGGCCCCGGCCGGCCAGTCGTTCACGCGCGGCGGCCCACTCCTCGGAACTCCACCCGCGTCCCGCGAAGTGGTCGACCGGCGCGGCTCCCACGGAGGCGAAGGAGACCAGCGCCTCGCACGCGTCCAGCCCGGCGGCCTGCAATGCCGTCAGATGTCCGTCACCGCGGTGTTCGCGCAGGACCGTGTACGCCTGCCAGAGGGCCAAATGCGGCTCTCGCGGCCAGGGCAGTTCGAGATTGGCCGCGGCCAGCGGCCGGTGGGCGACCTGGATGCTCTCCGCTGCCCTGACCGCGAGCTCCGCCGCCTCCGTCACGTCGACGTGGTCGCCGAGGAGGGCGCGAAGTGTCCGGTCCATCGCTCGCGACCGCGCTTCGAGCACCTGCCCGGGGATCGCCACGACCCAGATCGCCGGCACATACTCGGCGATCATCATGGGGCTGAAGCTGTAGCAGGCGGCGGCGACCACCCTCGGTCCCGCGGCGCCGAGCGGCGCCATGCGCCAGGCGAAGTAGCTCGGCCAGCGCGATCCGATGTCATGGCCGAGCCTCGCCGCCTCTTCGAGAGCCTCGGGGCTGAAATAGAGCGTCGCGTGCACCGGCTCGATCTGGTGCCACATCTGCCGTGCGAGTCGTTCGAACATGGCCAAACCCTCACTGTCTACATAAGGTATGACAGTGACGATAGATTCATGGCGCATCACTGGTCAATCCGAAATAGACAGTTATGTTGGAAGCAGGGTCGAGCTGGCGGTCCTGCTGGTGAACTGCCTCACCGCCACATCGGCGCATGGCCGTGACGTCACGCCGCCGCGATCCGGTGACGAACGGCTCGCCGCGATCACCACCCGGCTGGTCGCCGCCGGTCGCCCGCCCTCCATGCTCACCGCCGCGGACGCCGACCGGCTGGCCGGGATCGCCGCCGACCTGCGCCCGGCTTTCGGTGCCGGTGAGCGCGTCCTCGAGGCCGCCGCGCGGCTCAACAACCTGCTGGTACGGCACGGCGCCGTGCCGAACCTGCACGGCGACTCGGACCGGCCCCTCGTTCTCGCCTTCCACCGGGCCGATGCGAGCCTCGTGGACGCGTGGGCCGCGGACACGGGAACCGCGCTGGCCATGGTCATCGGTGTCGGCCAGGCGGCCCGGCTCGGCGCCTGCCAGGCCGGCGGATGCCGTCTGGTCTTCTTCGACACCACACGTAATGCCTCGCGCCGCTTCTGCGATCTGTCATGCCAGAACCGCGCCAAGGCCAGCGCCTATCGGGCCAGGCGGCGAGCGTGAGACCCACGGGTGAGCCGTTCCGCGCCGGGGCCCGGGACGATCACCTCTGAACCGTTTTCACCCTGACGTGGCTGCTCGAGACGGCCATGGGGCGCCAGTCGCGCGTCCGGTCCCCGGGGTGGCGGAGGCAGCCCCTGACGGGGACGGCTCACTCCGGGTGTCTCCCGCGGGAGAAGACAGGCGCCGCGCCCGCGGCTACGGTCTCGCCGGAGCCTCAGACCGCGTAGACGGGTGCGAGGTCGACGAATATGCGGTAGTCCGAGATCAGACCGTCGTCGCGGGTGCGCCAGATCGACACGGCCACGACGCCGGCGTCCTTGCCGTCGAGCCGCCGGTAGGTCACCTCGGTCTCGGCGATGATGTCGGCGTCCACCTGCCAGTTCCTGACGATCCGGTGCTGCAGGCCGCCGATGGTGGAGAAGAACGCCCGCAACCCGGCGGCGATGGCCTCACGTCCCGCCATCGGCTCGGCGTTGCCGAACACCAGTGTGGCGTCCTCGGCCAGCAACCGCACGAACTCGTCGGGGTCGAACGAGTCGACCACCTGGAAAACGCGTCGCACCACGTCGTCGTTCATGCCGATCCTTCCCCGCGCAACCGGGATCACTGGTCGGGACGATACGGGGCGAAGGACGACGCGCAACTATCGCGAAGGTGGGTATCTCATCGCCGAAGGCTCGAAGGTCTCCGAACCGTGACGTCGCGGCAGGACCCGGTGCGGTGGCCATGCCGATGCACCGGGCCGGCCTCAGAGCTCCTTCGGCCGGTCCGCGTCCTGTCCGGAGAGTCCGGGGGACTCGGGGGACGCGGGGGACGCGGGCCGCCCGGAGGACTTCGGGCGCTCGGGAGACGTGGCCCGGTCTGGAGACGTGGCCCGGTCCCGAGGCTCGGGAGCCGCGGGACGGCGGACGTAGACCGGGGTTCCCGTCGGGGTCATGTCGTAGAGCGCCTTGGCGTTGTGGAGCGGCACCCGGATGCAGCCGTGGGACGCGGGATGCCGCGGGACCCGCTCCGAGCCGTGGAAGCCGATTCCCTCGTTGAAATAGATGGTGTAGAACTGGTCGCCCAGCGGCCCGCTGGTCCATCCGGGCGTCCGGAACCAGGCGCGGAAGTCCCCGGTGGGCGTGACGGCGACCCCGCAGTGGCCCTTCTTGCAGTAGTGCTCGCCGTTACCGGTCGAGATGTGGGAGACCAGCGCGGGCTTGCCGCCCTGCCACGCGGTGAGCAGCTGGCGGCGCAGGTCGATCTCCACCCTCGTGGGCTCCCCGTACGACACCAGCGGTTTGAGGCGCGCCGGGCGGGAGAGCGCCCGCCAGGTCCGCGGGTCGATCTCGTCGGTGGGAGGCAGCCCGTTCGCCTTCTGGAAGGCCCACACGGCCGCGCGCAGCGCGGGACGGTACTCGTCGCCGGCCTCTCCCGGCCCGAATCCCAGCCGGTCGAGGCGCCGGTGGACCTGCTGGACCTGGGTCCCCCTGTCGCCGGGGCGAAGGAGGGGAAACCGTGACAGCGGGGTGTGCTCGGCACGAGGCACGGGAGGGCGCTCATGGGGAATGGGCGCGCCGGAATGCCGTGACGACATGACACCGGTGTTCGCGACACCGAATGGCAGGCACGCGGTGAGAACGAGGGTCGAGTTCGCGATCAGGAGGCACGTGATGGTTCTCCGCATTTTTTAAACGCCTATCCACTCTCGGGCGAGATCCGTTAGAAGGAATACGAGTACGTGCGATCCTCTATCGCCGCACGCACCAGACCGACGGCCTCCTGGGCGCATCCCCAGGAGAAGCTGAATCCGGCTCCGCCGTGCGCGAAGTTGTAGACGACCTGTTCTTCGTCGTCCCACTCAAGACAGACGTTCTCGTTCCGGAACGGCCGCAGCCCCGCCCGTACCGGCTCGTCGGGGTCCAGCCTGGCGTGTCGCAGCGCGGGCATGAAGGCCAGGCACCGCTCGTACATCTCCCGTACGGGCCCGTGGTTCTCCAGATTGATCCCGGTGTCCCACTCGTCCTTTTCCGCCAGTCCCCCGAGGACGAGGAGTCTCGGATTGCGCGGCACGATGAAGACGATGTCCTGCTCGTCCTTGTTCTCCTCGTCGTGGGAGACGCAGTGGGCCTCGCGGATCCGGCGCCCGCGAAGCCCGTCGTTGCGGACCCGCACCAGCGCGCCGCGCAGCGGATACATGCCGATGCCGCGGAGCCCGGCGGTGCCGAGGCCGGCGCAGCAGACGATCACCTCGGCGCCGAAGCGGTCGAGGAGCTCGGCCCTGCGCTCGGCCAGCAGCCCCTCGACCCGGTACCGCTCGACCCGCACACCGTGGATCTTGACCTGCCGCATCAGCCACGCCATGTACTGATCGGTGTCGATCATGGGCGCCATGTGCGAGTACGCGTCGACCACGCCGTAGTCGGGACTGACGCCGTTGCGTTCGGCGAGCGACCGGTCGCGGACGAAGCCTCGCACCTTCCCCGCGAGTTCCTGCATCTTGTGGAGATCGTGCGGACTCTCCTCGACGGGGTGTTTGAAATAGAAGTTGGACCTTCGCATGGCCACCCCGGGAACCTTGGCCCGGGCCAGCTTCTCGAACATCTCGTACGAGGTGACGCACCAGTTCTTGGAGCGAGCGAGGGAGATCTGGTCGTGGTGGTAACCGCACACCGCCGGTGGCCACTCCCACAGCGCGCCCGCGACGACCGAGACGATGTCGGGCGCGAATCTCTCCGCGACGACGGTGACGCGAAACCCTTCCCTGGCCAGGCACAGCGCAGTGGTCAACCCGCTTACCCCGGCCCCGATGACAAGTATCTTCTCTGAATTCGCGCGCACCTGGGAACGCCTTCTTTCCGGATCCATCCAGCTCGATCACTTTCCGGCGCGACCGACCGCGGGAGGCCGTCACGACGAACACCGAAACCCCTCCACAGTAAATGGGGACGCCGGTGAATCCCGGAATGGCGGCGAACACGAAACGGGAGAGGACCGGCCGCGGGCCGATGGGAAACCATTACCGACCGGGGAAACAATCTGGATTGAACGGGGAAAAGCCGCACTCTACCTGAATCCTCCGATGACAAACCTTTGGCCACGTGCCAGATTTTCATCACCGATCCACCGATCGACCCGGGCGAATATTGACACCTCCTTAGTCGAGCCCGGGTCGCCAGGGCGGGCCGGCCGGGGTCATGGCGGGCTGAATTGCCTACTTTGCTCTGCGGACTCGCCTATATGCCCTCGGTGGGATTGTTGAGGGCAGGTGGACGTCCGAGTCTCACTTGTTGTAGAACGTGGTGACTGAACGCCGGATGGTGCCGGCACATACCGATGCGCAGGTGTCCTCCGGTACGCGGCGACGCGCGGACGCCTCGCGATCGGCCGGGAGGAAAAAGGTATGACAGCGGGCCCGCGTGCCGACAGGATGGGACGCCATGACCGACACACGCGTTGACCCCGCCTTCATCGCCGACGAGAGCACCATGCTGCACTCCTGGCTGGACTGGCACCGGGAGACCCTGGCCGTGAAATGCGCCGGGCTCTCGGACGAGCAGCTTCGCCTGCGTTCCGCCGAGCCGTCCACGCTCTCCCTGCTGGGTCTGGTCCGCCACATGGCCGAGGTGGAGCGCAACTGGTTCCGCAACATCCTCAACGGCGAGGGCGCCGCCCCGTTCTACTATTCCGACGACGATCCCGACGGCGACTTCGACACCCTGGAGACGAGCACGGCGGAGCAGGCGTTCGCCCGCTGGCGGGGCGAGATCGCGCACGCGCGCGAACTGTCCGCCGGGCTTCCCATGGACACCGTGGGAAAGACGCGACGCCGCGACCATGACGTCTCACTGCGCTGGATCCTCGTCCACATGATCGAGGAGTACGCCCGGCACAACGGCCACGCCGACATCATCCGCCAGCGGATCGACGGGGTCACCGGGGAGTAGCGCCGACCTGCGGGACGCACGCCCCCACCCGCGTGAACAGGCACGAAGAGCAGGCGAATCCCGTGCAGGACGGGCCGATCGCGGCAACGGCCGGATCAGCCCGGGGCGGAGGTCTCCACGAGCGTCTCGGCGATCATCCGGTCGAGGTCGGCCAGGTTCGCCGGGCGGGCGACGGCGGCCTCGGCGAAACGGTCGAGAAGCCGGGCGAAGACCTCGCGGTCCGGCTCGTCCCAGTCGGCCATCAGGCCGTCAAGGTAGGTACGCCGGTGGCGGATCACCACCTCCAGCACGCGACGGCCCCGCTCGCTCAGTACGAGCCGGGCCCGCCTGGCGTCCACGGCCGACTCCTCGCGCTCCACGAACCCCGCGCCGACCGCGTCGTTGACCAGCCTGCTGGCCGTGGAGGGATCGACACCCAGTTGCTCGGCGACGGCGCCCACGGTCACCTCAGGCACGTCCAGGCTCAGCTTGTGCACGGCGTGCACGACCATCACGTTCGACATGTGCACCGCTCGCTGCGGCTCCCCGGCCTTGCGCGCTCGCAGTGGCCGCGACCAGATCCGGCGCAACCGGAACAGGGCCACGTCGATCACCGCTCCAGGCGTTCCCTCGTTCACGGCGTCACCCTAACCCCTGCGGGCGGATGTGCCGTGTCTCCCCACCTCCGACCCCCGGCACGCCACGCGGGCCGTGCCACGTCGGAGGTCGCCACCCGTGGACCCCGTGGCGGGCAGATCGGCGCGTACGGCACGACGGTCCGTACGGGACATCGGGGCGGGGAACGGTCAGCCGGACAGGCGGACCGGGTTGACCAGGTCGGCGTACATCAGCAGGCCCGCCATGATGATCATCAGGAAGGCGATCGCGTAGGTGAGCGGAAGCGCCTTGGCGATGTCGACGTGGCCGGGCGTGGGGCGGCGGGCGACGCGGGCGAAACCGCGCTTGAGCCCCTCCCACAGACCTCCCGCGATGTGGCCGCCGTCCAGGGGAAGCAGCGGGATCAGGTTGAACAGGCCGATCGCCAGGTTGAAGCCCGCCAGCAGGTTGATGAAAACGACGATCTTGTTTTCCAGCGGGATCGCGGCGGCGGCGATCTCACCGCCGATGCGGCTGACGCCGATGACACCGATCGGGCCGTTCCTGTCGCGCTCGTCCCCGGAGAAGGCGGCGTGCCAGACGCCCACCATCTTCTCGGGGAACCTGAGCAGCGAGGCGGCGGTGGCCGAGGTGAGGTCCCCCATGTGCGCGGCCACGGCGCCGAAGCTCTGCTGCTCGATGACGATCTTCGGGCTCACCCCGAGGTATCCGACACCCTTCTCGATCTTGCCGGGCTCGTCCAGCGACTCGCGGTCCTGGGCGATGAGGCTGGCGTTGACGGTCAGATCCTGACCGGCCCGCCTGACGCCGATCGCGATCGGGCCCGCGCCGTGGTCGCGGATGGCCCGCGTCGCGGCGTCCCAGCTCGTGGCGGGTTTGCCCGCCACGGACACGATGACGTCTCCCGGCCTCAGCCCCGCCGCGCTGGCCGGGCTGGGCTTGTCGGCCGCGGTGCACTCGGGGTTCTTCTCGTACTCGGCGGCGGTCTTCACGCACTGCGGGATCGAGGCGATCTCGGTCTTCTGCGTGGGGATGCCGAAGCCCATGAGCACGACGCCGAACAGGACGAACGCCAGCACGAAGTTCATCGCCGGACCGCCGGACATGATGATGACCTTCTGCCACCAGGGCTTGCGGTAGAACACCCGGTTCTCGTCGCCCGGCCGTACCTCCTCCAGGGCGACGTCGCGGGCGTTCTCGATCAGGCCCTGCCAGGGGCCGGTGGAGACCGAGCGCACCTTGCCGGGGGCGTCGGTGGGCCGGGGCGGCAGCATGCCGATCATGCGGATGTAGCCGCCGAGCGGAAGCCACTTGATGCCGTACTCGGTGTCGCCCTTGCGGCGCGACCACATCGTCGGGCCGAACCCGACCATGTACTGGGTGACCTTGACACCGAACAGCTTGGCCGGCACCAGGTGGCCGATCTCGTGCAGCCCGATCGACACCATCAGTCCCACGAGAAAGACGATGACCCCGACCACGGAGAGCCAGCTCACAGGTTCATACCCCCATCGCGGTTTCACCGACAATGCCCCATAAGAGGTTAGCCCAAGTATCCGGCCCCCACGCCGCCGCGAAAAGCGGCGTTCCCGGCCGCTCTCCCGGCCGGGTCTTTCGGGACTCTTTGCCGATTGGACACACTCCGTTGACATTCAGCGATCACACGAACACTCTTTGATGAAGGTGAGGCGGGAGAGAGGAGCGTTTTGATCGGGATCCTGGTTGCCGAACATCTTCCCCTGGTCCGGCGCGGGCTGGTGGCGACGCTGCAGAATGAGAACGACATGAAGGTGGTGGCCGACGTGGCCGCCGGGGAGGACGTGCTTCCCGCCGTGCTGCGGCACGCGCCGGAGACGGCGGTCATCGATCTCGACCTGCCGGACGTCGACGGTCTCACCACCGCGCTCCGGCTGCACGAGGAGGCTCCCGGCTGCCGGGTCCTCCTGCTGTCGCGCGACCCCAGCCCCGGCCAGGTCCGCCGGGCCTTCGCCGCCCACGCGCTCGGGTTCATGAGCCTGGAGGTCGGCCCCGAGCAGCTGGCCCACGGCGTCCGCCAGGTGGCGGCCGGCCGGCGGGCGGTCGACTCCGAGCTCGCGGTGGCGGCCCTGAGGTCGGCGGAGAACCCTCTGACCCGCAGGGAGCTCGACGTGCTCCGGCTGGTCGCGCAGGGGGCCAGGTCCGGCGAGATCGCCGACCAGCTGTTCCTCTCCGTGGGAACGGTCCGCAACCACCTGTCGCGGATCATGTGCAAGACCCAGGCACGCAACCGTCTCGACGCCGTACGCATCGCCGGCGACTCCGGGTGGCTCTGAGCCCTCCTCCCGAATCCCCGGAAGCCGCATCCCGGAGCCGTTCTCGGAAGCCGTTCAGGGGCGCCAGATGAGGATGAGGGCGCAGTCGTCGTTGTGGCCCGACGACATGGAGGCCACCAGGTTGCGGGCACCGTCACGGAACCCCGAGGGCACCAGGCGCTCGGCCTCTCCCAGCAGGCGGTCGAGACCGGCGTCGATGTCGCGCCCCGGCTGCTCGATCAGGCCGTCGGTGTAGAGCATGAGGGCGTCGCCCTTGCGCAGCATCCCCCGGTCGGCCTCGCAGTGCAGGTCGGGCACGACACCGAGGACGACCCCCTTGGCCGCGGAGACCCGCCACGTCCCGGTGCCCGACTCGAACTTGACCACCGGGGGGTGACCGGCCGAGGTGATGACGTACTCGCCCGTCACGAGGTCGAGCCGGAGATGGACCGCCGTGACGAAGCCCTCGGCCTCGCGCTGGCGGTGCAGGTAGGTGTTGCAGGCGGGCAGGAAGTCGGTGACCGAGCCGAGCAGCCCGCCGAAGGTGCCCGACAGCAGCAGCGCCCGGGTGCCCGCGTCGACGCCCTTGCCCGACACGTCGACCAGGGCGAGCTCCAGCGTGTCGTCCTCGCGCATGGAGACCAGGAAGTCGCCGCCGAAGGAGGAGCCTCCTGCCTGCTTGAGAACCACCTTGGAGCCCCACCCCTTGGGCAGCGGGGGCAGGTCGCTCTGGCTCTTGAGACGGTCGCGCAACTCCAGCAACATCACGTCGCCACGCAGACCCTGCACACCGAGCTTGCCCCGGGTGCGGGCCATCAGCGCGGCCAGCACCGCGGTGAAGCCGAAGGTGACCAGCAGGCCGGGACCGATGTGTCCCACCCCGCGCACCACGGCCACGTAGACCAGGGAGACCGCGACCGCGAACAGCAGCTTGACGAGACTGTTCAGCCTCAGCTGGAGCCCCGCCACGAGGGTGACCGGGATCATGAGCGCCGGGGAGAACCACTCCATGGACACCCTGGCGGCCAGCCCGCCGATCAGCAGGGTCAACAGGGTCAGGGTGATGAGCAGGTTCCGGTCGCGCGCCAGGGGGCCGCGCCGCAGGAAGCGCACGACGGGAACGAGAAGAGGGACGCGGACCAGGAACGCGCGGAGCGCCGGAGGGAGCAGCGGCACCGGACGGGAACTCATGATGCGCTCGACTGTATCTGGCCGCCCTCCCTTTGGGCAGCCCACTTGACCAACGCCTTGATCATTAAGCAGGGATATTAGATGGCCGGAACCGTTTGTCCCCTACTACCGTTCGGAAGATGACTCTCAGCCTACGTCCGATCAGCGAAGCCGAATGGTCCGCTTGGAACACCGTGGACGAGGAGGCGTTCGGCGCCGCCACCCCGGAGCACCGGCAGGAGATCTTCAAGCGCAACATCGAGTTCGACCGCTCGCTCGGCGTGTTCGACGGCGACCTGCTCGTGGGCACCACCGCGGTGTACAGCTTCAGCATGACCGTGCCCGGCGGGCCGATCCCGGTCGGCGGCGTCACCGCGGTCGGCGTGCTGCCCTCGCACCGCCGCCGGGGCATCCTCTCCTCGCTGATGACCCGCCAGCTGTCCGACCTCCACGAGCGGGGCGAGGCCGTCGCCGCGCTCTACGCGGCCGAGGCCGCGATCTACGGTCGCTACGGCTACGGCAGGGCCTCGGACTGCGTGGTCTTCCGGATCCCCACGGCGAACGCGGCCTTCACCCGGCAGGCCCCGGCCGATCCCGCCCTGCGGCTGCGCGTCGTCAGGCCCGCGGAGGCCAGGTCCACGTTCGAGAAGATCTACGAGTCGGCGTTCGAGCAGCGTCCGGGACTGTACGCCCGCACGCCCGCCCGCTGGGACACGGTGCTGACCGACCAGGAGTCCGACCAGGGCGGCGCCGGTCCGCTGCGCGCCGTGGTCGCCGAGGACGACGGCGGCCCGCGCGGTTACGCGCTCTTCCGGATCAAGGGCTCCTTCGACGACCACGACCTTCCCGCCGGCGAGCTGCGGCTCAAGGAGCTGTTCGGTCTCGACCCCGCCGCCTACGCGCTGCTCTGGCGGCACGTCCTGGACCGCGACCTGGTCTCGCACGTCCTCGCCCAGAGCAGGCCCTCGGACGACCCGCTGATCCATCTGCTCGCCGAGCCGCGCCAGCTCCACGCGCTCTGGCTGGACGACCTGTGGGTCCGCGTGGTGGACGTCGAGCGGGCCCTTCCCGCCCGCCGCTACAGCGCGCCGGTGGACGTGGTGATGGAGGTCGAGGACACCGTGTGCCCGTGGAACGCGCGCCGCTGGCGGCTGACGGCCGACACCTCCGGCGCCCGCTGCGCGCCCTCCGACGACCCCGCCGACCTGACCCTGCCCGTCTCCGTGCTGGGCGCCGCCTACCTGGGAGGGCGACCGCTGGCGGCGCTGCTGGCGGCGGGGGTGGTACGCGAGTCGCGCGCGGGGGCCCTGCGGGAGCTGTCCACCGCCATGTCGTGGGGTCCCGCCCCCTGGGGCGGGCTGGTCTTCTGACGACTCTTCCGGCCCTCGGACGTTCTGACGCCTCTTCCGGCGACGGCGACGGCGACGGTCGCCACGGCCACTCCGGGCGGCCGGAGCCGTTCAGGCCGGGACCGTTCAGGCCGGAGCCGGTCCGGAGCCGTTCGGGCCGGGGCGGGCCGGAGCGGGTTATGGTGGCCGGCATGGCACTGCAGAGCTTGCAGATCAACGCGATCACCGCGATGCGGGCGCGAGACGTCTCACGCCCGTCACGGGAGCAGCAGGAGGCCGCGGACCGCCGCCCCCTGCGCGACGAGACGCCCCGCAAGGAGCCGGCGCGCCACGGGGCACGCAGGGAGCCGCCGCGCGGGGAGGTTCCGCCCCGCGAGCGCCACCGCTGAGGAAGGTTTACGGCTGAGGGCCCCCGAGGGTCGCCGAGGGCCCCTGAGGGCTACGGCAGCGGCGGGAGCTGGCCGATGGTCTCGTACGAGGTGAGCTGCGCGATCCTGCGGTTGTGCCGCTCGGCCCCGGAGTAGGAGGTGCCGAGGAAGATCTCGACGAACCGGATCGCCTCCTCCGGCTCGTGCATCCGCGAGCCGACGCTGACGACGTTGGCGTTGTTGTGCTCGCGGGCGAGCCTGGCGGTCTCCTCGCTCCAGGCCAGGGCGGCGCGGACGCCGCGCACCTTGTTGGCCGCGATCTGCTCGCCGTTGCCCGAGCCGCCGATGACGACGCCCAGGCTGCCCGGGTCCTTCACGACGCCCTCGGCCGCGCGCAGCACGAACGGCGGGTAGTCGTCCTCCGCGTCGTAGACGAAGGGACCGCAGTCCTCGACCTCGTGGCCGTGCTCCTTCAGCCAGGAGACGACGTGGTTCTTGAGCTCATAGCCGGCATGGTCGGCACCGATGTAGACGCGCACCCGCACAGTTTCGCAGGTGTACGCGGGCGGCTCCACCCGGCCCCCGGATAGAGTAATAGCCATAACGCTTATGGAACCCTTACAGAGAGAGCCCCCGCATGCGTGACATCCGAGTGGTCGGTGACCCTGTCCTGCGCACGCCCGCCGAGCCGATCATCGACTTCGACCGCGACCTGCGGCGCATGATCGACGAGATGTTCGCCGTGATGTACGCCGCGCAGGGCGTCGGCCTGGCCGGTCCGCAGATCGGCGTGTCGAAGCGGATCTTCGTCTACGACTGCAGCAACCGCAAGGGCCACGTGATCAACCCGGAGCTGACCGTGGACGACGACACCGAGGTCCACGACGAGGAGGGCTGCCTGTCCGTCCCCGACCGCGGGACCGGCACCCCGATCTACGCCAGGACGCCCCGGGCCGCGGGGGTCACCGTGAGCGGCCTGGACCGGCTGGGACGGCCGATCCGGATCAGGGCCCGCGGCATGCTGGCGCGCTGCTTCCAGCACGAGACCGACCACCTCGACGGCAGGCTCTACGTGGACAGGCTGGCCAGGGACGCCGCCAGGAAGGTCCTGCTCCAGGCCCCCTGATCCCGGTGACCGCCGAAGCGGCCCCCGCGGTGGTCGTCAGAGCTGGACGGCTTTGATCTCCAGATACTCCTCGAGCCCGAACTCGCCCAGCTCGCGGCCGAGGCCCGACTGCTTGTAGCCGCCGAAGGGCGCCCGCGGGTTGAACTGGCCGCCGTTGACCGCCACCTGGCCGGTGCGCAGCCGCCGGGCGACCGCGACCGCGCGCTGCTCGCTGCCCGCCCACACCGCGCCCGCCAGGCCGTACGGCGTGCCGTTGGCGATGGCGACCGCCTCGTCCTCACCCCGGAGGTAGGGGATGATCGTGAGGACCGGGCCGAAGATCTCCTCCTGCTCGATCACCATCCCCGGTTCCACCCCGGCGAACACCGTGGGCTCGACGTAGAAGCCGCGCGACAGGGGCCGGTCGGTGCCTCCGGCGACCAGCCGGGCGCCTTCCTCCTGACCCCGGTTGATGTAGCGGACGACCCGGTCGCGCTGGGCCGCGGACACGAGGGGGCCGAGCCTGGTCCCCTCGTCGAAGGGGTCGCCGACGGTGTATCTCCCCGTGGCCTCGACGGCGAGGCGGACGGCCTCGTCGTACCGGTCGCGATGGACGATCATGCGGGTCCATGCCGAACAGGTCTGGCCGGAGTTGATGAAGGCGTTGGCCACCGTCGCCTTGACGGCCGTCTCCAGGTCGGCGTCCGGCAGGACCAGGCTGGCGGACTTGCCGCCGAGTTCCAGGGCCACCCGCTTGATCGTCTCGGCCGCGAGCGCGGCCACCCGGCGCCCGGCCCGGGTGGAGCCGGTGAACGACACCATGTCCACCTCGGGATGGGTGGCCAGGGCCTCGCCCACCACCGGGCCGTAGCCGCTGACCATGTTGAAGACCCCGGCGGGCAGCCCGACCTCGTCGAAGATCCCGGCGAGCGCGAAGGCCGCCAGCGGCGCCACCTCGCTGGGCTTCAGCACGACCGTGCAGCCCGCGGCGAGCGCGGCGCCCACCTTGCAGACGACCTGGTGGAGCGGGTAGTTCCAGGGGGTGATGGCGGCGACCACCCCGACCGGCTCCCTGAAGACGCGGGAGTTGCCGACCTGCCCGCCCTCGAAGTCGTAGGTCCCGGCCAGCTGGGCGTACAAGGCCAGCACCCCGGCCGGCATCAGCGTCTGCACCCTCATCGCCAGGCCGTACGGGGCGCCCATGTCCGTGGCGATGATCCTGGCTATCTGGTCGGAGCGCTCTCGTATCAGGTCCGCGGCCGCGGCGAGGATCGCGCCTCGCTCGGCGGGGGCCGTCGCCGACCAGGAGGGGAAGGCCCCGCGTGCGGCGGCCACGGCGGCCTCGACGTCGGCGGGCGCCCCCGCGGGAACCCTGTCGATCAGCTCCTCGGTCGCGGGATTGATCACGTCGATGCTCTCGGCCGACGCGGACGACTGCCAGGCTCCGTTCAGATAAAGGTGACGCATGTCCCTCATCCTGGCGTGCGTGCCGTTGTTATGCGAGGGCGAACCGGGCGCGGCTCCCGTACAACGATCATCGTTGTACGGGAGCACAGCGGGGTCGTACGGGGCTCGGCGACCGGCCGGGCCGCCGGCCGCGGGCGCGCGGGCGGCGGGAGGAGCGGATCAGTCGAAGATCGGCTGCCGGGTCCTGGAGCGCTTGAGCTCGAAGAAACCGTCGGTGCCCGCCACCAGGCGCACGCCGTCCCAGAGTTTGCCCGCCTCCTCGCCCTTGGGGGCCGGTGAGATGACCGGGCCGAAGAAGGCGACACCGTCGACGGAGATCACGGGGGTGCCGACCTCCTGGCCGACCCGGTCGATGCCGTCGTTGTGCGAGGCGCGCACCACCTCGTCGAACTCCGTGGAGTCCATCGCGTCGGCGAACGCGCGGTCCAGCTCCGCGGCCTCCAGGGCCTCCTCGACGGTCTCGCGGAGCGTGTCGAGCTCCTGGAGCCTGCCCTGGTTGTGGAAACGGGTGCCGAGCTCGGTGTAAAGGCGGCCGACCGTCTCGGAGTCGTACTTCTCCTGCACGGCGGCGACCACCCGGACCGGCCCGATGGCCCTGGCGATCATCTCGCGGTAGCTGTCGGGGACCTCCTTGTCCTCGTTCAGCACGTTGAGGCTCATGATGTGCCAGCGCGGCTCGATCGAGCGCACCTTCTCCACCTCCAGCAACCAGCGGGAGGTCATCCAGGCGAACGGACAGAAGGGGTCGAACCAGAGATCCACGGGAGTGCGCTCAGTCATTTTCTTCGGCTTCCTGCTCGTGAGGGTGCTTCGGTAGCGACAACCCGGACGGTGGAGTCCCCTATTCCGCAGGCTTATTAATACCTTGACATGCCTCTTTATTCTCGAATCCGGGTATCAGTCCGCAGGCTGATGCGAAGCGACGGTCCGCGCCCTTACGTGGCAGGATTCAGTCACCCCTTAGCAATGGAGCGGGGGAAGTTGTGAAGAGGGAGCGGTAGTGGCAGGCAATCTGACCCGTGACGAGGCGCGCGAGCGCGCACGGCTGCTCAGCGTGCAGTCCTATGCGGTGGAGCTCGACCTGACCGAGGGTGAGGAGCGCTTCGAGAGCGTCACCACGGTTCGCTTCACCAGCACCCGGCCGGGTGCGGAGACGTTCGTCGATCTGGCCGGCGCCAAGGTGCGCAAGGCCGTCCTCAACGGCGTCGAGCTGGACGTGAGCGGCTACGACCCGGAGGCCGGGCGGCTGCCGCTGCCGGGCCTGGCCGAGACCAACGAGCTGCAGGTGGACGCCGACTGCTCCTACAGCCGAACCGGCGAGGGCCTGCACCGCTTCGTCGATCCGGTCGACAAGAGCGTCTACCTGCACAGCCAGTTCGAGACGGCCGACGCGCACCGGATGTACGCGTGTTTCGACCAGCCCGACCTCAAGGCCTCCTTCGAGCTGACGGTGCTCGCGCCGTCCCACTGGGAGGTCATCTCCAACGCGGCGCCCGACGCGGCCGAGGAGCTGCCGGAGCACCGCGGCAAGCACGGCGCGCTCCAGGCGGCCAAGCGCTGGCACTTCCCGCCCTCCCCGGTGATGTCGACCTACATCACCGCGCTGTGCGCCGGGCCGTACCACAAGGTGACCTCCGAGCACGACGGCATCCCGCTGGGCCTGTACTGCCGGGCCTCGCTCGCCGAGCACCTCGACGCGGACAACCTCTTCGAGGTGACCAGGCAGGGCTTCGACTTCTTCCACAAGGTCTTCGGCGTCCGCTACCCGTTCGGGAAGTACGACCAGCTCTTCGTGCCCGAGTTCAACGCCGGGGCGATGGAGAACGCGGGCTGCGTGACCTTCCTGGAGGACTACGTCTTCCGCTCGCGCGTCACGGACGCGGTGATCGAGCGCCGCGCCGAGACGATCCTGCACGAGATGGCGCACATGTGGTTCGGCGACCTGGTCACCATGCGCTGGTGGGACGACCTGTGGCTGAACGAGTCGTTCGCCACCTACGCCTCGGTGCTCTGCCAGGCCGAGGCCACCCGCTGGGGCCAGGGCGCGTGGACGACCTTCGCCAACGTCGAGAAGGCCTGGGCCTACCGCCAGGACCAGCTGCCCTCGACCCACCCGATCGCCGCCGACATCGTCGACATGCACGCGGTCGAGGTCAACTTCGACGGGATCACGTACGCCAAGGGCGCCTCGGTCCTCAAGCAGCTCGTCGCCTACGTGGGGCTGGACAACTTCCTGGCCGGGGTCCGCGACTACTTCAACGAGCACGCCTGGGGCAACACCACGCTCGCGGACCTGCTCGGCGCGCTGGAGCGCACCTCGGGACGCGACCTGTCGTCCTGGTCGAAGGAGTGGCTGGAGACCTCCTGGGTCAACACGCTGCGCCCGTCGTTCACCGTCGACTCCGAGGGCCGTTTCCTGGAGTTCGACGTGCTCCAGGAGGCCCCGGCCGACTACCCGACGCTGCGCTCGCACCGCGTCGCCATCGGCCTGTACTCCCTGCGGGACGGCGAGCTGGTCCGCGTCAAGCGGGTCGAGCTGGACGTCGTCGGCGCGCGCACCGCGGTTTCCGAGCTCGTCGGCGAGGTCCAGCCGGACCTGGTCCTGATCAACGACGACGACCTGACGTACGCCAAGGTCAGGCTCGACGAGCGGTCGTTGCGGACCGTGACGGAGGGCGGCATCGGCAGGTTCACCGAGTCCCTGCCCCGCGCGCTGTGCTGGTCGGCCGCCTGGGACATGACCCGCGACGCCGAGATGTCCACCCGCGACTACCTCACCCTGGTCGTCTCCAACATCGAGTCGGTCACCGACATCACGGTCGCCCAGACCGTGCTCCGCCAGGCCCGGCTGGCCGTCCAGCAGTACGCCGACCCCGCCTGGCGCGCCCAGGGCCTGGCCCGGCTGGCCTCCGCGCTGCGCGGCCTGGTCACCGCGGCCGCGCCCGGCTCCGACCACCAGCTGGCCTACCTGAACGCGCTGGCGGCCGTGGCCGCCTCCACCGAGGACCTGGCGTTCCTGAAGGGGCTGCTGGACGGCGAGACGGTGCTCGAAGGCCTCACCGTCGACACCGACCTGCGCTGGACGCTGACCGGCGCCCTGGTCTCCGGCGGCCTGCTCGGCGAGGAGGACATCGCCCAGGAGCTGCTGCGCGACGCCACCGCGACCGGCGAGCGCTCCGCCGCGCTCTGCCGCGCCGGGATCCCCACGGCCCAGGGCAAGGCGAACGCCTGGGCCGCGATCACCGAGGGCAGGCTGAGCGGCGCGCTGCTCCGCTCGACGATCGCCGGTTTCATGGACCCGCGCCACCCGGACCTGCTGGAGCCGTACGGGGCGAAGTACTTCGAGGAGATCGGCAGGATCTGGTCGTCCTGGAGCTCCGACAGTGCCCAGAACTTCGCGAACGGCTGCTACCCGGCGCTGAACATCTCCTCCGAGACGGTCGCCAGGACCCAGGACCTCATCTCGTCCACCCAGCCGCCGCACGCCCTCAAGCGCCTGCTGCTCGAAGGTGCCGACAGCATCGGCCGTGCCCTGCGCGCCCAGGCCAAGGACGCCTCGGCGGCCTGAGGCCTGCGCACCCCCGCGAGGCCGGTCCCGGTCGCGAAGAAGCCGGACCGGCCTTGCGGGGGCCCGGGGCGAAGCCTTGGCCGATTCCCGGAAAATACTGGTAGAAATAGTCACCAAGCGGGGAGGCGCCCCGCGTGTCATTTTGCCTGGGCAACATTTCTGTCGTTCGTGGGTCGTGAGAGGGTAATCACGTGGAATCGGCGCGTGACCTGCTCGTCTCCCTGGCCCGCAGATACGCCTTCGGTGACGTCGGGGCCCTCGCCTCGGGCGTCGTGAAGGACGCCGGCAACATCGAGGCGGCGTGCGAGTTCGGCCAGCGGCTGCTCTCGCTCGACGCGGAGGACTTCGCCGCCGAGGCGCGGGCCGTGCCGAGCGATCTACGGCGGCGGGCGCGGGCCTGCACGATGCCGCAGACGCCCCGCGAGCAGCCGCGAGGCGCGCTGGAGTCGCTGCGGCCCGCGTACGGGCTGCTGCTGGAGGTCATCGCGGTCAGGTGGCACCGCCGCGAACTGAGTCCCATGGTCGCCGCCCTGCACATCGCCAGCGAGTACCTCCCGCTGCTCGCCTTCGAGCCGGTGCTCGGCAGCGCCGGAGACCCGGCGCGCTGGCCGGAGGGCCTCACCGCGCCGGGCAGCAGGTTCGGGGTGATCGGCGACCGCGACTGCGACCACACGAGGGCCGAGCAGTCGGCCGTGAACCGGACCCTGCGGGTGGCCGGGGAGCCGGCCGAGGGGTGGCGCGCCTACTTCGACCGCCAGCACAGCCAGGTGGCCGGGGCGCTGGCCACCTGCGTCGCCGACTGCCGCAACCCCTGCACCGCGATGGACTGGGTGGACCCGGAGCACCGCGACGACCTCATGCTGCGTTCCCGGGTGGCCCTGGCCTTCGCCGACACCCCGCTGGTGCGATTGCGCCACGCGGCCCCGGTGGGCCACGGGTTCGGCGTGCCCTCCCCCGAGGAGGTCACCGAGGCGTGGGAGCGCAGCCGGACCGCGCTGGCCAAGAACGGCGTGGGCGGCGAGGCGTCCGAGGACGACGGCTTCCCGCTGCCGGGGTTGCCCGCCCTGTTCTCCGCCGTGGCGGGCGTCCCGGTGGCACCCTCGACGCTGCTGACGGACATCAGCACGTACCTGGTGAAGCTCCTCCAGTCCTGATCGGCCGGACCCGGCCCCGAGGCTCAGAGGCTCAGAGCGAGCTGTCGATGAGCAGCGACAGCGCGCAGCAGGTGACGGAGAACGTCATGAGCAGGACGCTCCGGCGGATGTAACGCTGTTTGGCGTCCCCGACGGCGTTGAGCCTCCTGATCTCCAGGACGGCGAGGTCGACCCTGGCCTCGCCGTCGCGGCCGCCCGGAGGCGGTCCCACCCGGTACCCCAGGCGGGGGTCCGGTGCCGGCGGCGGGTCGTCGGCGAATCCCCCGGGGTAGAAGCGGCGCCGCTCCAGGGCCCTGCCCGCGAGCCCGGCGGTACGGCGGTAGAGGGCTCCGGCGAGCACGAGCATTCCCATCAGCCAGAAGAACATGCTCGTCCACCAGAGCCACTCGATCCTGCTGGACAGTTCGCCGGGCCTCCAGTGGCCGTTCAGCAGCCCGACGGCGACGGCACCGGCGGCGGCCCCCGTCGTGAACAGCAGGATGGCCGCCGTCTCGTCCTCCCTGCGGACCTTCCTGCGGGCGTCCGCGAGGGTCGCCTGGACGTAGTCGAGGATCCTGTCCGGTTCCCGTTCCGCCGCGGACCTCCTGCGAGAGCGACCCGGCAGCGCGTCCCACATGATCCTCAGCACGAGCCGATTATCCGGGAAAATCATCCTTGCTCCGCCCGAACGGACCGCCCTAAAGATCATCTACTTGGCGGGGCCGCGGGGTCACCTGCGCCGCGACGCCTGGTCCGCGAGCAGCAGGACCCCGGTGACCAGCCCGCCCACCAGATCGCCCAGGCCGAGCACCGCGGCCATCGACGTCGCGGCCACCCGGCACTCGGCGTCGGGCAGCCACTCCCTGGCCAGCGAACCCGTGACGATCTCCAGTGCCCTCCCCCGCTGGTCCACGAAGACGAGCACGGCTCGGTCCGCGTCTGCGCCCAGCGCGGCGTGCAGCCGTTCGGAGAAGTGGCGGCGCGGCCCGATCGCCGGCCCGAGGTAGGCGGCGAAACGCAGCCCGGTACTCCGCTCCGCGGTGCGCAGGGCCCCGCGGACGTCGTCCCCCTGTGTCGGGGTCAGGGTGAGCATCTCCGTCACCTCGCCTTCGCCAGTCCGGTGATTCACCGATCGGCCGGTTCACCAGGTCGCCGACGCCCCGCCGGTGTGCCGTCCGGGCTCGGAGGTCTCCGCGAGCGCGACCCAGTCGGCCTCCGGCTCCGGGGACCCGGCGGGTCGCCGCCCGGTCAGCACGAGGACGGAGCCGGCGATCCCCCGCTCGCTGCCGAGCGGACCACCCAGCCAGACCGCACCCGCCGAGGTGCTCCTCGCGGCCTTGTCACGCAGCCTGCCGGGCATCGTCACGAGCAGGGCGATGAGCAGGAACAGGCCGCCGGAGACTCCGACGAGAAAGCCGAAGACCTCGATCGCGCTGTCCACACCTCAAAAGTAACCCGGCGCCGACCCCCCCGTCGAGGGCCGCCGGACGGCGGGTCCGCGCTCGCCCCGCGAACCCCCGCGGGCGGCCTCGATCTGCGACGACACGGAGATCGGCGTGCCGTCGGGTGAGGTCTCCCCGCGCCGCGCGGCCGCCGCCGCCCGCTCGGGAGGGTTAAGATCATGAACGTGGGTCACGCCCCACGCGGCAGGCGGTCATCCGGAGCGAAAAGTTCCTAAGGTACCCGGTTCATAGCAGTGCCAAGCGGATGACGGCGGTCACAAAAGTATGAGATACGCAATACTAGGCACCCCCGAGGACGTCAGCTACCGTGAGTTACGTGGATTCCGGTCAGGTACCAGAAGACGGTAACACTACGTCACCGATTTGGGTCAGCGACCGACAGGCCGAGGACCGGCCGACGTCTCGACCCGCCGCGCCAGCGTCTACGTACGCACCTGTCGAGCGCGCCTCGCTGCGCAGCCTGCTCGACCACCCGAAGTACCGCCACCTGCGCCGACGTGTGATCATCTCGATCGGCGTGGGCGTGCTCGCGGGCGTCCTGCTGGCCAGCTGGCCGCTGGGCCTCAGCGCCGCCGTGGTGGCCGCGATCGTCGACACGGTGCTTCGCGCCCGCTCCAACTCGTCGGTGCCCGCCTGGCGGCGCGCCTCGGTCGCGGAGCGGCGCACGGAGATGCAGCTGAAACGGCTGGAGCGCGGGGGCTACCGCACCCTGCACGCCCGCGCGATCCCCGGCAGCGAGGCCCAGATCGACCATCTGGTCGTGGGCCCCACCGGCGTCTACGCGGTCGACTCCGAGAAGTGGGACAAGCGCCTGCCGGTCCGCGTCCAGTCGCACCGCAAGCTGTTCCACGGCCCGTTCAGCCAGAAGCCCCGCCTCGACGAGGCCCGCTGGGAGGCCTCCCAGGCCGGAGAGCTGATCGGCGCCGAGCTGGGCCGCGAGGTCACGATCGTGCCGTCCCTGGCGATCTACGGCCCGGCCATCCCCTGGAAGGTCCTCAACGTCCGCGAGGTCGACGTGTTCGACGGCAGTCGTGTCCGTAAATGGATCACCAAGCGGGAACGCTCACTCACCGACGCCGAGATCGACAGGATCTTCGAGGCCGCCAAGCAGGTTCTGCCCGCGCGCTATCCGGAGAACTGATCCAGGCCGTCCCGCGAGCCCGTTCTCGACCATCGACCGCGCCTCCCCCGTCGGGACCGACGGGAGTCCGCCCCGCCACGGCGCCCCGGCCAGGCGACTCCCGTCTCCCCTCCCTCCGCCGCCCCCGCGGGCTTCCCGTGCCCGCGGGCACGCCGGAGCCCGTCCCCTCCCGCGTGGGCGTCGCGGTGTGCGGCGGGTGACCGGGGCCCCTTCGGCGCGGGCGTCGCTCGTCCCGGGTTCGCCGGGCGCGGAGACCTTCGGTAGTGTCGGGGAACACCCTGGGCCTGTCGGGCCCACCGGCCGCCGCCCCGATGCCCACCCCGCACCCCGTCGGCGTTCCGGAACCGTCCCGGACACCAGCGCGGCGCCTCGCCGCCCCCGGCCCCGCCCGCCCCGTCTCGTACGTCGATCATGCTCGTGCGGTGTCGGCGGAACCCGTGGTCACCGGCCGGACGTCTCGCGGCGTGGACAGGCGTCTCATGCACCGGGCGATAGCCGTACCATTTGTAGACACGGTTTCGATGATGGGAGAAGCCTCATGCCCGCCCTCAGGTCTCGTACGGTCACTCACGGCAGGAACATGGCCGGGGCCCGGGCCCTGCTCCGGGCGACGGGCGTAGCAGGCGAGGACTTCGGGAAACCGATCATCGCCGTGGCCAACAGCTTCACCCAGTTCGTCCCCGGGCACGTCCACCTCCGCGAGGTCGGCGACGTCGTCGCGGGCGCGATCCGCGAGGCGGGCGCGATCCCGCGCGAGTTCAACACGATCGCGGTCGACGACGGCATCGCGATGGGCCACGGCGGCATGCTCTACTCGCTGCCCAGCCGGGAGCTGATCGCGGACGCGGTCGAGTACATGGTCAACGCGCACTGCGCCGACGCCCTGATCTGCATCTCCAACTGCGACAAGATCACCCCGGGCATGCTGCTCGCCGCCTTCAGGCTCAACATCCCCACGGTCTTCGTCTCCGGCGGGCCGATGGAGGCGGGCAAGACCCCCAACGGCAAGCTCGACCTGATCGACCCGATGATCGCCGCCGCCAACGACGCCGTCTCCGACGCCGAACTGCTGGAGATGGAGGAGAACGCCTGCCCGACCTGCGGTTCGTGCAGCGGGATGTTCACCGCCAACTCGATGAACTGCCTCGCCGAGGCCATCGGCCTCGCACTGCCGGGCAACGGCACGATCCTGGCCACCCACAAGGCGCGCAGGAAGCTGTTCGAGGACGCCGGCCGCCAGCTGGTGGAGATCACCCGCCGCCACTACGAGCAGGACGACGAGACGGTCCTGCCGCGCGCCATCGCGACCAAGGACGCGTTCGAGAACGCCATGGCGCTGGACGTGGCGATGGGCGGCTCGACCAACACGATCCTGCACATCCTGGCCGCGGCCCGCGAGGCCCGGGTCGACTTCGGGCTGAAGGAGATCAACGAGATCTCGCTGCGGGTGCCCTGCCTGTGCAAGGTCGCCCCCGCCACGGCGAAGTACCACGTCGAGGACGTGCACCGCGCGGGCGGCATCCCGGCGATCCTCGGCGAGCTCGACCGGGCGGGCCTGCTCCACCGCGACGCGTACACCGTCAACGGCGGCACCCTGGGCGACTACCTCGACGGCTGGGACCCCCGGTCGCCGCAGGTGCTGCCCGAGGCGCTGGAGCTGTGGCACGCGGCCCCCGGCAACGTCCGCACCGTCAAGCCCTTCTCCCAGGGCGCCCGGTGGGAGGAGCTGGACCTCGACCGCGCCGAGGGCTGCGTCCGCGACTCCGAGCACGCCTACACCCGCGACGGCGGCCTGGCCGTCCTGTACGGCAACATCGCCACCGAGGGCTGCATCGTCAAGACCGCCGGGGTCGACGAGTCGATCTGGAGGTTCGAGGGCCCGGCCGTGGTCTTCGAGTCGCAGGACGACGCGGTCGAGGGCATCCTGAACAACAGGGTCAAGGCCGGCGACGTCGTGGTGATCCGCTACGAGGGGCCGAAGGGCGGGCCCGGCATGCAGGAGATGCTCTACCCCACCTCGTTCCTCAAGGGCAAGGGGCTGGGCAAGGACTGCGCGCTGGTCACCGACGGCCGCTTCTCCGGCGGCACGAGCGGGCTGTCCATCGGCCACGCCTCCCCCGAGGCGGCCGAGGGCGGCATCATCGCCCTCGTCGAGGACGGCGACCTCGTCGCGATCGACATCCCCGGCCGTTCGATCGAGCTGAAGGTCGCCGAGGAGGAGCTGGCCGCCCGCCGCGAGAGGCTGCTGGCCGACCTGGGCGGCTACCGGCCGCGCGACCGCCAGCGCCAGGTGAGCGCCGCGCTCCAGGCGTACGCCGCGCTCACCACCTCCGCCTCGACCGGCGCCTCGCGCGACCTGTCACAGCTGTCCCGCTGACCTGGGCTTCCTGTCGGGTAGAGATGCCTTACCCGACAGGAAGTTCGAAAAAATGTCGGTGCTCGGACGTATTATCAGGGTATGGCTGATGTCATGAAGCTCACCGCCCCGCTGACGACCGCCGAGATCGCCGCCCTCGCCCTGTCGATGGCGCATCTGGGGTCGGGTCCGCAGGCCAACGCCGCCCGCAGCGGCCTGCGCCACGCCTTCGAGCAGATGGAGCTCGACGACGACATCGTCGCCACCACCCTGGCGACCCTCACCGAGCCGATGTCCGCCCCGACCGCCGACCGAGCCCGCACGATCGCCACCGCCATCACCTCAGGCCTCGTCATCCGCCTCCACTACCAGGACGTCTCCGGGCGGGTCACCGTCCGCGACGTCGACCCGGTGACCTGCATGGTCCACCGCGAATACTGGTATCTCGTCGGGATGTGCCGCCTGCGCGGCGCGATCCGGGCGTTCAGGTTCGACCGGATCATCGCCACCGAGCCCACCTTCATGCCGGCCCGCCCGCACCGGGCCGAGGCGTTCCTGCCCTTCCAGGGCAAGCGCGCCGCCTGACCGGTCGCACGAGGCCGGTCACGGAGCAGGCCCGGAGCGGCCGTGTTCATCCGATCTGTCACCCGGCGGTGCGAGCCGACCCGGGTGGCGGATCCCGGCGGGGAGCCCCTGCCGCGACGGTTCCGGGCCGGGGCTCCGCCGACGGCGGTGCCTAGCCGCAGCAGCCGCCCCCGCAACACCCGCCGCCACCGCCGGAGGGCCGGGGCGCGGCGGCGGAGCCCGCGGAGCCGCCGGTCACGGCGACCGTGGAGAGCAGTTTGACGGTGTCGTCGTGGCCGTCGGGGCAGAGCGCGGGCTCACCGGAGCGGGCCATCGGGCGGGAGATCTCGAAGGTGGACCCGCAGGCGCGGCAGCGGAAGTCGTATCGGGGCATGACCCCAAGGTTACCCAGGTTGCCCGGATCGCTCACGCGAAGGTGATGGAGGCGTAGTCGCTGACCGGCCGGTAGCCGATCGCCTGGTAGATCGAGTTGGACGTGGGATTGGACAGGTCGGTGAAGAGCAGCACCTCGGTGGCGCCCTCGGCACTCACCTTGGCGCTCACCGCGTGCGAGATCGCGGTGCCGTAGCCCTTCCCGCGAAACTCCGGGGGCGTGTAGACCGGGCCGACCCGGGACATCCCGCCGAGGGGCACGGAGGCCCCGGCGAACGCGACGGGTCGCCCGCCCGCCTCCCACACGATGAGCTCCCGCCTGGCGATCCGGCTGGCCACCAGCGCGGTCAGGTCGAGGTAGGCGATGCCTTCCGCCTCGGCCTGAAACTCCTCGCCCCACCGGACCAGGAGATCGAGATCGGCGGGGCCGGCGACGCGGGAGGCCCCGTCCGGGAGGGGTTCCGGGGAGACGAGCGCGTCGAGCCGGTAGAGGCGTTCGGCGCGGCGCCCCGCCTCGGGCCGCCACCAGGAGGCGGCGAACGCCTCGGCCAGCGGGAGCGGCCCGCTCACACCGGAGATCGCCCTCTCCGCCTCGATCAGGTGGGTGGCCAGCTCGGGCACGACGTCCGCGGGGATCTCCGGGAGCAGGAGGAAGTGGGGGGGCGTCTGGATCGCCGTCGCCACGACCTCGCCGTCGCGCTCCAGCCGCCCCAGCAGCGGGTCGTCGCCCCACAGGCCGTTGCGTACGGCACGCAGGACCGTGAGGGGGACGGTGTTGCGAACCGGGTCCCGCAGCAGCCACGGCTCCGCCACGCCCGTGTACGCCTCGACATCGGAGGTGAAGATCCATGTCATGAGGTGATTGTGCCGATCGTGGATCTTCCGCGCCAGCGGATACGGCCTGGCGCGCGGGCATGGCAGGCGTCCGCGGCCGCCGCGGCCGCCTTCGGGAAGGCGGCCACGGCGGGCCCCGTCATCGGATCCCGGCCCTCAGGCCGCGCTCTCCGCGAGGTAGGGCGCCCACTGGGGGTCGCCGACGATGTGCGCGCCGATCAACCGCCAGTGGACGCCGCGTGGCACCACCGGGGCGACGTTGAGCGTCCACCCCAGTTCCTCCAGCATGCGGTCGGCCTTGCGGTGGTTGCACGTCGTGCACGACGCGACGCAGTTCTCCCACGTGTGGGGGCCGCCTCGCGAGCGCGGGATGACATGGTCGATGGTCTCGGCCCGCTGGCCGCAGTAGGCGCACCGGTAGTCGTCCCGGCGCATCAGCGCGGTTCGGGTCAGCGGGATCCGCGACCGGTAGGGGATCCGGACATATCTCCGAAGCCTGATCACCGAGGGGACGTCGAGCGTGCGGCTCGCCGAGCGGAACACGGCGCCCCGCCCGTCACGGTGCACGACGTCCGCCTTCTCCCTGAGCACGAGCACGACGGCCCGGTGCAGGGAGAGCGTGGTCAGGGGTTCGTAGGTGGCGTTCAAGAGCAGGACCTGGCGCATCAGCGAGCCTCTCCCGCCGCACGACACGTCAATCGGGGGGGCACGCCGATGCGTGCCCCGGCTGGCGGCCCCTCCTGGGGCCCGGGCGCTTCCGTCACGAGGACCTCCGCCGGACGGCCCAGCGGATGCTCACCACGGCACCGTCCTTCACCAAGTTTGGCTGCTGCAACGTAGTTCTCGCCACCCATAAATGACTGGAGAGACACCTGATACGTTTTATGCCCGCATTACCAGTTCTTAACTCCTCCCGCCGCAGATCAGATACGCCCCCCGCGCAATGAGCCCGTCCCGTGGTCCTGACGTCGTAGGGTTCCAGCCATGACGCGACAGCCATACCCTCCAGCCAGCCGTCTCGAGCTCGTCGAGGAGCTCCACGGTGTGCCTGTTCCCGACCCCTACCGATGGCTTGAGGACCCGGACGACCCGGCGACGAAGGACTGGCTGGTGGGGCAGGAGAGACTGCTGGAGACCGGGCTGGACGCCCTTCCCGGACGTGAGGGCTTCAAGGCCCGGATCGCGGAGCTGCTCGGCTCGGGGTCGATCGGCGCGCCGACGTGGCGTGGGGAGCGGCGGTTCTTCATGCGGCGCACCCCCGGGCAGGAGCACGCCGTGCTCTACACCGTGGACCCCGGCGGCGCCGAGCGGGCGCTGCTCGACCCGATGGCGCTGGACCCGACCGGGTTGACCACCCTCGACTCCTGGCAGCCCGACAAGGAGGGCCGCCTGCTCGCCTACCAGGTCTCGGTGGGCGGTGACGAGGAGTCGAGCCTCTACCTGATGGACGTCGCGTACGGCGACCGGATCGAGGGGCCGATCGACCGCTGCCGCTACTCCCCCGTGGCGTGGCTGCCCGGCGGCGAGGCTTTTTACTACGTGCGCAGGCTGCCCGCCACCGAGGTGCCCGAGGGTGAGGAGCAGTACCACCGCCGGGTCTACCTGCACAGGGTCGGCACCTCCACCGAGGAGGACGTCCTGATCTTCGGCGAGGGCCTGGAGAAGACCAACTACTACGGTGTGGCGGTCTCCCTCGACGGCCGCTGGCTGCAGATCTCCGCCTCCAGGGGTACGGCGCCGCGCAACGACCTGTGGGTGGCGGACCTCCAGGCGTCCTCCCACTCCTCGCCCGAACTGGTCGTCGTCCAGGAGGGCGTCGACGCCCAGAGCGCCCTGCACTTCGGCCGTGACGGCCGCCTGTACGTCTTCACCGACCGGGAGGCCCCGCGTGCCCGCGTCTGCGTGACCGACCCGTCCGACCCGCGGTTCGAGAACTGGCGCGACCTGATCCCGCAGGACCACGAGGCCGTGCTGACGGACTTCGCGATCCTCGACGGCCTCGACCGGCCGGTCATGCTCGTCGGCTGGACCCGCCACGCGATCAGCGAGATCTCGGTGCACGACCTGGTCACCGGCGAGCGCGTCGGCGAGGTGCCGACCCCGGGGCTGGGCACCATCGGCGGCATCAGCGAGCGTCCCGAGGGCGGCCACGAGGCCTGGTTCGGCTACACCGACAACACCACGCCGCCGAGCATCCAGCGCTACGACGCCCGCACCGGCGAGACGACGCTCTGGGCCGCCTCCCCCGGCGCCGTCGAGGTGCCCGCCGTCGACACCGAGCAGGTGACCTACCGCTCGGTCGACGGCAGCGAGGTCCACATGCTGGTGATCTCCCTTCCCGGCGCCGAGGGCCCGCGCCCCACCGTCCTGTACGGCTACGGCGGCTTCGGCATCTCGATGACCCCCGGTTACTCCGCGTCCATCCTGAGCTGGGTCGAGGCGGGCGGCACGTACGCCATCGCCCAGCTGCGCGGCGGCGGCGAGCAGGGCGAGGAGTGGCACCGGGCAGGGATGCTCTCCCACAAGCAGAACGTCTTCGACGACCTGCACGCGGCGGCCGAGCACCTCATCGCCACCGGCGTGACCACGTCCTCGCAGCTGGCCATCTCGGGCGGCTCCAACGGCGGCCTGCTGGTCGGCGCGGCCCTGACCCAGCGCCCCGAACTGTACGCCGCGGTGGTCTGCTCGGCGCCGCTGCTCGACATGATCCGCTACGAGCTGTTCGGCCTGGGCGCGACGTGGAACGTCGAGTACGGCTCCGCCGAGAAGCCCGACGAGTTCGCCTGGCTGCACTCCTACTCTCCCTACCACCACGTGCGGGAGGGCGTGTCCTATCCGGCGACGCTGTTCACCGTCTTCCAGTCCGACACCCGGGTCCACCCGCTGCACGCCTGGAAGATGTGCGCCGCCCTGCAGCACGCCCAGGCCTCGGATCGGCCGATCCTGCTCCGCAACGAGGCGGAGGCCGGTCACGGGGCCCGCGCGGTGAGCAAGACCGTCGAGCTCGCCGCCGACCAGCTCACCTTCCTCGCCTACCACACCGGGCTGACCTCCTGAAGGCGCGGCAGGGCACGGGTCGAAGGGCGCGGGTCACGGAGGCACGGGCGCATCCGGGACTCCGCGCGCGCCCCCGGCGGCCGCGACCGCCGGGGGCCGCAGCGGCCGGATTGTCGGGGGCGGCGGCTATGGTCGGGGCGTGAACGACGCGGCGGTGGCCGAGGGCCTGACCTTCACGGAGAGTGACCCCGGGGCCTTTTTGCGGCCCTACGTCACGCACCTGTCGGCCTACACCGAGCGTCACGCCGATCCCACGGTCCAGCGGCGGCCGCCGTTCGCCGGGGTCGTCATGATCTTCGGGTTCGGTACGCCGCTCGCGCTGAGCGGCCCGGAGGGGTCGCGGCTGCTGGCCTCCTTCGCCGGCGGCCTGCACGACACCTATGTCGACACCACCACGGCCGGGATCGCCGAGGGGGTGCAGGTCAACCTCACACCGCTCGGGGCCAGGCGGCTGCTCGGGGTGCCGCTGCGGGAGCTGGCCAACCGGGTGGTCTCCCTGGAGGAGGTGCTCGGCGGCTGGGCCACGGCCACGCTCGAGCGGCTGGCGGAGGCCCCCGGCAGGGCCGCCAGGATCGCCCTGCTGGACGGGGCGCTCAGCGGGCGCATCGGCGAGGCGCCGCCGCCCGACCCCCGCGTCGGCTGGGCGTGGCAGCGCCTGGTCGCCACCCGCGGCACGGTGTCCGTGGCCTCGGTAGCCGCCGAGCTGGGGTGGAGCAGCCGGCACCTGGTCTCCCGCTTCCACGACCAGATCGGGCTGGCGCCGAAGGCCGCGGCCAGGGTGCTGCGCTTCGAGCACGCCACCGGCCGCCTGAGGTCCGGCATGTCCCTGGCCGACACCGCCGCCGTCTGCGGCTACTACGACCAGGCCCACATGAACCGCGATTTCAGGATCATGGCGGGCGCCACTCCCCGCGAGCTGGTGCCGTCCCCGCGCGCCATCGGGTGATAAGGTCAGATTTTTCCAAGCCTCGCCGCTCCCGCCGGTGACATCGTGGTGATCACCGCAGGGGAGGAGAGAGCATGCGAACGGTGTATCCGCTGGTCCGTTACCGCGACCCGGGCAAGGCCGTCGGCTGGCTGGTCCAGGCGTTCGGGTTCGAGGTCCACGAGCTCGTCACGACCGCCGACGGGGGCGTCGGCCACGGCGAGCTGATCGTCGGCACTGGAATGATCATGACCGGTACGGGCGAGCCGGGCGGGCCCGGGATCTACGTCGTCGTGGACGACCCCGATGCCCACCACGCCAGGGCCGTCGCGGCCGGGGCGGAGATCACCAGGGAGCCGGCCGACCAGGACTACGGCTCGCGCGATTACGCCTGCAGGGATCCGGAGGGCAACGACTGGTACTTCGGAACGTACCGGCCCTGACGGTTTCGAGCGGCGTGCGCGGGTCCGGACCCGCGCACGCCGCTCATGCGAGGAACACGAGCTGCGCGGCGAGGAGGATGTCGAAGACGCCGCACCACTCCGCGTACGAGCGTGACACGACCGCCTTCCTCCTGAGATGGACGAAGTCCCAGAGGCCGTGCAGGAACCAGCCGGCCGCCACCAGATAGCGGCCCAGGTCGGGCTCCGTCACCAGCGCGGCCAGCGCCAGCGCCCCGAACCCGATCATCCCCAGGGCCTGCGCCCGGAAAGCGCCCGAGCGGCGCAGGTCACCGGCGACGCCGCCCCACACCATGACGGCCAGCGCCAGGGCGGCGAACACGACCGGTACGGCGACCACGTCCAGTGCCCGCAGGACCATGTAGAGGACGACGAGGGCGAGGAGCAGCGGCCACGACGCCTCCGGCCGCCGGATCTTGGCCACCAGGAGATAGAGCAGGGCCAGCAGCGGGAGGATCTCGGCGAGCGAGGTGACCTCCCCCGCCGAGGAGCCCGTGGCCAGCCTCGCCGCCGACAGCCCGACGGCGAGGGCGATCGGCCAGTGCCGCAGCACGGCCTTCCAGCGGGAACGGCTCGTCGTGACGCCAGGCCTCGTCGTGACGTCAGACACGGGAGGGACCTCCGTACTCGTCGCGGCGGCGGAGCATCACCAGGAGCATGAGCGGGAGCATCACGACGTGCTCCAGCAGAAGAAGCGCGTCGCCCGAGATCACGCCCGTCCACAGCAGCGGGAGCAGCGCGAGGGCGGGGACGATCATGGATCCGGCCATCTCCAGCGTCGCGGCCCAGCCGTGGCCCCGGTAGCGCATCCAGACGATCATCCCGGCGGACATGTCGACGGCCATCTCCAGGGCGACCACCTCCGGTCGCGCCGGGAACTCCAGGCCCGCGAGCGCCAGGCCGGCGCGCACGGCGGCGCCGAACACCGCCATGCCGGCGACCATCGCCGCGAGCATCTCCAGATAGTGGCGGAAAAAGGGCCACCAGCCGTGGGTAAGGGCGGCTCTCGCTGTCATGTCGCTCCTCCGGGGTACGGGGTTGGGGTATGCGACACCAGACTGCGGGAGGGCAGGAGCCGCCAGTAGTGCCGAAATGGCAGGTCCCCGCGTGGCCATGTCACGAAATCTCGTGACATTTGTCATTGGGGTGCTCCATACCCCCGATGGCGCGGGGGACAATGACCGCGTGCGTGACAGGCCGAGCGAGCGCGGGACGGGACTGAGCGGTTTCCGCCGCTACACGTGGTGGAGCCTCACCGGGAGCATCACGGTCTCCCTGGTGCTCTTCGTCAGGACCTGGGCCATGGACGAGGGCGTGGCCCCCTGGGTCAGGGGCGTCACCGGCCTGGCCCTGACCGTGCTGGTCGTGACCGTCGTCGTGTTGTTCGGCCGCCGGCTGCCGCGCTTACCCGGCGAGGCGCGGGACCGGGCCGGCGCCTCGGGTGCGCACGAGGGGGCCGGCGGGCCGTTGGCAGGCTGGTTGGTGGCGGGGGGCCTGGCGGCGGCCGTGCTGGGCGCGGTCCCGCTCGCCCTGCGCGACGACGGGCTGTGGGCGGTGGCCCCGGCGGTGATGGTGTCGATCACCGCGATGTTCCTGCGGCCGGCGCACCGGCGTACCCTCATCGCCGGCGCGGTGGTCGTCGCGGCGGCGCTCGGCGGGTCCGTGGCCCTCGCCTCGGGGAACGGCGAGTGGCTCCTCGCGGGGGCCTTCCCGGCCGGCATGGTCGCCTCCGTCGCCTGGATGGCGCTGGGCACGCTGTGGGCCTGGGACGTCGCCGACCGGCTGGACCGGGCACGGCTCCTGGCCGCCGAGGTGGCGGTCAAGGACGAGCGGCTGCGGTTCGCCGCGGACCTGCACGACATCCAGGGGCACCACCTGCAGGTGATCGCGCTGAAGAGCGAGCTGGCCGAGAGGCTCGCCGAGGCCGCCCCCGTCCGGGCCGCCGCGGAGATGCGGGAGGTGCGGCGGCTGGCGGCCGACGCGCTCCGCGACACGCGTGCCGTGGTGCAGGGATACCGGCGCACGACTTTGGAGGACGAGATCGCCAACGCCGCGAAGGTGCTGGCCGCCGCCGGCATCGACACGGGCGTGGACCACGGCCGGGCCACCGGGGCGGACACGCTGCCGGAGCCCGCCCGCCACGTCCTCGGCCTGGTGATGCGCGAGGCCACCACCAACGTGCTGCGCCACAGCCGGGCCCGCCGGGCGCACATCGCCTACGACGTCGAGGACGGTCGTGCCCGGCTCCGGGTCGGCAACGACGGCGTCGAGGACGGTCATGCCCGGCTGGAGGGCGAGTGCCCGGCGGGTGAAGGCGCCCGGCCGGAGGGCGACGACGAGGGCGTGACGGGTGACGGTGCCCGGCAGGGGGCCGATGGCGAGGGCGTGACGGGTGGCGGCGCCCGGCAGAGGACCGGTGGCGACGCCGAGCGACCCGGGGCGGGGACGGGCGTCGGCACCGGTCTGCGCTCCCTGGCCGAGCGGCTGGAGCGGGTCGGCGGCACGCTGGGCTGGCGATGTGACGGTGACCGGTTCGAGGTGGTGGCCTCGCTGCCCGCCGACGCGCGCGCGTACCCGGCCGAGGCGGGCGCGCGGTGATCCGGCTGCTGATCGCCGACGACGAGGACCTCATCAGGGGAGCCCTGGCGGCACTGCTCGCGCTGGAGGATGACCTGGACGTCGTCGCCGAGGCGGCCACCACCACGGACGCGGTGCGCCTGACGCGCGAGCGGCGGCCGGACATCGCCGTACTCGACCTGGAGATGCCGCCGGCCGACGGGCTGCGCGCCGCGCAGGCGATCCGCGCCGAGCTGCCCACCCGGATCGTCCTCGTCACCCGGCACGCCCGGCCCGGCGTGCTGCGCCGCGCCCTGGCCGCGGGGGTGAGCGGGTTCGTGCCCAAGACCACGCCCGCCACCCGGCTGGCAGCGATCATCCGCGACGTCGCCGCGGGGCGGCGCTACGTGGACCCGGACATCGCCGCCTCCGCCCTGTCGGAGGACGACTGCCCGCTGTCCGAACGGGAGCTGGAGGTGCTGCGGGCCTCGCGGACGGGCGCCTCGATCAACGAGATCGCGGCGCAGGTCCACCTCGCCCCCGGCACGGTGCGGAACTACCTTTCCGCGGCCATGGCCAAGCTCGGCGCCGGCTCCCGCCACGCCGCCGCGCACCGCGCCTGGGAGGAGGGCTGGATCTGACCGGTATCGGGCAGATCGTGACGGCCGGCCACGACCCACGCGATTCGCATCCCCCGGCCACCGCGCCCCCGCCGTGACGACACTTCCCTAGACGAGGCCGAGGGTGTCGCGGGCCGCGGCCACGGCGGCCTGGCCGAAGCTGACGCCGCCGTCGTTCGGGGGGACGGCGCGGTGGGTCAGGACCCGGAAGCCGCGGAGCCCGAGGGCCGCGACGAGGCCCTCCAGCAGCAACCGGTTCTGGAAGACCCCGCCCGACAGGGCGACCGTGCCGAGGCCGGTGTCGTCGCGGAGCCGTGCGCACACCCGGGCGGTGGCGGCGGCGAGCCCGTTGTGGAAGCGGGCCGAGACGAGCGCCGGAACCGCCCCGGCGCGCGTGTCCTCGACGACCGCCCGCACGAGGTCCGCGGCCTGGATCGTCACGAGTGTCCCCTCGTCGACGGCCCTGGCAGGATAGGCGCCCTTCTCCGCGGGGTCGGCGCACTGTTCCAGGGCGATCGCGGCCTGTCCCTCGTATGTGGCGGTGTCGCGGAGTCCGAGGATCGCCGCCACCGCGTCGAACAGGCGCCCGGCGCTGGAGGTGAGGGGGGAGTTCGTCCCGGCCCTGGCCACCGCGACCACCTCGTCCCAGCGCGAGCCGTGACGGGCCCTGACCGGCAGGTTCCCGGGAAGCGTGTCACCGTACGCCGCGTACAGGTGCGCGGCCGCCATCCGCCAGGGCTGCCTGATCGCCGCGGTGCCGCCGGGCATCGGCACCCGGGCCAGGCACCCTGCGCGGGTGAAGCCCGCCAGGTCCGCCACCAGGAACTCACCGCCCCAGATGGTGGCGTCGGTGCCGTAGCCGAGGCCGTCGAAGACCACCCCGATGACCGGGCCGGTCTCCCGGTTGTCGGCCAGGCAGGAGGCGATGTGCGCGTGGTGGTGCTGGACCCCGGTCAGGTCCACCGATCCCGGCACCTCCAGGTCGAGGGCGTACTTGGTGGACAGGTATTCGGGGTGGAGGTCGTGGGCGACCAGCCCCGGGGTGATGCCGAGCAGGCGCCGGAGGTGCTCGATCCCCTCGGTGAAGGAGCGCAGCGTCTCGTAGTTCTCCAGGTCGCCGATGTGGTGGGAGAGGAAGGCGTGCCCCTGTCTCGCGAGGCAGAACGTGCTCTTCAGCTCGGCGCCGCAGGCGAGCACGGCCCGCCGGGCGGGCGGTGAGAGCCGCAGGGGCTCCGGGGCGTACCCCCGGGATCTGCGCAGCGGCACCGTCCTCCCCCGCGTGACGAGGAGCACGGAGTCGTCGGCGCGGACGTGGATCGGCCGGTCGTGGGTCAGGAAGGCGTCCGCGACCCCGGCGAGCCGGGAGAGCGCGTCGCCGTCGCGGTAGGCGATGGGCTCGTCGGAGAGGTTCCCGCTGGTGAGCACGTACGGACGGGCGAGTTCGGCGGCTAGCAGGTGGTGGACCGGCGTGTACGGCAGCATGAGGCCGAGGCGGCGGTCGCCCGGCGCGACGGCTCCGGCCACCGCGGCTCCGGGACGGCGGGGCAGTAGCACGATCGGGCGCCGGGAGCCGGTGAGCAGCCGCTCCCCCTCGGCGTCCAGCTCGCACAGCGCCCGCGCGGCACGCAGGTCGGGGACCATGACCGCGAACGGCCTGTCCTCGCGGTGCTTACGGGAGCGGAGGGCCCGGGTGGCCTCCTCGTCGGTGGCGTCGACCGCCAGGTGATACCCGCCGAGCCCCTTGACGGCCAGCACGCCGCCCGCTCGCAGCACCTCCACCGCGGCCGCGATCGGATCGGCACCGCCGCCCGGGCCGGCACCGGGACGACCGGCGTCCGGACCGTGAGCAGGCGAACCCTCGCCGCGAAGGCCGCCGTCGAGAAGGCGAAGGACCGGGCCGCAGGCCGGGCAGCAGATCGGCTGGGCGTGGAACCTGCGGTCCGACGGGTCGAGGTACTCCCTCTCGCACTCCCCGCACATGGCGAACCCGGCCATCGTGGTGGCGGGCCGGTCGTAGGGGACGTCCCGGATGATGGTGAACCTCGGCCCGCAGTTGGTGCAGTTGACGAAGGGGTGGCGGTGACGCCGGTCGGCGGGGTCGAACAGTTCGGCCAGGCAGTCGTCACACGTCGCGACATCGGGTGAGACAAGGGTGAAGCGCCGGGTCCCCCCTCGGCTGGCCACGATACGGAACCCCCGGTCCCCGCACGCCGGTATCGCGGTGGCCGTCACGCGGTGGATCGCCGCCAGCGGCGGGGCCTGGTCCCGCAGGTCCTCCCGGAAGCGCGCGACGTCGCCGGGCTTCCCCTCGGCCTCGATGAACACGCCCCGGTCGTCGTTGCCCACCCACCCGGACAGCCCCAGGCGCCGCGCCAAAAAGTGGACGTGGGGGCGGAATCCCACCCCCTGCACGATTCCCTCGACCCGGATCCTGACCCGGATCCGTGCCCGTGCGCGTCCCGTGCCCATCCCGCCATCCTTCCCGCGACAGGCGGGAACACCTCGGGGGCTCGCATGATCTGGACGGGAAGGTTACGTCAATGATCAGAGCTTTGCCGTTGGTTGTCGAGTCGAGGGTGTCGGGCCTGAAAGGGCCAATCGTAATGTGGCGACTACCGTGAAAAATACGGAGCGTCGACATGCCTGGCACACCGAGTAAGCAAACACCATCTCTTTCGCCATCGGCCGTCATACCGGTCACGGAGGCGGCCGTCATCGCGGCCTTCGCACGGCGGGACCACGCCGGGCACGCCCTGGCGGGTGACGTGGAACGCATCGCGTGTGCCGCCCGGGCCATGGCCGCCGGATTCCGCCTCGGCGGCAAGCTGATCGTGTTCGGCGGCACGGGCACGGACGCCGCGCACATCGCGGTCGAGTTCATGCACCCGGTCGTCGTGGGCAAGAGGGCGCTCCCGGCGGTGGCGCTGAGCAACGGCGCCCCGGGGGCCGGCCGGGTGGACGACCGGGTGGGCAGAAGGAACGGGGACGGCGCCGGGAGCGATGAGGGCCTCCAAAAAGGCGGGGACTTCCAAAAAGGCGGGGACTTCCGGAACGGCGGGGGTGGCGCCGAGGTCTTCGCCCACCAGGTGCGCCACTGGGCGGACGCCGCCGACACGGCCCTGGGGATCTCCCGTGACGGCCGGTGCCCGAGCGTCCTGCGAGGGCTGGAGACCGCCGGGGAACTGGGCCTGCTGACCATCGCCCTGACCGGCGGCGAAGGATGCGGGGACGGGGACGGCATCGCGAATGGTACGGCGAGCGGCGGCCTCCCGGCCGACCGCACCATGACCGGCCGTACCTTGACCGGCCGCCTCCCGGCCGACCACGTCCTGGTCGCCGCGTCCGACGACCCCGCCGTGGTCAAGGAGGTTCACGTCACCGCCTACCACCTGCTGTGGGAGCTGGTCCACGTCTTCCTCGACCGGCTCGGCCCGCCCGCGCGAGGGGCGGACCGGTGAACGGGCCCGAGGACTGCACCGCCGGTGTCTGCGTCACCTGCTCCGACCAGGCGCTGCCGATGAGCGTGGTCAGGCTGCTGGAGGGAGAGCTGGCGATCGTCGACGCGGGCGGGGTCCTCGAAGAGGTGAGCGTGGCGCTGGTCGACCCGGTGGTGGGCGACACCGTCCTCGTCCACGCCGGGGAGGCGATCGCCGTGATCGCGCGCGGGAGCACCGGCGAAGGCGACGGCGACAGCGGGAAGGACGACGATGAGCAGGCCTGACGGAACACCCGCGGAGGTCATGCGCGGCCTCTACCCCTTCCTGTACGACCACGACCACGACCACGACGGGCGCACCGACCAGACCACTGGCCGGACCACCGGCAGGACCGGCCTCGGGACAGCGGAGATGGAAGCGGAGGCCGTGCGATCGGCCGCGGAGAAGACCGGCGAGATCGTACGGCTGCGCGAGCGGATGGGTGCCGAGTCGGCGGCGGAACTGGCGGCGTGCGCCGAGGAGATGGCCGCGCGGTTCGCCGCGGGCGGGCGGCTGTTCAGCTTCGGCAACGGCGGGAGCAGCACCGACGCCCAGGAGGTCGCCACCGCCTTCCTGCAGCCCTGCGACGGCCCGGCCCTGCCCGCCCTCTGCCTGACCGGCGACGTCGCCGTGGTCACCGCGCTCTCCAACGACGTCGGCTTCGAGGTGGTCTTCGCCAGGCAACTCGCGGCGCTGGGCCGTCCGGGGGACATCGCCGTCGGCCTGTCCACGAGCGGCGGGTCGGCCAACGTCGTCCGGGCGTTCGAGGAGGCGGCCGGCCGGGGCATGCTCACCGTCGGGCTGGCCGGGGGCGGGGGCGGCAGGCTGGCCGAGCTGGCCGAGCGGGGCGTCCTGCACTACCTGTTCGTCGTCCCCTCCTCCTCGGTGCACCGGATCCAGGAGGCGCAGACCACCCTCTACCACGTCCTTCGGGAACTCACCTGGCACGCGCTCGGACCGGCGCCGACACCGCGGGCGCACAGCCCCGGGTGAGGGAGAGCCCGCCCACCCGCGCAGGTCCTCCCCCTTCACGTTCCGCAGACATCCACCAGGAGTGGGAGGCCTCATGACAGCGCCGACGGACGCAGCGAGCAGCAGACCTCAGGAGCGGGAGGAACCCGTCGTCCACATACTGTGGATCAACGCCGGACTGAGCTGCGACGGCGACTCCGTCGCGCTCACCGCGGCGACCCAGCCGAGCATCGAGGACATCGCGCTCGGAGCGCTTCCCGGGCTTCCCAAGGTGGCCGTGCACTGGCCGCTGATCGACTTCGAGTCCGGGCCGATGCAGGGCGCGGACGTCTTCATCGAGTGGTTCTTCAAGGCCAAGCGTGGCGAGCTGGACCCGTTCGTGCTGGTCGTCGAGGGCTCGATCCCGAACGAGGCACTCAAGCAGGAGGGCTACTGGTCCGGGTTCGGCAACAACCCCGAGACCGGCCAGCCCATGACGACCAGCGAGTGGCTGGACCTGCTCGCGCCCAAGGCGACCGCGATCGTGTGCGCGGGCACCTGCTCGGCGTACGGCGGCATCCACGCCATGGCGGGGAACCCGACCGGGGCCATGGGCGTGGCCGACTATCTGGGCTGGGACTGGAAGTCCAAGGCGGGGCTGCCGATCGTCAACGTGCCGGGCTGCCCGGTGCAGCCGGACAACCTCTCCGAGACGCTCCTCTACCTGCTCTACCAGGTCGCCGGGCAGGCACCGATGATCCCGCTGGACGAGGAGCTGCGCCCGACGTGGCTGTTCACCCAGACCGTGCACGAGGGATGCGACCGGGCGGGCTACTACGAGCAGGGCCAGTTCGCCACCGAGTACGGCTCGCCGAAGTGCCTGGTCAAGATCGGTTGCTGGGGGCCGGTCGTCCGGTGCAACGTCCCCAAGCGCGGCTGGATGAACGGGATCGGCGGCTGCCCGAACGTCGGGGGCATCTGCATCGCCTGCACGATGCCGGGCTTCCCCGACAAGTTCATGCCGTTCATGGACGAGCCACCCGGCGCCCACGTCTCCTCGGCGGTGAGCGGCGCGTACGGGACCGTCGTCCGCGCGCTGCGCGGCATCACCCTACGGACCGTCGACAAGGAACCGAAGTGGCGCCACAAGGGGCGCGAGCTGCTGACCGGCTACAAGGCGCCCTGGAGCTGACATGACGACATCGGAGCAGAACCCCGACCTCGTGGAGATGGCCTGGGACCCCATCACCAGGATCGTCGGGAGTCTCGGCATCTACTGCAAGATCGATTTCAAGAACCGGCGGGTCGCCGAGTGTCACAGCACCTCGTCGATCTTCCGCGGCTACAGCATCTTCATGAAGGGCAAGGACCCGCGCGACGCCCACTTCATCACCAGCCGCATCTGCGGGATCTGCGGCGACAACCACGCGACCTGCTCGGTCTACGCGCAGAACATGGCGTACGGGGTGCGGCCCCCGGCCCTGGGCGAGTGGATCCTCAACCTCGGCGAGGCCGCCGAGTACATGTTCGACCACAACCTCTACCAGGAGAACCTGGTGGGGGTCGACTACTGCGAGAAGATGGTCCGCGAGACCAATCCCGGGGTGCTGGCGATGGCCGAGCGCACCGAGGCGCCGCACGCGGGCGACCACGGTTACCGGACCATCGCCGACATCATGCGCTCGCTGAACCCGCTGGAGGGCGAGTTCTACCGCGAGGCGCTGGCGGTGAGCCGTCTCACCCGCGAGATGTTCTGCCTCATGGAGGGCAGGCACGTCCACCCCTCGACGCTCTACCCGGGCGGGGTGGGCACGGTCGCGACGGTACAGCTGTTCACCGACTACCTGACCCGGCTGATGCGCTACGTGGAGTTCATGAAGCGGGTCGTGCCCATGCACGACGACCTGTTCGACTTCTTCTACCAGGCGCTGCCCGGCTACGAGGAGGTCGGCCGCAGGCGGGTGCTCCTCGGCTGCTGGGGCAGCTTCCAGAACCCCGAGCACTGCGACTTCACCTACCGGAACATGAGCCACTGGGGTCGCGAGATGTACGTCACGCCGGGGGTGATCGTCGACGGCAGGTTGATCACCAACGACCTGGTCGACATCAACCTCGGCATCCGGATCCTGCTGGGCAGCTCCTACTACGACGACTGGAAGGACCAGGAGCCGTTCGTCACCCACGACCCGCTGGGCAACCCGGTCGACATCCGGCATCCGTGGAACCAGCACACCATCCCGCATCCGCAGAAACGTGACTTCAGCGACAAGTACAGCTGGGTCATGTCGCCCCGCTGGTTCGACGGGGAGGACGCGCTCGCGCTCGACACCGGCGGCGGGCCCATCGCCAGGCTCTGGTCGACGGCGCTGTCCGGCAAGGTCGACATCGGCTACGTCAGATCGACCGGCCACAGCGTGCAGATCAACCTGCCGAAGACGGCGCTGAGGCCGGAGAAGACGTTCGAGTGGAAGATCCCCGAGTTCAGGGGGCAGCCGCTGTCCAACGCCCTGGAGCGCAACCGGGCCCGCACCTACTTCCAGGCCTACGCGGCGGCGTGCGCGCTCTACTTCGTCGAGCAGGGCCTGGCCGAGGTGCGGGCGGGCCGCACCCGGACCTGGGAGCCGTTCACGGTTCCCGACGAGGCGATCAGCTGCGGCTTCACCGAGGCCGTGCGGGGCGTGCTCTCCCACCACATGGTGATCAGGAACGGGAAGATCGCCAACTACCACCCGTACCCGCCGACGCCCTGGAACGCCAGCGTCCGCGACGTGCACGGCACGCCGGGACCGTACGAGGACGCGGTGCAGAACACGCCGATCTTCGAGGAGAACCCGCCCGCGGACTTCAAGGGCATCGACATCATGCGCACCGTGCGGAGCTTCGACCCGTGCCTGCCGTGCGGGGTGCACATGTACCTCGGCGGCGGCGAAGAACTTCGCCGGGTGCACACCCCCCACGCCTTCGACGCCACGTGAGCCGACCGTTTCCCGGCACCGGAAGGGGGGCCCGGGCAGATGCCGCAAGCCCATGACGTCCGGGCGACGGGCGATCGCGTCGAGGCGCTGATCGCCGACCTCGGCGCGCTGAGCGACGCCGTGACGCGCGCCAAGGCCGAGGATCTCGTACGGGCCCTCGTCGAGCTGTACGGCGCCGGCCTGGAACGCGTCGTCGAGATCGTCACCGAGGCCGGGGCCGCCGAGGTGCTGGGCCGCATGGTCGGCGACCCGCTCGTGGCCGGGCTGCTGGTCCTGCACGACCTGCACCCGCTGAGCACGGCCGAACGCGTCCGCGACGCGCTGGACACCGTACGCCCCTACCTGGGGTCGCACGAGGGCGGCGTGGAGTTGCTCGGCGTGGACGAGGACGGGATCGTGCGGCTCCGCCTGGAGGGGACCTGCCACGGCTGCCCGTCCTCGCGGCTCACCGTGACCGACGCCATCGAACGGGCCATCGCCCGGGCGGCGCCCGAGGTGTCGCGGGTGGAGGTCGAGGGGGTGAGCGGCGATCGGCCGGGAGTGCTGCAGATCCAGCGCCGCCCGCCCGGCCCGTGCCCGGTGCCCGAGCGGGCGCTGACCTCCGAACCGGAGCCGGAACCGGGACCGGTACCGGTGTCGGTACCGGTGTCGGAGCCGGCGCCGTGACGGCCACCGGGCTGCGCAGGTTCCGCGAGCCGCCTCGGACGGGTCGGTCCGGCGGGCCGCCGGTGACGCTCTGCGAGCTGTGCGCGGCACCCGCCGGCGAGGACCACGGCCACGTCGTGAACGTCGAGAAGCGGGGGCTGCTGTGCGCCTGCCGGGCCTGCCACCTGCTGTTCACCCGCGACACGACCGGCCGGGCGCGCTACCGGGCCGTCCCGCGACGCTACCTGCACGCCCCGCGATTCCTGCTGGGCGCGGCCGACTGGGACGAGATGCAGATCCCGGTCCGCACGGCCTTCTTCTTCCGCAACTCCGCGACGGATCAGACCGTGGCGTTCTACCCGAGCCCGGCCGGGGCCACCGAGTCGCTGCTGCCGCCGGGGACGTGGGAGCGCGTCCTGGCGGCCAACCCGGCGATGGCCGACGTCCGGCCCGACGTGGAGGCGCTCCTGGTGGACCGCCGCCCCGACGGCGGCTTCGCCTGCCACCTGGTGCCGATCGACGCCTGCTACGAGCTGGTCGGCCTGGTGCGGACGCGCTGGAAGGGCTTCGGCGGCGGCCAGGAGGCGCGGGAGGCCATCGAGGGTTTCTTCGCCGGCCTGCGCGAGCGCAGCCGCACCGTACCGCCCGCCTCCGGTGGTGGCGGTGGTGATGACGGTGGATGAGCTCGCGTTCGACTGCGTGGACGTGCGTGCGGAGGCGTACGCGGCCTTCCCGACCCTGGTCTTCCGGCTGCGCGTCACCGACCCCTCCCCCGGCGGGGTGCACACCATCGCGCTGCGCTGCCAGATCCGGGTCGAGCCCCATCTGCGGCGCTACGGCGACACCGAGGCGGAGCTGCTCGGCGACCTGTTCGGGGACCCGGCCCGATGGGGCGACACGCTGAGACCCCTGCGGTTCGCCGATGTCTCCGTCATGGTCCCGGCGTTCACCGGAAGCACCGAGATCGACGTACCGGTGCCGTGCGGTTACGACCTGGAGGTGGCGGCGGGCCGGTATTTCGCCGCCCTGGACGACGGCGAGATCCCGATGGTCATGCTCTTCAGCGGCACGGTGTTCGCCAGGGCGCGGGACGGCTTCTCGGTGAGCCAGGTGCCGTGGCACCGCGAGGCCCGCTGCCGGTTGCCGGTGGCGGTGTGGCGGGAGCTGATGGACCGCTACTTCCCGGACTCGGGGTGGCTGCGGCTGCGCCGCGACACGCTGCGGGAACTCAGCAGGTTCAAGTCCGGGCGCGCCCTGGCGACCTGGGACGAGACCCTGGAACTACTGCTCAAGGAGACGCGGCGATGAGCGTTCCGATGGACATCGCGCGCCGGGTGGCGGACGCGGTGCTGTACGAGGGCTACCTTCTCTACCCCTACCGCGCCTCGGCGACCAAGAACCAGGTGCGCTGGCAGTTCGGGGTGCTCGTCCCGCCGGGGTTCACCGCGACCGCCGAGCATCCGGCCAGCGTGACCGAATGCCTCCTCGAAGGGGCCGCGTACGCCGTGGCGCACCTGAACCTGCGTTTCCTGCACGTCAGGACGCGCGGCGTCGAGCGCGCCGAGGACGACGGCTACTGGCCGGTCCAGCAGCTGCGGAACGGCCACCGGACCTACCTCACCTTCGACGAGGCGACCGAGCGGGAGGCGGAGGTGACACTCCCCATCGCCGGCCTGCTCGACGCCCCCGAGCGGGTGATCGAGGTACGCGTTCCCGGAGACCGTGTGGTCGAGCCGATCGTGGCGCCGTCCGGGGAGGTGATAGGGCGTCTCGTCTCCGAGCACCTGCCGCTGCGCGCCGCGCTCAGGGTCTCCGCCGAGCTGGTGCCCGGACCGTACGACCTGGTCAAGCTGCGCGCCCGGGTGGAGAACACCGACGACTGGCAACCGCTGGGCGCGCCGCGCGAGCAGGCGCTGCGGCACTCGCTGGTCTCGGCGCACCTGCTCATCGCGGTGACCGCGGGCGCCTTCGTCTCGCTGCTCGACCCGCCGGAATGGGCGCGGCCCGCCGTGGAGACCTGCCGCAACGAGCACACCTGGCCGGTACTCGTGGGCGAGCCAGGCCACCGGGACGTCGTGCTCTCCTCGCCGATCATCCTCTACGACCACCCGGACATCGCGCCGGAGAGCCCCGGCCCCCTGTTCGACTCCACGGAGATCGACGAGATGCTCCACCTGCGCACGCTCACCCTCACCGACGAGGAGACCCTGGAGGCGCGGGAGACCGACCCCCGGGTGACCGAGCTCATCGACATGGTCGGCAGCATGCCGCCCGAACTGCTGGAACGGCTCCACGGCGCGATCCGCTCGGTGGAGGCGGCCACTGACCGCACCGACCGCACCGACCGGCAATCCCCCGCGCCCCCGGAGACCGGGAACTCCCCGAGCCACCAGGACGCACCCGTGCCCTGGTGGGATCCGGCGGATGACGCGGCGGTCTCCCCGGAGACCGACAGCGTGACGGTCGCCGGGGTGACCGTCTCCAGGGGCAGCAGGGTCAGGCTGGTGCCCGGCCGGCGGCGCGCCGACGCCCACGACATGTTCCTGGCCGGCAGGACCGCCCACGTCGAGGCGGTGCTCCTCGACCTCGACGGCGCCCACCACCTGGCCGTCACCCTCGACGACGACCCGGGCGCCGACCTGCGCCGGTCGCACGGCCGCTTCCTCTACTTCGCCCCCGACGAGGTCGAGCCGCTCACGGACGGCTCACCGGCGGGCGGTTCCGCCGCCGACGGGGAGGTGGGCGCGTGAGGGTCCTGGTGGCCGGGGTGGGAAACGTCTTCCTCGGCGACGACGGCTTCGGGGTCGCGGTGGTCAGGCGCCTGGCCGGTGCCGACCTGCCCGGCGGGGTCGAGGTCAGGGACTTCGGCATCCGGGCGATCCACCTGGCGTACGAGCTGACCGGCGGACGGTACGACACCACGATCCTGGTCGACGCGATCTCCCGCGACGGCCCGCCCGGCACCCTGTACGTCCTCGAACCGTCGGCGGGCGGCGCGCCGGGATCCTTCGTCGACGCGCACTCGATGACGCCCGAGAGCGTGCTCTCGCTGGTGGGCACGCTCGGCGGCGAGGCCGGTCGCGTCCTGCTCGTCGGCTGCCAGCCCGCCGACACCTCACCGGGCATGGAGCTCAGCCCGCCGGTCGCGGGCGCCGTCGGCATGGCGGCGGACCTGGTCACCGAGCTCGCGGGGCAACAGATCACGACGGCCGTCGGCGCCGCGGTTCACGAGGAGGAACGGACATGCTGAAACGCCTGCTGGCCGGGGCGGTGCTGACCGGGGTCGCCGTACTGGTCTACCAGTCGCTCCCCGACATCAAGCGCTACCTGAGGATGCGGAACATGTAGCGGGCCCGCACCGGAGAACCGGGGATACGCGGCTCGGCGAACCACGCGGACCACGAGCCGAGCCGGGGTGGAACACGACCCGGCGCCCCTGCGGCCGCTCGGGCCGCCCGGACAGCGGGGCCGGGCGGATCGCGTCCGGTCGCACACGCCGGAACGACAGGAATTCCAAGCGCGACGAAAGGGAACGACCATGCACGAGTTCGGGATCGCCGAGGCGATCCTCACCGCCGTGGAGAAGCGGGCGGACGGCAGGCGGGTACGACGGGCGCGAGTGCACGCGGGCGCCCTGCTCCGCGTCACGGAGCCGGGGATCAACCAGGCGTTCTCCTCGATCTCCGAAGGGTCCGTGGCCGAGGACGCCCACGTGGACCTGGTCATCGTCCCGGTGCGGATGACCTGCCGCTCCTGCGGGAGCACGTCCACCTCCGTCGAACCCTTCGCCGTCTGCGCGGGGTGCGGCGACACCGATGTCCACACCGAGGGCGGCGACGACCTCGTCCTCGAATCCATCCAGATGGCGGAGGCCTCTCATGTGCCTGGGAATTCCCGGCGAGATCGTGGAAATCCTGTCGGACCGTCCTGACCTGGCCATGGTCGACGTCTGCGGCGTCAAGCGAGCGATCAACATCGGCCTGCTCGAGGACCGGAGCGTCGGGCCCGGCGACTGGATCCTCATCCACGTCGGGTTCGCGATGTCGAAGATCGACGAGGGGGAGGCCAGGGCCGCGCTCGACTTCCTCGAAAGCATCGGCCAGGCGTACGAGGACGAGATCGCGGCCCTCCGAGAATCCATGATCGAAGAGGGGTGAGGGCTGATGCGTTTCGTCGACGAGTACCGCGACGCCGGGAAGGCCCGGATGCTCGCCACGCGGATCGCCGCGCTGTGCGAGCCCGGCCGCGACTACAAGTTCATGGAGGTGTGCGGCGGGCACACCCACACGATCTACAAGCACGGCCTGGAGGACTACCTGCCCGAGGCCGTCACCCTGGTGCACGGTCCCGGCTGTCCCGTCTGCGTCATCCCCATGGGACGGGTGGACGACGCCATCCACATCGCCGAGCAGCCGGACGTGATCATGACGTCGTTCGGCGACATGATGCGGGTGCCCGGCGGGAACGGCTCGTTCCTCGACGCCAAGGCGCGGGGAGCCGACATCCGGATGGTGTACTCCCCGCTGGACGCCCTGAAGATCGCCAGGAGGAACCCCGGCAGGCAGGTGGTCTTCATGGCCATCGGGTTCGAGACCACCGCGCCCTCGACGGCGATGACGGTCCTGCGCGCCGAGGCCGAGGGGATCGAGAACTTCTCGGTCTTCTGCAACCACGTGACGATCATCCCCGCCATCAAGGCGATCCTGGACTCTCCCGACCTGCGCCTGGACGGGTTCATCGGGCCGGGCCACGTCTCCACCGTGATCGGCTGCCGGCCGTACGGGTTCGTCGCGCGCGGCTACGGCAAGCCCATGGTGGTGGCCGGTTTCGAGCCGCTGGACGTGCTGCACACGGTTTACCGCATCCTCGTACAGCTGTCCGAGGGCCGTTCCGAGGTGGAGAACCAGTACTCCCGGGTGGTCCCGTGGGACGGCAACCCCAAGGCCCTGAGCGTCATCGGCCAGGTGATGGAGCTACGGCCGTACTTCGAATGGCGGGGACTGGGCTTCATCTCGCAGTCGGCGCTCAGGATCGCGGAGCGGTACGCCGCCTTCGACGCCGAACGGATCTTCCGGATTCCGGGCGGGCGGGTGGCCGACCCGAAGGCGTGCCAGTGCGGCGAGGTGCTCAAGGGAGTGCTCAAACCCTGGGAGTGCAAGGTGTTCGGCACCGCGTGCACCCCGGAGACGCCGATCGGCACGTGCATGGTGTCGTCCGAGGGCGCCTGCGCGGCGTACTACGACTTCGGCCGGTTCTCGCGCGAGCGCGTCAAGGAGGCGACCCGGAGGTGAACGGCGGGGAAGACGGCACCGGACGGGGCGGGGAGCACGGCGTGCGGGAGATGGATCCGCCGGGACCACGCGGCGGGGAGCGGCAGGCATCGGGCCTGAGGGAAGACGCACACGACCATGACCAGGTCCTGGACCTGAGGGAAAGTGCACGCGACCGGGAGCGGCAGGTGCTGGACCGGATCGAGCGGGTGCGGCGGCGCGGGGCGCGCGTGCGGGAGGACCGCATCACCCTGGCGCACGGCGCGGGCGGCAAGGCCACGCACACCCTGATCGAGGCGGTGTTCCTGGAGTCGTTCCGCAACCCGATGCTGGCGCCTCTGGAGGACGGCGCGGTCGCCGACGGGCTCGCCTTCACCACGGACTCGTTCGTGGTCACGCCACTGTTCTTCCCGGGCGGCGACATCGGCGACCTCGCGGTCAACGGCACCGTCAACGACCTGGCCATGTGCGGGGCCCGCCCCCGCTACCTCTCGGCCGGATTCATCCTCGAAGAGGGCTTCCCCGTCGCCGACCTGCGGCGCATCGCCGCCTCGATGGCCGAGGCGGCACGGGCGGCGGGCGTGTGGATCGTCACCGGCGACACCAAGGTCGTGGAGCGGGGCAAGGCGGACGGCTGTTACGTCACCACCTCCGGCATCGGGACGCTCGACCGGCCCGTCCGGCTGAGCGCCGCGTCCGCACGGCCGGGAGACGCGGTCATCGTGTCGGGACCGATCGGTGAGCACGGGATCACCATCATGCTCGCCCGCGGGGAACTCGACATCGAGGCCGAGCTGTGCTCCGACACCGCCGCGCTCAACACCCTCGTCGACGTGCTGCTGGACGCCTGCGGCGGCGGTGCGGACGCAGGCGACGGCAACGGCGCGGTGCGCTGCCTGCGCGACGCGACCCGGGGCGGGGTGGCGACGATCGTCAACGAGATGGCGGAGGCCTCGCGGGTCGCCGTCGTCCTCGACGAGGACGCGGTGCCGGTCCGTCCCGCCGTACGGGGGGCGTGCGAGCTGCTGGGGATCGACCCGCTCTACGTCGCCTGCGAGGGGCGGATGGTCGCGGTGGTCGCCGGGGATTCCGCCGACGCGGCTCTGGCCGCCCTCCGCTCCCACCCGCTCGGCTCCGAGGCGGCGATCATCGGGCGGATCAACGACGACCCGCCGGGACTGGTCCTGCTCAGGACCTCCTTCGGCGGCACCCGCATCGTCGACCTGCTGGTCGGCGACCCGCTACCGAGAATCTGCTGACCACCGAACGAATCCAGAGGTGCCGGACATGAACGACAAACGCGAACCCAAGCACAAGGGCCGGAACGACAAGGGCAAGAAGGCGCAGCACGGCTACTCCCGCGACGTGGGCCACGCGAGCGAGGAGGTCGTGCGGTCGGGCGACCTGGCCTTCGGGCCCCCTCCGGACGACAAGGGACCGCCCCGCGTGGTGTCCGGCGCGGAGCGCGAGGGCGTCCCCTCCACCGACACCCAGGCCCGGTCCCCCCTCGGCGTCGGCACCAGCGAGAACCGCGGCGCCGAGAGGATCGCCTCCCGGAGGAAGGAACGGGGCCGCGAGAAGGTCGGCACCGACGAGCGGGGACGCCCCTACGGCGTCTCCCACCCCGAGGACGTCACCGGCGTCAGCCCGCGGAAACCCGGCCGGCGCCCAGGGTGATCGGTCACCGCGCCGGCGGGAAAGCCCGTCGTCTCGTCGCCGTCGGGCAGGACACGCCGCCCGGTCACCGCGCTAGCGGGGAAAGACGATCGTCTTGTGGCCGTCGAGCAGGACGCGCTGCTGGGTGTGCCAGCGGACGGCGCGCGCCAGGGCCTGGCACTCGACGTCGCGGCCGATGGCGGCGAGGTCCTCCGCGGAGTGGGTGTGGTTGACCCGGGCGACCTCCTGCTCGATGATCGGGCCCTCGTCGAGGTCGGCGGTCACGTAGTGCGCGGTCGCGCCGATCAGCTTCACGCCACGGGAGTGCGCCTGGTGATAGGGCTTGGCACCCTTGAACGACGGCAGGAACGAGTGGTGAATGTTGATCACGTTGCCCGCGAGCTTCACACAGAGGTCTTCCGACAGCACCTGCATGTAGCGGGCGAGCACCACCAGATCGGCCCGGTAGTGGTCGACCAGGGTCAGGATCTCCGCCTCCTGCCTGGGCTTGGTCTCGGCGGTGACCGGCAGGTGGTGGTAGTCGATGCCGTACGACTGGGTCAGCGGCCGCAGGTCCGGGTGGTTGGAGACGACCGCGACGATCTCGATGTCGAGCAGGCCCGAGCGCATCCGGTAGAGCAGATCGTTCAGGCAGTGGCCGAACTTGCTGACCATCACCAGCACGCGCGGCTTGATGGAGACCTCACGCAGCTTGAAATCCATGCCGAACTCGGGGGCGAGCGCGGCGAAGGCCTCGCGCAGCTCCTCGTCGGGCAGCGAGGAGGCGAACTGCACCCGCATGAAGAACCGCTCGGACACGACGTCACCGAACTGCTGACTCTCGATGATGTTGCATCCCCGCCCGGCCAGGAGACCGGAGACCGCGGCCACCACTCCGGGACGGTCCGGACAGGACAGCGTCAACACAAACTCGGCCCTGGAAGTCATGCCTTCACCCTTGAGCTTGAGAGGTCGAATCGTACGATGCTTCCACCTGACGTCGGCAGAGTACAGCGAATCCCGCCGCCACACCCGGCGGTCCGGTAGGTGGCGGGCAGGAGGCGCCGAGACCACCGGAAACGCGAAACCGGCGGACGTGGCGGCGGTGGTAGCGTCCCTGGCCTATGGACGACCCTCAGCCGAACGACCGGCCCGCGGCCCGGGTGATCTGTGTGGACGGGTCCGGCCAGGTGCTTCTCATGCACTGGCGCGACCCCGTCGGGGGCCAGACCCTGTGGGAGCCGCCGGGTGGCGGGATCGACCCGGGCGAGACCCCCCTCGACGCCGCGCGGCGCGAACTCGCCGAGGAGACGGGCCTGCCGGGCGAGGCGGTGCTGGACCGGTGGGTGCCGGTGCGCCGGGAGTTCCACTGGCTCGGCGTCCACTACGCCAAGACCGAGCGGTTCTATCTGGCCAGGTTCGGGGACACCCCCGAGGTGGGCCCGGGGTCGTTGACCGCCGAGGAGAACATCACCTACCTGGGCTCCGGCTGGTTCTCACCGGCGGAGATGGCCGAGCTCCCCGGCTTCCTGGAGCCACCGGACCTGCCGGAGGTCGTCTCCCGGATCATCCGGCTGGGGTGAACCGGAGCCACCGGAGACGGCCGGGACCGAATGGGCAGGGGTGGAAACCCGCGCGGCCCTCGATCTCGCGGATCGAGGGCCGCGACCGTCAGAGCCGATTCTTCCGGTCGGGAAGAATCTCATCCCTTGTGGATGACGCTGGCGACGCCACCGAGCCTGGACACGCCGGTTTTGTGAACAATGATCTTTTTCATCGCACTCACCAGAGAATAGTGGTAGGTACGAAAAACAATTATTCGCGCATCTACGAAATAGGCAACACTTAGCAGTAAAACAACCTAAAATTCAGATCATTGAGTTAAAGAGGACATAGCGGCTACTAGGTCTTTTTCTCCATAAATCACCACACATCCCCCTCGTTCTTCCCGGCGGATCTCGCGCCATCCGAACTTGCGGTAGAGCTCCATCGCCGCGAGCTGATTCAGAGTGGTGTCACCACGAAGGCGTGCGTAGCCGAGTTCGACGGCCCGCGCCTCCAGCGCGAGGACCATCTGGGCGCCGAAACCGCGACGTTGGAACTCCGGGTGGACCCGCATGCGGCACATCTCGGCGGTCTGGTCGTCGACGCGGCGGAGACCGCCCATCGTGACGACGCGCCCGGCGGGCATCTCCCCCACCAGGAACTCACCCCGGTCGGCGAGGTAGATCTCGTGGATCCTCGGAAAGTCGTCCTCGTAGTAGACGCCGTCCCCCGGCGCGAGACCGACCTGGGCCAGGCATATCTGGTGGAGCGCCCAGACGGACTCGAGGTCGGACCAGCGATAACGCCGAAGCCTTGGCTTCAACTGCCACTCCTGTCGGCCACCGGATCATCCGTCGACGCGCCGCGGCTGCGCAGCGACTCCATGTAGGTCTTGAGCTTGGGATGGCCGGGTGCCTTCACCTCGACCTGCTTGCCCACCTCGTGGGCGCGCTGCATGAGGATGTCGGGCCGGCAGGCCTCGTCGAGACCCGAGACCGTACGCTGTGCGATCTCCAGCGCCTCGTCCACGTCACCCTCAAGGATCTTGCACTGGGCCCGGTCGAACTTGATGAAGGTCGGATCGAGCCAGTCGGTCGGGCCGTACTTGGTGAGCGCCTGTTCCAGGATGAGGTCGGCCTCCATCGCCTGCCCGAGCTTGACCAGCGCGTCTCCCTGGTGGAAGTAGAGCTGACGCTCGGTGTAGCCGAAGGTCGAGTCGTCCTGGTCCGCGGCGGTCATCTGGGAGAAAGCCGCCCTCGCCCTCGACAGTGCCCGCTTCGCCTGGTCGACCACGTCCTTCTTGCCCGAGCCCGACATCATCGCCAGCGCGCGGGCCTCGACCACCGGGGCCATCGCCTGGGCCGCGCAGGGCGTCTGCCCGGCCAGGTCACGGCTCTTCTTGGCGAGGTTGAGAGCCTCGCGCGGATCGCCGTAGTAGAGCGGGACCAGAGCCTCCCTGGCCGTGACCCACGCCCTCAGCGCCCGGTCGCCGGTCTCGTCCGCCGCGGTCCTGCCGGTCCTGAAGAAGGACCGGGCGAGCCGGTGGTCACCGAGATTGACCATGATCATGCCACTCAGACCGGCGAGCTGCGCCGCCATGCGGCACAACCGTTCCTGCAGGTCGACCGGCTGGCGCCGCTCCATGGCCTTGCGCACCGCGCCGAATTCGAGCATCACGTCGCACAGCAGCCTGAGCGGGGCGGTGTTCATGTACTGGCGGCCGAAGCCGATGGTGGATTCCTCCCACTGATCGAGCATCGCGGGCGAGACGGTGGCCGAGACCAGCGTGTCGTCCATCCTCCTGCGCATGCTCTCCACCGATCCGAGCACCTGTCCGTCCAGCGCGATGCCGCTGCCGGCCAGGAGCTGTAAGAGCGTCCTGCGTAGCACGTTCTCGTCCTCCTCACCCCCGTCCGCGGAATGATCGACGCCGATCGGCTGGATCAGCAGCTCACGCGGACCAGGGGACGTGTCGGGTCTTCCATCCTGGAGATCACCTCGGACGACACCGGGCATCTTGTGGCCGTGGCCACAGATGCACGGGCCGTCGTACCCGAGGGAGGCGGGTTCGACCCGGTAGGCGGAGCACAGGTAGTGCAGGTATTCGGGACCGGGCCGCTTCAGCCCGCTCTCGTACGCGGACAGGAGCGTCTCACCGATGCCGGGAGCCGACTTGCCGTCGCGTTCGAACAGCGCCCGTATCTGTTCGATGACATCCGCGAGAGCGACGCCATGCGCGAGGCGGTGACCTTTAATCCGAGTGGTCCCGAATTGCGAACTACACTTATCGTAGATTTCCTCAGCTATCTGCGCCGAGGACTTCCCGGCGGCCAGGCCACGGGCCCGGACCTGCCGCGCTAACTCTGTCTCCCTGTGCTGCCTGCCGGACATACCGGCCCCTCTCTCGTGGCCAGCTGGGCTGGCTGGCACACTGGTCCCGACCGGTCCTCTCTCCCTTGACTCAGTGTGATCTTTCCGTCGCACTGCGCCTACCGAGAATGATGGACCACGTTTGACTCATCCGGAACACACTAATAAAGCTACTGGCTAAGAATCGTCCCCCGAGGGACTGTTTCTTTCAACCTACTTGGGACATCGCCCACCCTGAACTGGGTTTTCCCCGAATTGACCCGTAGGGCCACCGTGAGTCATCTTTGGCGAGCAGCACCGTAAGCGTGATCGAACGAACACGATTCGGTGCCGGCAAGCCGAGACCACGAGGAGGGACGAGGTGGGTGAGGACGATTTCCGGCACCTTGAGCGGCTGGTGACGGAGCTTGACTGCCGCGGGCTGCACGCCCGTGTGGTGCGGACCCACTCGGGCCGTGCGTTCGTGCGTGTGATCAATCCGAAGGCGACCAGCCTGGCGGAGAACGTCACCTGCCGGGCACAGGCCGCCCCCAGCCATCGGGATTGGTATTACTGGTGGTCCTGGGGTGAACGAATGCACACGGTGGAAGATCCCGCCGGTGCCGCGACCAAGGTCGCACGCGTACTCGCCGCGGTAGGAGAGTGAGGTGAGCGGCACAACGGGCCTTCACCCGCCCGATGTGCCGCGCCTGCCGCGGCTCGACGGAGTCGGCGGGGTGACCGGTGCGGAGCGTCCTCGGACGCTGGGCACCCCGCCGGCTCCGAATCGTCCGGCCGACACGCGCGAACTCCCACCTGCGGAAACTTCGAAAACGCGGCCGGAACGCGGAGGCTCCCGCGAGCCGAAGCCCACGAACTGCTGTAAAGCACAGGCTGCCGTCCGGTATCTCGTCCGGGCGGTGACCGGAGGGATCCCTTTCGGGAACGGTACGGGACACGCTTCCGGGTGCGTGTCCCGTCCGGGCCGCCCGTCACCGGGGCATCCGGGTCCGCCCCCGCGGCCCTAGACCAGGATGTCCCCGTCTTCCCCGGCGTGATGTGACGGAGGCCGGTTCGATCGGCAATATGGGTGGGTCGCATGACTCATCCGGTCCGCCGGTCGATCCGATCCGAGAGGGATCCACTCCGTGTTCCTGCTTTCCCCCACGCCCGCCCCCACCCCCAGCGCCACCCCGACCTCAGATGCGGGAGTCGTCGTCGAGAACCTTCTCGACGCGAGCGCGGGCTTAACACGGGGATGCGGGGACGGCGGGGGAGTAGTCTGCGACTTCGTGAAGATGCTCGTGCCCGCGGCCGTCGACTGGGTGGCCCCCGTGATCGCGGGCCTGATCGCCATCACGCTGGTCGTGGTCATCGCGCTGATCCTGCGCAACGTGGCGCACCGGCTGATCGGCCGGGTGGTGCGCAGGGCGTCCACCGAGCGCGCGTCCCTGGCGGGGCGGCTGCGCGGCAGGGAGACGGTCACCCCCGAGGGCCTCGACGCGATCGTGGCCGAGCGGCGCAGGCAGCGGGCGGAGACCATCGGCTCGGTGCTCAGGCACATCGCCTCGATCATCATCCTGGGCACCGCCGTGCTGACCGTCCTCGAACGCCTCTCCGTCCCCATCGCCCCCCTGCTGACCAGCGTCGGCATCCTGGGCGTGGCGATCGGCTTCGGCGCCCAGGAGCTCGTCAAGGACTTCATCGCCGGCATGTTCATGCTCCTGGAGGACCAGTACGGCGTGGGTGACGTGATCGACGCGGGCGCCGCGGTCGGCACCGTGGAGGCGGTCACCCTGCGCATCACCCGCCTGCGCGACGCCGACGGCCGGGTCTGGTACATCCGCAACGGCACGATCACCCGGGTCGGCAACGAGTCGCAGGGCTGGTCACGTGCCACGGTCGATGTGCCGGTGGCCTACGCCTCCGAGATCCCGGTGGTCCGCGACCTGCTCAAGGAGGTCGCCGACGAGATGTGGAACGAGCCCGCCTTCCGCGACTCGATCATCGTCGAGGAGCCGCAGGTCTGGGGCATCGAGCAGATCTCCGACACCGCCATCATCTTCCGGGTCAGCGCCAAGACCATCCCCTCCCGGCAGGCGGAGGTCGCCCGCGAGCTGCGCCTTCGCATCAAGTCCGCCCTCGACCGGGCCGACATCACGATCGCCGCCTGACGTCAATTAGGCTGGAGACGTGTCCGCTACCCCCGAGGAACCCCAGTCCTTCTACGACGCCGTCGGCGGCGAGGAGGCCTTCAGGCGTCTGGTGCACCACTTCTACCAGGGGGTGGCGGCCGACCCGGTCCTTCTGCCGCTCTACCCCGAGGACGACCTCGAAGGCGCCGAGGAACGGCTCCGCCTGTTCCTCATCCAATACTGGGGCGGTCCCAACACCTACAGCACGCAGCGCGGCCACCCCCGGTTGAGGATGCGGCACAATCCGTTCGTCATCCGCTCGGCCGAGCGCGACGCGTGGCTCCGGCGCATGCACGACGCGGTGGTCTCCCTGGAGCTCCCCGACGACCTGGAAAAGCGTCTCTGGGACTATCTCGTGTACGCGGCGCACAGCATGGTCAACGCCCCCGACGCGTGAATCACCGCGTGGCCGGGGTTCCCGGCGCGGACCACCGCATGATCAGGGTCCCCGACGCATGAGCCACCGCATGGTCGGAGCCTCTGACGCGCGGACCACCGCATGGTCGACGCCCCCGGCGCACGAACACCGCATGGTCGGGGGTCGCGACGCATAAACACCGCGGAGCGGGGGCAATCCATGCACATGGAAACCCCCTGGTGGCGTGACGCCGTCGTCTACGAGATCTACGTTCGCAGCTTCGCCGACGCCTCCGGAGACGGCGTCGGCGATCTGCCCGGCATCAGGCAGCGCCTGCCGTACCTCGCCGAACTCGGCGTGGACGCGATCTGGCTGACCCCCTTCTACCGCTCCCCCATGGCCGACGGCGGCTACGACGTGGCCGACTACCGCGACGTCGACCCGCTCTTCGGCACGCTCGCCGACTTCGACGAGCTCGTCTCCGAGGCGCACCGGCTCGGGTTGCGGGTGATCGTCGACATCGTTCCGAACCACAGCTCCTCCGCCCACGAGTGGTTCCAGGCCGCGCTGCGGGGCGAGGGACGCGACCGCTACATCTTCCGCGACGGCGGGGACCTGCCGCCCAACAACTGGCAGTCGACCTTCAGCGGCCCGGCCTGGAGCAAGACACCCGACGGGCAGTGGTATCTCCACCTCTTCGCCCCGGAGCAGCCCGACTTCAACTGGCGCAACCCCGAGGTGCACTCCGAGTTCCTGGACGTGCTGCGGTTCTGGCTCGACCGGGGAGTGGACGGGTTCAGGATCGACGTGGCGATGGGCCTGTACAAGTCCGAAGGGCTGCCGGACACCCCTCCGGAGGGACAGGCGTTCAAGGCCGTGTCGCCGATCTGGGGGCAGCCGGAGGTGCACGAGATCTACCGCGACTGGCGCAAGGTGCTCGACTCCTACGAGGGCGAGCGGATGGCGATCGGCGAAGTCTGGACCGACTCCGCCGAGGATCTCGCACTGTACGTCCGCCCCGACGAGCTGCACCAGAGCTTCAACTTCGCCTGGCTGGAGGCGCCCTGGTCGGGGCCCGCGTTCAAGAAGGTCATCGATGACACGCTGGCCGCCGTGACCGCTCCCACCTGGGTGCTCTCCAACCACGACGTGGTCCGCCACGTGACCCGGTACGGCAACGGCCTGACCAACTCCACGACGGGCCTCTCCCGTGCCCGGGCGGCCCTGCTCGCCATGCTCGCCCTACCTGGCTCGGCATATCTCTACCAGGGGGAGGAACTAGGCCTCCCCGAGGTGAAGGATCTTCCCCCGGAGGCCCGCCAGGATCCCATCTTCACCCGTTCCAAGGGAGAGCTGCCCGGCCGTGACGGCTGCCGGGTCCCCCTCCCCTGGTCCGGCGTGGCCGAGCCCTACGGCTTCTCGCCCGAGGGGACACGGCCCTGGCTGCCCCAGCCGGTCGAGTGGGTCGTGCTCTCCGCCGAGCGTCAGGCGAACGATCCGGGCTCGACGCTGAGCTTCTACCAGGAGGCCCTGAGCGCCCGCCGCGAGCTGCGCGGCACGCTGCCCGACGAGATCACCTGGCTGGACGCCCCCGAGGACGCCCTCATCTTCAGCCGAGGCCCCCTGACCTGTGTCATCAACTGCGGTTCCGAACCGGTGCAACTGCCGCCGCACGACCGCGTCCTGATCGGCAGCGCCCCGGTGGACGGTCACCTGCTCCTGCCGGACACCGCGGCCTGGCTGTACACCCCCGACGCCTGAGGCTCCCGGCGCGCGGCCGTCGCCCGTGACGGGCGACGGCCGCGCACCGGACAGACGAGCACGCCACGGACGTGCAGCGGGGGTGGCGGGCCGCTCCGTGAGGAGGAACGGCGGGCACTCCAGGGGCGGGCGGCGCACACCTCCGGCCCTCGCCCTGCTCCCTGTTCCCCGTCCTGAGGCCTCAGACCTCAGGCTTCGGCGAACCTGCCCAGATAGGCGAGCTCATCCTGGTTCAACCGCCGGGGGGAGGCGCTCGCCACGTCGTAGGCCACGAGCACCGAGCGGGCCTTGACGAAGATCTCCTCATCGTCGCGGATCTCGTACGCGAGGGTGAACCGCACCGGCCGGATCTCCGTCACCCACGACTCCACCCGGACCGGATCGGGGCGAAAGGTGAGGGGACGTAGATAGTCGACCTCGTGCCGGGCGATCACGAGCCCCTTGAACGGCTCGTTGCCCTCGCGGTGAGGGTCGACATGGAACAGCGCAAGCCGCGCGTCCTCCAGATAATCGAGAAACCGCACGTTGTTGACGTGTCCCAGCGAGTCGATGTCGGCGAACCTGACGGACCTGGGGAACACATGCCGATGGCCACGGCCGACGCCGCCCACGATGCTCTGTCCAAACACACCCGAAACCGTAGCGAGCCCCCGGTGCCCGCCGTACGGCGGGGCATCGGGGGCTCGTCGGAAGCGCGGCCTGTCACGACCGGACCACACCGGGCCCGGGCCACACCCGTCGCGGGCGGGCCCCTGTCAGGTGCGGCGCCCCGGACCGGAGACCAGAGCGGTCTCCGGGACCGGGATCAGTCGCGGGTGAGCTTGCGGTAGGTGACGCGGTGCGGCCGGGCCGCGTCGGCACCCAGGCGCTCGATCTTGTTCTTCTCGTAGTCGGCGTAGTTGCCCTCGAACCAGAACCAGTTCGAGCCCTCTTCCCAGGCGAGGATGTGGGTGGCGATGCGGTCGAGGAACCACCGGTCGTGCGAGGTGATGACCGCGCAGCCGGGGAACTCCAGCAACGCGTTCTCCAGGCTGGAGAGCGTCTCGGTGTCGAGGTCGTTGGTGGGCTCGTCGAGCAGCAGCACGTTGCCGCCCTGCTTGAGGGTGAGCGCCAGGTTGAGCCGGTTGCGCTCTCCGCCGGACAGGATGCCCGCCTTCTTCTGCTGGTCCGGGCCCTTGAACCCGAACGCGGCGATGTAGGCGCGGGACGGCATCTCGACCTGGCCGACCTTGATGTAGTCGAGCCCGTCGGAGACGACCTCCCAGACGTTCTTGGACGGGTCGATCCCGCCCCTGCTCTGGTCGGCGTAGGAGATCTTGACGGTGTCGCCGATGACGATCTCGCCGTTGTCGGGCGTCTCGCTGCCGGTGATCATCCGGAACAGGGTCGTCTTTCCGACGCCGTTCGGGCCGATGATGCCGACGATGCCGTTGCGCGGGAGGTCGAAGGAGAGGCTCTCCATCAGGACCCGCTCCTCGAAGCCCTTGGTGAGCTTCTCGGACCGGATGACCGTGGTTCCCAGGCGCGGGCCCGGCGGGATCTGGATCTCCTCGAAGTCGAGCTTGCGGTGCTTGTCGGCCTCGGCGGCCATCTCCTCGTAGCGCTGGAGGCGCGCCCGGCTCTTGGTCTGGCGGGCCCTGGCGTTGGAGCGGACCCACTCCAGCTCCTCTTCCAGGCGCTTCTTGCGCTTGGCGTCTTTTTGGCCCTCAAGCTTGAGCCGCGCCGCCTTGGCCTCCAGGTAGGTGGAGTAGTTGCCCTCGTAGGGATGGCAGCGGCCCCGGTCGAGCTCCAGGATCCAGTTGGCCACGTTGTCCAGGAAGTAGCGGTCGTGGGTGACGGCCAGGACGGTGCCCGGGTATTTCTCCAGGTGCGACTCGAGCCACTGGACACTCTCGGCGTCGAGGTGGTTGGTGGGCTCGTCGAGCAGCAGCAGATCGGGCTGCTCCAGAAGCAGCTTGCAGAGGGCGACCCGGCGGCGCTCACCACCGGAGAGCTGGGTGACCTCGGCGTCCGGCGGGGGACAGCGGAGGGCGTCCATCGCCTGCTCCAGCTGGCTGTCGAGATCCCAGCCGTTGCGGTGGTCGAGGGCGTCCTGGAGCTTGCCCATCTCGTCGAGGAGCTCGTCGCTGTAGTCGGTGGCCATCAGCTCGGCGATCTCGTTGAAGCGGTCGAGCATCGCCTTGGTCTCGGCGACACCCTCTTCGACGTTGCCGAGGACGGTCTTGGATTCGTTGAGGGGGGGCTCCTGCTGAAGCATGCCGACGGTGAAGCCGGGCATGAGCCGGGCGTCGCCGTTGGACGGCTGCTCCAGGCCCGCCATCATCTTCAGCAGCGTCGACTTTCCGGTGCCGTTGGGACCCAGGACACCGATCTTGGCGCCCGGCAGGAACGACAGCGTCACGTCGTCAAGGACGACCTTGTCGCCGTGCGCCTTGCGCACGCGCTGCAGTGTGTAGATGTACTCCGGCATGCCTTTAGTTTAGGGCCTGGGGAGTTCAGCTAGGGGCGGCCTCGGACAGGGTCCGGGAGTTCAGCCGGGAGTGGCGTCGGATCCTGGCCGGCGGGCCGGGGGCACGACGGTGGCGGGCAGGCAGATCTGGTCGCGGCCGAGCTCCTTCGCACGGTAAAGAGCGAGGTCGGCGGCGGCGAGCAGCTCGATCAGGTCGTCTCCGTGCACACTCATGATCGCGACACCGACCGAGATGGTCACGGTGATCATGTTCTCGTCGGCGGGAACCGCCATCCGTCCCACCCGGGAACGCAGCCGCTCGGCGACCCTGCGGGCCTCGGTCACGTCGGCCCTGGGCAGCAGGACGACGAACTCCTCGCCGCCGAACCGGCCCACCACGTCGTAGTCGCGCAGCTGGCTGCGGATGGTGTCGGCCACCCCGACGAGCACCTGATCGCCGATCAGGTGGCCGTAGGTGTCGTTGACCCTCTTGAAATGGTCGATGTCGACGATCAGCAACGCGAGCGTCTCCCCCGTGCGACGCGCCCTGACGATCTCGGTGTCGGCCTCCCGCTGCCAGGCCGCGGCGTTCAGCAGACCTGTCTTGAGATCGGTGCGGGCCGCCGCCTGGAGCTGGGCGTGCAGCAGGCTGCGCTGCAGCAGCACCACCGGCGGCAGCGCCAGGACCAGCAGGGCCAGGTTGAGCCCGCAGGTGATGGAGACGAGGACGCCGAGACAGAGCTCGACGACGTCGAGGAGCAGGCTCTCCCGGTTCCACAGGACCTCTCGCCAGCGACTGTCGGGGTCGGCGGTGTGCGCGGCGACGGCGATCAGCGCGGTGTTGATCACCGTGAACAGGACCGCGCAGCCGATGGCCACCACGATCGGTCCTCCCTCACCCCTGGTCAGCGCGTTCAGGTCGCCGACCGCGGCGTGGAAGAGCAGGGAGGCCGCGCATCCGGCCAGGCCGATCGCCGCGGAGCTGACGACCCGCCGGTAGACCACCGTCGCGCGCACCCGCTTCTGCAGCAGGAACTGGAGCGGGATGGGCGCCAGGAGCGCGTAGAGGGGCGGGAGGAGCAGCGCGGCGGGCAGCCACCAGGCGGAAAGCAGATCACGGTAGACGCCCGCAGGCATGCCGAGTCTCCGGGTCGCCTCGATGCACACGGCTCCGCACACCATCAGCGCGGTGAAGGTCAGCACATCGGACCAGCGAAAAACACCGGATATCGAGAAAAACACGATCGCGACGAGATCCAGCACCACCAGCCCGCAGAGGTAGCCGACCAGCGGGCGACGCTGCCCCAGCAGGGGCCACCGATCGACCAAGGGTGTCATGCCGTCGCGCGGTTTGACCGAGGTGTGGCTGGGAGCCGCCATGTCGTCCCCCTCTCCGACTAACGATGTGTAACACAATAGTTGCGGAGTGTGCGACGCGCGATGGTAACCGCTACCTTTGGCAGAGTGAGTCAGCCCACCGGTTGACCCACGACTTGGAAACCGCTCGCTCGCGAGCGGGCCGTGTGGGAAAGGAGCAAGCCATGCTGCGGGGCGTGACCTGGACCTAACAGGTGTCTCGGCATCTGACACGGGCAAGACCATCGGCCGGTTATCTCGGCGTCGCCGCGCTGTCGCGGCGAGACACCGACCGCGTCCGGCCGATGCCCCCTCACTCCGCCCGCACCAGGCCCCCTCTCCACGAGGCCTCTGCTCCGTCAGACGCGCTTTCCAGGCAGAACCCTCACCCCCGTTCTCCCGCCTCTCCCCATTCCTCTCCTCCGCCTCTCCTGCTCCTCACCTTCGTCTCTTCCTCTCCTCCGCCTCGCCTCCTTCCGGTCCTTCCCGCCCTCCTCCGGTTCGTGGTCATCCGCCCCCGCTCGGCTCCCCGCTCGAACCGACATAACCCCTACCCGAACCGGTATCGCCCCTGTCCGGGCCGACGCTCAGCCCTTCGTACGGGCCCGCGCTCACCCTCTGGTCCCGACCCTGCCGGTATCGGCCTCTCGCTCGTTTCGGCTTCACCTCGGACGCTTCCCACACCGGTGCTCCGGGCTTGAACACCGGTCCACTGGGAGGCCCGCGGCCCGGGCCTGCCGGCGGCCGGGCCTCCCAGTGGAAAGCGGCCGGGCCCCCCAGTGGAAAGTGGCTCAGGCCGCCACGCTCTCCCGCGTCGGCCAGGGCGTCTCATCGCTCGCATCCGGGCGGATCCTCATCGCACCCGGCACACCCCCGGCCGTCTCCTCCCCCGTGCCTGGGCTTCTCCTGCCTCCCGCGTCCTGCCGCCTCGTCGGTGTGCTCTTCCCCGCCCTCCCTCGCCTCGCCACGGTCTCTCCCTCCACCGGCTCCTGTCCGGCGGGCTCGTGATCCGCCCCGCGTGGTGGAACCCCGGCGGCCTCTCCGGGATCGGCACCTTCCCGGCGGTCGACGGCGTCTCGGGGCTCGACGACGTCTCCGGGATGGGTGATGCCCCCGAGATGGGTGATGTCCCCGGGCATCGCACCGTCTCCGGCCGCCTCGCCGCCCAGCGTGATCTCCGTCTCGCGCGGCGTGGACGTCTCGTCGTCGAGGCCGGTCTTCGGGTCGCCGAAGCCGGCCTTCGGCAGGGACAGGGCACCGACGGCCTCGGCCGCGACAGGGGCGCCACCGCTCATCGCCCAGTCGGAGGTCTCCCTGTCGAGCTCGATCCGCTCCGCGCTGCCGAGAGCCGCGACCGGCCCGCCGCGCTGCGGCTTGGTGAAACTCCCGAGCCCCCAGCGCAGGTCGTGACCGAGCGAGTTGGCCTCCACCTCGGGCATGAACCGGCGCTCCCCCTCGTGGGCGAACTCGCGGATCCGCAGGCGTCCCTGGACCACGACCGGCTGGCCCAGATGGACCGACTGCGCGACGTTGTCGGCCAGCCCGCGAAAGCAGCGGACGCCGAAGTAGGTCGTCTCACCATTGCGCCACTGCTGGTTCTCACGATCGAAGTAACGGCTCGTTGAGGCGATCTTGAGCGAGGTCACCCGGGAACCGTCGGGGAAGGTGTGCTGGCGCGGCGGGGCCGCGACGTTACCGGTCAGCGTGACGTAGATGTCGTTCATCGTGCCTCCCATGAGAGCCGGCTGAGTGCCGGCGGCATGAGGACACGATGGCCCGGCCCACCCCCCGCACGGATTACCGAATCGCGCTCTGTGGACAAGCCCGGGACGCCTGCGAAAACTGTGGACGACCCGGCTTCAACCACCCCTGAGTGAGACCCACCCCTGCGCGGAGCTCACCTCTGTACGGGGCGTCACCCCTGCGCGGAGCTCACCTCTGTACGGGGCGTCACCCCTGTGCGAGGAGAAGAAGGGCGGATCAACCGCGCAGGCCTCGCATGGCTGAATAGAACTCGTTATAGCGGGTCAGCTCCCGCTCCACCGGCTCGATCACCATGCTCTCGGCGACACCGGCGACCCTGCGGCGCATCTCGCGCTCCAGCGCGTCACGCTCGTTGCCCGCGCCGAGCACGACGAAGTTGCGGCTGGCCATCGCGGTGAGCAGGCCGAGCCCCAGGACGGAGAAGATCATCAATCCGACCCACGGCAGCGAGGCGGCGTCGCCGAACACCTCCAGCCCCTCCGGCGGGCTCCCTGCGCCGAACACGCCGTAGGTGAGAGCCATACCGACCCAGGCCAGGCCCGCGACGAAGAGCAGGACCAGGAAGTACTGCCAGGCCAGGAGCAACCGCCACCAGCCGGGAACCCTGTCCAGCCGCGGCGCGACCTCCGACAGCTCCTCGGAGAGCACCTCCGGCAGCTGCGAGGAGCGGGAACGCGCGGCGTCCCTGATCCCGTTCTGCCACGCCTCGTGCATGCCCGAGCTCAGGCCGTCGGTGAGCGCCTGGACTGCGGTCTCCACCTCGGCGGGCTGCGCGCTCACCGAACCGCCGGTCAGGCCGTGGATCTCGTCTCGCAGATCGCCCAGACGCAGGCTGTTCAGCGGGTCGGGACGGAGCTTGGCGGCCCAGCGGGTGTAGGGCCAGCCGACCCACTCGCCGGACCTCGCGGCGTACACGTTCTCCATCGCCTCGCCGACCGCGGGAACGCCGACCGCGTCGCAGAGGGCGTCGGTGAGCCCGATCCTGCGGGCGTCGTCGATGGAGGAGGGTGGAGCGGACGCGCCGTCGACGGGCATGATCTTCGTGAGACGGAGCGTCAGCCGGCCGAGGTCGGCCTCCAGCCGCTGGGTCGCGGCCCTGCGCCTGGAAACGGTCTCGGCGAGGACGCCCTTGAGGTTGTCGACGCCCCGGCCCGTGATCGCCGAGGTGGTGACGATCACGGGGTCCTCGACCCCCTCGCGGCGGAGCAGGCCGTCCAGATCCGCGACGCACTCGGCCAGCTCCTCCCGGTCGAGCCGGTCGGCCTGGTTGAGCACGAAGATCGTCACTGCCTCGTGCCCGGCCAGATCGGTCACGTAGCGCCGGTGCGTGGAGGCGTCGGCGTACTTCTGCGGGTCGAGCACCCACACGACGAGGTCGGCGACCTGGATCAGCCGGTCGGCCTCGGTGTCGGTCAGCGCCCGGATGGAGTCGTGGTCGGGCAGGTCGAGCAGGATCAGCCCGTGGAGCTGGCTCTCGCCCCGGTCCAGGGCGCTGGCCCGCGCGAAGCGGTGCCGCCACTGGATCTGCAACCAGTCGAGCAGCGGGCCGGCGCCGTCCAGACCCCAGACACAGGCGTGCGTACGGGCCGTGGTCGGGCGGCGTACCCCCGTCGGCGACAGCTCCAGGCCGGAGATCGAGTTGAACAGTGTCGACTTGCCGCTGCCCGTACCCCCCGCGAGCGCGACCACGGTGTGGTCGGAGGAGAGCTTGAGCCTGTCACCGGCGCGCAGCAGCAGCTGACCCGAGTCGGCGAGGAGCTTGGGCTCGACCTTGCCCGGCCCCAGCTCCACGATCCGAGCCAGCGCGGCGAGCCTGCTGCCGAGACCCTGGCGTGACTGGGTGGTGCCAACACTCATCGGGCGACCTCAAGGTTGTACGTTGCCTGGTAAAGGCGGGTGGCGGCGGATTCGTCAGGTATACCCGCACCGTCGAGAGCCTGGGTGTAACGCGCCATCTCGTCGTCGAAGAGCATGCCGATCCGGGCTCGGAGATCGCTCCGGGCCTTCACGCCGATGTTGCGCAGCGACTCCGCGCCGAGCAGCGCGTGCACCAGCCGTTGCGGTAGCGCCCCGGTGCCGTTCTGCGCGTCCGAGGAGCCGTAACCGAGCAGCCCGATGGTCAGGATCAGCGACAGGGACTCGACGTCGAACGAGATCACCCTGGCCACCGACCGCTTGGTCACCCCCTCGGTGCGTATCAGCTCGATGATGTGCTCCTGCCAGGCCGCGATGGTCCGGCCGGTCCTGCGCAGGAGCTCGTCGGACGCGCGGCCGAGACCGGGTGCCGACGCCAGGGCCTCCTGCGCGCCCGGACGGTTCAGCCAGCGCGAGGCGGCCTCCTCCGCGGCCCGGTGCGCCGCCGAGACGACCACCGACTCCAGCCCCGCCCGCAGCGCGGACTTCAGGGCGCTGAGCCGCTCGGGCGCCTGCTGGCTCGCCTTGCCGCCGAAACGGCTCGGCCTGCGCAGGTGGAGGGTACGCATGAGGTCGCCGGACCCGGCGAAGTCCTGCCAGCGGGCGAGCACCTCGCCCCGGAGCAGTGAACCGTCGCCGGTGCTCTTGTCGATCTCGGCCAGCGCGCGGGCGTAGGCGCCGTCCACGTCACCGCGGAGGTCCCTGCGGAAGGCGACCTGGACCTCCAGTTGCTTGGCCAGCGCGGGGACACGGGTGCGGAAACTGTTCAGTACTCCGTCCAGGGTCGCCCGTACGGCCTGCGCGCGGCGCCGGTCGTCGACCGACAGCTCGGTCAGCCAGAGACGCAGCTCGCTCACCTCGTGATCGGGAAGCATCCCGTCGGTGACCTTGCTCTCGTTGATGACGAACCGGTCGACCTCGCCGAGACCGTACTCGGTGAGCATCCTGACGAAGTGCTTGCTGATCACTTCTTGGGACCTGGGCGGAACCCGGGAGAGCACGATGGCCAGGCGGGCTCCGCGCTCCTTGGCCAGGCGGAGCAGTCGCCAGGCCGGGGCGTCGGCGTACCGGGCGGCGGTGGTGACGAAGATCCACAGATCGGCCGCGTCGAGCATGCGGTGGGCGATCTCGTGGTGCTCCTCGACGACCGAGTCGATGTCCGGCGTGTCGAGTAGTGCCACGCCGGGAGGGAGGCGCTCGGTGGAGACGAGCACGAGGCCTCCGGAGGCGCCCTCGGGGTCGGGCTCGCTGAGCCGCCGGAGGCTGCCGAGCAGGTCACCCTCGGCGAACCACTCGTGGTCGTCGGGGTGGCAGGCCAGAACGGGCGTTCCGGTCGTCGGGCGGCGCACGCCGGTCGCGCTGACCTTGGCGTTGGCCAGGGTGTTGAGGAGCGTGGACTTGCCCGCGCCGGTGGAGCCCGCGACCACGACGAGGGCGGGCGCGGTGCTCGTGTGGACGCGAGGGATCACGTAGTCGTCGAGCTGGGCCAGGATCTCGCTCTGGACCCGCCTGGCCTCGTCCGCGCCGGGGAGGTCCAGGCCGAAGCTGAGGTCGGTGACACCGGTGCGTACGGCGGTGAGCGCGCTGCTCAGCGCCTCGGAGACGGCCTCGGGAAGGGGGGTCTCCCGCGTCCGGCCGCCCGGCGACCCCGCGTCCTTCCCGTCCGGGGCCTCGTCGTCCTCGCCACCGATCCTCTCGTTGTCGGCCTCCGTGCCGCCGTCGGTGGTTCCGGTCTCGTCCCGGACCTCGTCACCGGCCGCGTCGTCGCCCTCGTCCTCGTCCCGCGCCTCGTCGGCGCTCTCGGAGGAGCCGGCGGGCTCGGCCTCACTCGCGGTCTGGCGGCCGATGGCCCCGGTGCCGTCGGTACCGGCATCGCGGCGGACCTCACCGCCGCGCTCGGCCTCGTCGTCGATACCGGCGGGGCCGGCGTCGTGCCCGGCCTCGGCGCCGGTCCGGCCGGTCCGCGAAGCGTTGTCACCGGCCTGCGGGGCCGCGTCACCGGTCTCAGCGTCAACGGCCTCGGCGCCGCGGCGGGACCTGCCGTCGTCGATCTCAGCGGGCCCGTCCTCGTCCTGGGAGGCGAGAAAGCCACCGCTGTCGCTTCGGGCGCCCTCGGCACCGGACCGGGAAGCGTCGTCGGCCCGCGAGGTGTCGCCGGTCCTGCCGCCCTCTCCGGCGATCAGGGGCCGCCGCCCGGCCTCGCCCTCGACCTGGCCGGTGCCCGGCGTGCTGCCGCCGCTCTCCGCGCCGTCCTCGGACTCGTCGCGTCGCTCCTGCGGGGTCGTGCCGAGGACGACGATCTCATCCCGCTCCTCCCCGGTCCTGCTCGCGCGAAGGGGCGGGGCGCCTTCGGCCTGGGACCGCTCGTCCTCGCCGCCGGGGCCGCCGCTCTCGAACCGGGGGGAGAGACCCTCGTCGGCCGTACGGGAGGCGTCGATGCCTTCTCTGGAGGCGGGACTCGGGGCCTCCCGAGGAGCGGGGCTCGGGGTGTCGCTTCCGGCGGTGCCGGGCGGGGGGAAGGCGGGGCCACCGGTACGAGGGGCACTCGGCGGGACAGGGGCGCCCGGGCGGAAAAGAGCACCGGGCGCGGCCCCGGCGGTGTCACCACCTTGGGGAGCGTTCGGAGAGGCAGGAGCCCCCGGGCGGAAGGCCGCACCGGGGGTGGCCGGGGAGGCAGGAGCACCGGGAGCACCGGAGGAGGGCATGGCGGGGCCACCGGTGCGAGGAACGCTCGGCGGGACAGGGGCACCCGGGCGGAAAAGCGCGCCGGGGGCGGTGCCCTCGCGTGAGGCGCCCGGAGAATCCCCCGCGGGAGCACCCTGTCCTCGGGAAACGCCCGGAGGAGCCGTGGGGGCGCCTCCTCGAGAAGCACCCGGCGAGGCCGGGACACCGTGAGAGGCGGGGGCGCCGTGAGAGGTGCCGGGGCCGGAGACGACACCGGGCGAGGCGGGCGCATCTCCACGGGAGACGTCCGGCGGGACGGGGGCACCTCCGCGCGAGGCGCTCGGCGAGGCGGGCGCACCCCCGCGGGCACCCGGGGAGGTGGGAGTGCCCTGACCGGGGGCCGCACCGGGCGAAGCGGGCACACCCCCGCGCGAAGCGGGCGCACCCCTGCCGGGTGCCGCGGCGGGGCCGCCCCGTGAGGGGCTCGCCGGACGACCGCCCTGGGCGCGTGGGGAGGTGGGGTTGGGAGCCGCTTCACGGGAGGTGGTGATGGCTTCGATCTTGGCCTGGGCAGCGGCGGCGGCGGCGCGGAAGGCCTCCATCGCCTCCTCGGGGGCGGGCGGGGAGGCAGGGTCGCTCGCCCCGGTCTGGGGCGCGGAACCGGCGGAACCACCTGGCCGGCCTGGCCCGGCGGGGCCCGCCGTTCTGCCCGCGGGCGTGGCGGGACCGGTCACGCCACCCGGGACCGCGGGCCCCGCCGCCCGGCCCCGAGGCGCGGCGGGAGCGGCCGTCCCAGGCTGGGGCACGGGGGACTGTCCGCGCGCGCGGATGGAGGCCGCGTCGTCGTCGGCGCGGATGGCGCCGAAGGTCACCGTCTGCTCGCCGGGGGATTCCTTGTCATCCGACGAGGTGTCGTCGGGTGGCTCCTGGGGGGTGCCGGCAAGGCGAGGGTCACGGCCACCACCCGAGTGGGGGGGCCTGTTGGACGCCGATTTCACGGTACTCGCTCCGCTCGAACCATCTCGACCTCCTGGCCGACCTTCACGACATCGCCGACGATCACGATCGCAGGTGGCCGAATCCCGGCCGCGCTCACGCGCTCCGCCACGGTGGATAGCGTGGCGTAAAGAGCGCGTTGGGTCGGAAGAGTACCGTCCTGTACCACCATTACGGGAGTTTCCGGCGAACGTCCGTCATGGATCAGCGTTTCGGCGATCACTTCGATCCGTTCGACCGCCATCATAAGCACCAGCGTGCCGCCGGATCTGGCCAAATTGGGCCAGTCGACGGTGGATCTCTCGTCGCCCGGCGGAACATGTACGGAGATCACGTGGAATTCCTGGCTCACCCCGCGATGTGTCACGGGCACGTTGACGGCGGCGGGCACCGCGACCGGGCTGGTGATGCCGGGAACCACGATGACCGGGATGCCCTCGCGGGCGCAGGCGAGCATCTCCTCGCCGCCGCGGCCGAAGACGAACGGGTCGCCCCCCTTGAGCCGGACCACGAACTTGCCCTGCCTGGCGTGCTCGACCAGCAGCTCGTTGATCCTCTCCTGGGCCATGTAGCGGCCATAGGGGATCTTCGCGGCGTCGATCAGCTCGACGTCCGGGGAGAGCTCGTCGAGCAGGGCCTGCGGGGCGAGGCGGTCGGCGACGACCACGTCGGCCTGGGCCAGCAGTTGCCGCCCGCGGACCGTGATCAGGCCGGGGTCGCCGGGCCCGCCGCCGACCAGGGCGACACCCACCGGCTTGGTGCGGTTGCGCCTGGCGTCGACCGTACCGTCCCTGAGGGCTCCGACGACGGCGTCCCTGATCCCGGCGGCGCGGCGGGGATCGCCTCCCGCGGTGATCGCCACGCTGATCTCGTCCACCTTGCCGCTGGCCGGGGTCCAGGCCGCCGAGGCGTCCTTGTCGTCGGCGCGTACGCACCAGATCCGCTTGGCCTCGGCCTCCGCGGCCACCGCGGCGTTCACCGCGCGGTCGTTCGTGCAGGCCTGCACCAGCCAGGCCCCGTCGACGTCGCCGACCTGGTAGCGCCTGGTCTCCCAGGTCACCCGGCCTGTCGCGATGAGGTCGTCGAGGGCGTGCGTGACGCTCGTCGAGACGATGGTGACCAGGGCGCCCGCGTCGAGCAGCGCCGGCACCCGCCGCTGGGCGACGCGTCCTCCACCCACGACGAGCACTCGCCGCCCGGAGAGGCGCAGGCCAAGCAGGTAGGGCGACATGGCGACAGATCTCCCGTTCGCGAGGAATTGTGAAGCATGGCGTGCTAAGAGGTAAACCTACCGGCTAACAGTGCTCTCTTCGCTGCTCCCGTGTTAACAGCTGTCAAGAAAGAGTTGACCGCTGTCAACCCCTCGACTCAAGACTTCCGTAGATCAGGCTTCCTTGTCCGTCACACCGGCTGAATCGAAGGTCGCGACCTCGTGCATCACCCTGACCGCCGCACAGACGAGAGGGTGGGCGAGCAGGCCGCCGGTGCCCTCGCCGAGCCGGAGTTCCAGCTCGACCAGAGGACGCAGCCCGAGGTGGTCCAGGGCGACCGCGTGGCCGGGCTCGGCCGAACGGTGTCCCGCCACGCAGTGGTCGACGACGTCGGGGGCCAGCGCCGCCGCCGCCAGCGCCGCCGCCCCCGCGATGACACCGTCCAGGATGACCGGTACGCGAAGAGCGGCCCCGGCGAGGACGAACCCGGCGATCGCCGCGTGCTCCAGGCCGCCGACCGCGGCCAGCGTCTCCAGGGCGGGCACCCCGGAGACCGGGGTGAGAGTCCCGGAGGCGCCGTCCCACTCGGGCTCCAGGCCGTTCACCCGGAGGGCCTCGCGGACCACCTCGACCTTGCGCGCCAGGGTCTCGTCGTCGACACCGGTGCCCCTGCCGGTCACGACGGCCGCGTCGTGACCGGTGAACGCGCAGATCAGCGCGGCCGAGGCGGTGGTGTTGGCGATGCCCATGTCCCCGGTGACCAGGCAGCGGGCACCCCCCTCGACAAGGTCGCGGGCCACGGCCATCCCGGCCTCCAGGGCCGCGATCGCCTGCTCCGGGGTCATCGCCGGCCCCCTGGACAGGTCGGCCGTGCCGTACGCGACCTTGCTGATCGTCAGGCCGGGCGCGGGGTCGAGGTCGGCGGCCACGCCCACGTCGACGACCGTCACCGAGGCGCCGACCTGGGCCGCGAAGGCGTTGGCCACGGCACCGCCCGCGAGGAAGTTGCCGACCATCTGCAGGGTGACCTCCCGTGGCCACGGGGTCACGCCCCTGGCGTGGACTCCGTGGTCCGCGGCGAAGATCGCCAGAGCCGCGGGAACCGGGAGCGGGGGCGGGCTGACCGCCGCGGCTCCGGCCAGCCGTACCGCCACGTCCTCCAGGGCGCCCAGCGCGCCACGGGGCTTGGTCAGGCGGTCCTGGTGGGCGCGGGCCTCGGCGACGGCCGCCGGATCCGCGGGGCGGATCGCCGCGATGGTCTCCTCAAGGGTGGTCATGTGATCAGTCTCCCTTGAGAAGCGACTTTTCGGAAAAAGCGCGAAAAGACCGCACAGGGCCACCGGGGGCATCCGGTATCGGCCCCGCCCGACCCATGGAGGGGATCACCAGGCGATACCGCTGAGCGCCTCCTCGTAACGCTCGATGACCACGTCGGCCAGGCCCTCGCAGTCTCCGATGACGTCGGCGCAGCGGACGTCCAGGTTCGAGTGGCCGGCGGCGTAGGCCATGGCCTGCGCCCAGACGCGGTCGAGCAGGCCACCGGCGAACAGCAGGTAGGGGACGACGATCACGCGCTTGGCGCCGAGGCGGCGGCAGCGCTCGATGCCGCCGGGGACGCCGGGCGGGGTGAGGGAGACGAAGGCCGTCTCCACGGTCATGTACTCGTGGGCGTGGGTCTCCCAGAAAAGGCGCGAGACCCGGTGCACGTCGGCGTTCGTCTCGGGACTGGTGGAGCCGTCGCCGACCAGCACCACGGCGGTCTCGCCGATCTCGATGTGCTCGGGCTCCTCGTCGAGCGCCCCGGCGGCGGCCGGGACCAGCCGGAGGCTGGCGACCTCGGCGGCCGCGTCGGCCAGACGCTCGGCGAGCAGCGCGAGGATGCGGGGGTCGGAGCCCAGGGGGCGGCCGTAGTCGCAGGTCAGCATGGGGTGCCTCTCCTGCTCGCGAGCCATCGCGGCGGGGATGTCCGCGCCGAGCCACACGTCGCCGGTGAGACTCATCGGCTGGGCCACCAGCCGGTGGTGCCCGCGCGCGACCAGGGAGGCGACCGAGTCGCTGAGGCGCGGCCTGGCCCTGGCGATGTAGCCGCCGGAGACGTCCGCGGCCGTCTGGTCCAGGCGACAGCGGAGTCGATGAATGAACCTACCGAATTCAGCAGATCCATTGTCGTCGTGCGAGCCCTGCCCGATGAGCAGCAGCGGCGGTTTCATGGAAACAGGACTCCAATGACCTTGACCTGGGGTTACGCAGTGGCGACTCGCGACAATATCCGATGACGGCACCACATGGACAGGTAACGGATCGGTAAATTCTGTCTTTTCTCGCGCGGGTGTGACGGGCCGCGAGGATCGGGCCGATGGCGGCGGGCGATGCTCCCTCACCGGCCGGGCCATCCGGATCACACGCCATGGCACGGTAGCCAGGCTCGCGGGAGACGTCCAGCACGGCCACGCCGCTGTTTCACGCCCCGCGCACCCTGCCCGGCCCGTTCACCTCTCCCGACCAGGCAGGTCTTCCATCGCGCCGCCCGCGACGCGAAAATCCGGCGTGTGTCAGGACAGATCCGTTCTGAGCATTCCGAACACCACGATGTCGCGCGGTCCGTCCTCCCCCAGCTCGGCGGCGCGCAGCACGCCCTCCCTGACGAAACCGGACTTCTCCGCGACCCGGAGGGAGGCCGTGTTGGCCAGGTCGGCGCGAAGCTCGATCCTGCGCATCTCGGTCGTCTCGAACACCCAGCGCGCCACGCCGAGCAGGGCCTCGGTGGCGTAGCCCCGGCCCCGGTGTAGTGGGTGCACCCCGTATCCGACCTCGGTGGTCCCGGCGCCCCAGAGGGTCCTGAAAAGGCTGATCGCCCCCACGACCAGTTCCTCGGCCTCCATGGCCAGGTGCACGCCCTGGCCGGAACGGCCCAGCTCGTGCACACCGTGGGAGAGCCACTGAGAGACACCCGACGGATGACCGGGCGCGCCGGGCGGCAGGAACCTGGCACGCGCCTTGATCACCGAGCGGACGCGGGCGGCGTCGGCGGGCCGGAAGGGCCGGATCACGAGCCGGCCGGTCAGAATCGGCGGATCGGGTGTGAAGGCGGTCACGCGCCCTCCTTGCCGGGGGCCGGGGGATGTGTGGCCCCAACCTCATCCCAGCGGCCCCGCCCGCGCAAGCGACGCCTGAGCTCAGCGGACGATGACGACCTCCAGCGTGCGCGGACCGTGCACGCCCTCCACCCGGTTCAGCTCGATGTCGCTGGTCGCGGAGGGGCCGCTGATCCAGGTCAGCGGCCTGGAGGGGTCGAGCCTGCCGACGGCCTCCGGGACACCGGCCACGATCTGCCCGGCCCGTACGACGCACAGGTGGTAGTCCGGGACCAGGGTCAGCGCCCGCCGGCCCTGCCCGGGCCCGGCGTCCAGCACGATGGTGCCGGTCTCCGCGATGGCGACCGCGCACCCGGTGACGACCCCGTCCACCCCGTCCAGCTCGGCCGCGCTCAGCGGGGGGTCGTCGGTGACCGGGTCGTCCGGAACCCACTCCGGTGGCAGGCCGTCCGGGACGACCGGCCGGGTGGCGCCCCGGCGGGCCAGCGCCGCCGCGATCGTCGCGGCCACCTCGGCCGCCTCGACCACGTGCACGACGGCCCGGTAGTCGGCCACGCGCTCGGCGAGCAACTCCACCACGCGCTCCGGATCGGCCGGCGGTGACGTGCGGTAGGCCCGGGTGATCTCGACGTCGGGGGCTCCGGCCACGGCGGAGCGGATCCTCGACAGGATCCGCTCCCTGCTGCCCGTGCCGGAGGAGACGCCGCCCGTGTCGGCGGAGACGCCACCCGCACCGGACGAGCGTCCGGGTCCGGGCGCCGGGGTGGCCGCTCCGGCGGTCATCGGGCACCTCCGTCGGTACGGTTCCACCAGTCGCGGAAGGACTCGGCGGGGATGTCGGGAATGTCGCGAGTATCGGTCCAGGCCGACAGCGGTCCCGGCAGGCGCCCGGGAACGAACCTGCGCAGGCGGCCGCCGAGCCGCTGGGCGCGCGCCAGCCGCGCGGGACGGTCGAACACCCACCCGGCGGCACGCATGCCCATGCGCTCGGCACGCGCGTGGCGGACCTTGCCGCGTAGGTGGACCAGGACCTCGGGGATGTCGATCGCGACCGGGCAGGCGTCGAAGCAGGCGCCGCAGAGGGTCGAGGCGTACGGCAGCGACGCGTCCAGCTCCGAGGCGGTCCCGCGCAGCTGCGGGGTGAGGATGGCGCCGATCGGGCCCGGGTAGACCGAGCCGTACGCGTGGCCTCCGGCGCGCTCGTAGACCGGGCAGACGTTGAGGCAGGCGGAACAGCGGATGCAGCGCAGCGCCTGGCGGCCGACCTCGTCGGCCAGCACGTTCGTGCGGCCGTTGTCGAGCAGCACCAGGTGGAACTCCTGGCCCTCGACCGCGCCCGTCCAGGTGGACGTGTAGGGGTTCATCCGCTCGCCGGTGGAGCTCCTGGGCAGCAGCTGGAGGAAGACCTCCAGGTCCCGCCAGCTCGGCAGCAGCTTCTCGATGCCGACCACGCTGATCAGCGTCTCGGGCAGGGTGAGGCACATCCGCCCGTTGCCCTCGGACTCCAGCACCACCAGCGTGCCGGTCTCGGCGATCATGAAGTTGGCGCCGGAGATCGCGACCCTGGTCGACAGGAAGCGCTCGCGCAGGTGGAGCCTGGCGGCCTCGGCGAGGGCGCGGGGCTCGTCGGTCAGGTCCTCGGGCGCCGCGCGGCCCCAGTCGGCCATCTTGTCCTGGAAGATCTCGCGGATCTCCGAGCGGTTGCGGTGGATCGCCGGGACCAGGATGTGCGAGGGCCAGTCGTCCCCGAGCTGGACGATCAGCTCGGCCAGGTCGGTCTCGTACGCGGTGATGCCCTCCTCCAGGAGAGCCTCGTTGAGACCGATCTCCTGGGTGGCCATCGACTTGACCTTGACCACGCTGGTCTCGCCGGTGGCCTTGACCAGGCCGGCGACGATCCTGTTGGCCTCCTCGGCGTCGGCCGCCCAGTGGACGTGACCGCCCGCCGCGGTGACGGCCTCCTCCATCCGGAGGAGGTAGCGCTCCAGATTGCGCAGGGTGTGGTCCTTGATCTCCTTGCCCGCCCGGCGGAGCTCGGCCCAGTCGGGCAGCTCGCCGACCGCGGAGGCCCGCTTGCCGCGGATCGTGTGGGTGGCCTTGCGGAGGTTGTATCTGAGCTGTGAGTCCTGCACGGCGGCGGCGGCGTTCACCGGGAAGGCGGGCATGCCCAGGAAGGTGCCGCTCATCGGGTGGCCTCCGTGGCGGCGAGGATCTCGGCGAGATGCATGATCCGCACGCCGGTGCGCTGGCGCTTCAGGGTGCCGCCGATGTGCATCAGGCAGGAGTTGTCGGCGGCGCACAGCACCTCGGCGCCGGTGGTCGCGACGTTGTGCACCTTGTCGGCGCACATGGCCGCGGAGATCGCCGGGTTCTTCACCGCGAAGGTGCCGCCGAAGCCGCAGCACTCGTCGGCTCCGGGGAGCGGGACCAGCTCCAGCCCCCTGACCTGCTCCAGCAGCCGGGTGGGCCGGTCGCCCACCCGGAGGATGCGCATCGAGTGGCACGTCGGGTGGTAGGTCACCCGGTGCGGGAAGTAGGCGCCGACGTCGGTGACACCGAGGACGTCGACGAGGAACTCGGAGAGGTCATGGACCTTGGGCGCCATCTCGGCCACCTCGGCGGCGAAGGAATCCGACGCCTCTCCGGCCGCGGCGGCCTCAGTGGTCCCGGTGGTCCCGGTGGTCCTGGTGATCAGGCCCCCCGGGGTCCCGGACCCGGCCATGGCGGGGGTGGTGGAAGTGCGGGCGAGCCGCGGGTACTGCTCGCGGACCATCGCGGCGCACGATCCCGACGGCGCGACGACCGCGTCGTACCCGGCGAAGACGTCCACGAAGTGCCGCGCGAGCCGCCTGCCCTCCTCGGGGTATCCCGTGTTGACGTGCATCTGGCCGCAGCAGGTCTGCGCGCGCGGGAACTCGACATCACATCCGAGGCGGCGCAGCAGCGTGACGACCGCCCGCCCGGTGCCGGGAAACAGTGTGTCGTTCACGCAGGTGATGAAGAGGGCGACGCGCACGGCACTCCTTCCGTTCAATGGTCCGACCACAGTATGGTCTGACCACATTCCCCCACAAGAGGAGGTCCTCTTGAGCGGTTGGCAGCCGGTCCGGCGCACCCGGGCGTTCGAGGACGTGATCGCCCAGATCGAGCGGCGCATCGCGGGTGACGGGCTCCGGGTCGGGGACCGCCTGCCCGGCGAGCGTCAGCTCGCCGAGCAGCTGCGGGTGAGCCGGTCGTCGGTACGCGAGGCGATGCGGGTGCTGGAGACCCTGGGGGTGGTGTCGTCCCAGGTCGGACGGGGTCCGGACGCGGGGGCCTTCCTCATCTCCAGGCCCGCCGAGGCCCTGAGCGACCTGCTGAGGCTCCACCTCGGGTTGTCGAACCTGTCACTGGAGGAGGTCGTCGACGCCCGGCTGATGATCGAGAAGTGGTCGGCCGCGCACGCCGCCGCCCACGGGGCCGACCTTTCCGCCCTCACCGCCGCGCTGGAGCGCATGGACGCCACGACGACGGCCGAGGAGTTCGTCGAGCACGACACGGCCTTCCACGTGGCCATCGCCGAGGCGTCGGGCAACAGGCTGACCACCGCCATGATGCTCTCCCTGCGCGACTCGCTCCGCCGCTACGCGGTCGAGGCGGTCGAGCGCCTCGGCGGCACGGCCGGGCTCATGGCCGACCACCGCCGGATCCACCGGGCCATCGCCACCGGGGACGCGGCGGAGGCCTCGGCCGCCGTCGAGGACCACCTGCGGCGGGCCTACCCCGGCATCTCACGTCCCCCAGGGGCTGAGGACGACGAGGGGCTTGAAGGGCAGCAGGGGCGGAGTGACCGAGTCGGCTGAGCGGCAGGTGGCGCCCGAGCAGGAGACCAGGGCGTCGAGCTGCCGGTTGAACTCGGCGATCACGGGGAGCGGCGTCTCGGCGGCGAGGTTGCGGAGCTGGTAGGGATCCCTGAGGAGGTCGTAGATCTGGTACTCGCCGGTGGAGTAGCGGACGAAGGTGTGCTGGGCGGTCCGCATCCCCTGGTACGCCGGGACCGGGGTCTGGCGGGCCGAGCTCGGGCTGGTCGGGCGGTAGAACTCCAGCAGCACGTTCTGGCGCCACGAGGGGGGCCTCTCGCCCCGCAGCAGCGGCAGCAGGGAGCGGCCCTCGGCGAAGTCGGGGAGCGTGGCCCCGGCGAGCTGGGCGAACGTCGGGGCCAGGTCGATGCTCGCGGCCATGTCCCCGACGACGCGGCCCGCCTGCACGCCGGGTCCCCTGACCAGCAGCGGCACCTTGATCGCCTCGTCGAAGGGCGTGGTCTTGCCATGGGGAAGCCGGTGCTGGCCCAGGTGGAACCCGTTATCGGAAGCGAAAAAGATATACGTTTCATCCAGCTTGCCGGAGGCCCTGAGAGACTCGACGAGGGTGCCCACCATGTCGTCCACGCCGAGCATCGCCCGGAGCCGGTCCCGGTAGTGCCGGTCGATTCTGCGGATCTTCGAGGCGTCGAGCGGCGGGAGCGACCTGAGCCAGAGCGGCTCGGCGCTGACGTCGGGCTGGTTGAAGGACGGGGTGCGCGGGGCCACCACCCCGGCGAAGGCGGCCTGGTGCCGGGGGGCGTAGTTGGCCGGGTTGTGCGGGGCGACCGGGGCGAGGTAGAGGAAGAACGGATCCTGGCCGGGCTGGGAGACGAACGCCCCCGCCTTCGCGCTGAGCACGTCGGTCAGGTAGTCCTGCGGCGCGAAGCCGTAGTCGCGCAGCATGCCGTTCTCGTTGAGCGTGTAGCCGTACTCCTCGTACAGCCTGCGCACCGGCACGTCCCACTCGTCCCAGCCCGGAGGCACGTGGGTGGCGGAGGTGGCGCCGCCGGGATAGTGGTTGAGGTACTTGCCCATCAGTCCGGTGCGGTATCCGGCCGACTTCATCCACGTCGCGATGTTGGAGCGTTCCAGGCCTGACGTGTAGTACTTGGTGAAGCCCCCCTCGGGGGCGGTGTTGGTCAGCACGCCGTGGCTGTGCACGTACTGGCACCGCATGATCGACGCACGAGAGGGGCAGCACCAGGAGTTGGGCACGAAGAACCTGTCGAAGCTGGTGCCGCCCTGGGCGAGCAGGCTCCAGATATTGGGAAATTTCTGCAGATCACCCGCGTCCAGGTCGTCGACGAGGATCAGCACGACGTTGGGCCGTCCCGCCGCGTGCGCCACGGCCGGGATCGTTCCGATCGCGGCGAGGGCGAGGAGCGAGATCAGGGAGAGGAGTTTGCGAGCGGCATTGAGCACATGTGCACGCTTCCCGGAAGACCGAATTTCGACACCTCACACTCGACCGACCAATGTAGAACGTGTTCTAATTGCGGAGCCCGTCCGGCGTCACGTCGCGAGGAGACCCCCGTGAGCACCGACCTGAAGCTCGGCCTGAACCTCGGCTACTGGCAACGGAACGCCGACGACGCCACCGAACTCGTCCAGACCGCCGAACGGCTGGGGTACGAGTCCGTCTGGACCGCGGAAGCCTACGGTAGCGACGCCTTCACCCCTCTGGCCTGGTACGGCGCGCGGACGTCCCGCATCAAACTGGGCACATCCGTGGTGCAGATCTCCGCGAGAACCCCGGCGGCGACCGCGATGACCGCGATGACGCTCGATCATCTCACCGGCGGGCGGCTGCTGCTCGGCATCGGCGCGTCGGGGCCCCAGGTCGTCGAGGGGTGGTACGGGACGCCGTTCCCCAAGCCGCTCGCCCGCACCCGCGAGTACGTCGAGATCATGCGCAAGGTGTGGCGCCGCGAGGAGCCGGTGACGAGCGACGGCGAGCACTACCCCCTCCCCTACCCGGGAGGCGCGAACCTCGGCAAGCCGCTGAAACTGATCACCCGCCCGCTGCGCGCGGAGATCCCCCTCTACCTCGGCGCCGAGGGCCCGAAGAACGTCGCGCTCGCCGCCGAGATCGCCGACGGCTGGCTGCCGCTGTTCGTGTTCCCCGAGAAGATCGAGCGGATGTACGGCCCCTCGCTCGCCGGAGCCGGCCCCGGCTTCGACATCGCCGCGATGGTGATGACCGTGATCACCGATGACGTCAGGGCGGCGCTGGACGGGGTGAAGATGATGCTGACCCTCTACATCGGCGGCATGGGGGCCAAGAGCCGCAACTTCCACGCCGACATCATCGGCAGGATGGGCTACGCCGAGGCCGCCGAGGAGATCCAGGCCCTCTACCTGGCCGGACGCAGGGACGAGGCGTTCAACGCGATTCCCGACGAGCTGGCCGACGGCATCTCCCTGGTCGGCCCGGTGGGCCGCATCCGCGAACGCCTGCAGCTGTGGCGCGAGAGCCCGGTGAGCACCCTCCTGGTCATGGGCCCCCGCGACGAGGCGTCCCTGAAGACCGTCAGGGACCTGGTCCTGGGCTGACCCCTCCCGGCCGGGCCGGCGGGGACGGACGTCGCCGGCGAACCCCCCGCCGCACACCTCCGCCCTCGCCCGGGCGGCGGGCATCGCGGAGGACGCCGTCCGCCTACCGGCCCGTACCGGTAAAAGGACATGGAAACGCGGCGGACGACCCACTGCAATGGATCTTGCTCCCAGGCGCCCCGATCACGGGAAGTCCTCGCACGGCCGACCGCCGCGCTCGATCAACGGCCCTGGGCAGTGTCCAAGCAACCGGCTGTCAGTCATGACATGTCCGGAAATCGGGTGTGCAGAAAAATTACAGGTGAGGAATACCGTGCACGAAAACGAGCTTGGCCGGCGCAGTCTGATCGCCGGTGGACTCGCCGCCATCGCGACCACCACCGCGGCGTCCCCCGCCCTCGCGGATCCGAGGGTCACCGGTGTCGCCACCGACGCGGCCCGGACGGTGACCGAGAGACTGCGCGGCTACACACTTCCGCTCAGCGCTCGCGGCGTGGCCAACCTCGCGTCGGCTCCGCCGTGGCACTACGCGGGCGACGCCATCGGAGTGGAGTTCTGGACCTCTCCCGAGGCGGCCGAGGCGGCCCTGCCCACCGGGCTGAAGCCTGACCCCTCCTCCTCCGGCCATGGGTACGCCCTGTTCATCGACTGGCAGTTCTCCGGCGAGAACCAGGAGTACCTCGACCCGGTGCGCAGCCAGTACAGCGAGTTCCTGGTGCTCCTCGACGCCCGCTGGCAGGACACCTCCGTCGCGTGGTGCCCCTTCATCTACGTCGACAACGACTCGTCGCTGGCCAGGGGCTGGGTCCAGGGTTTCCCCAAGAAGATGGGCGCGATCCACCAGACCAGGGCCTTCGCGGTGGACGGCCGTGCCACGCCGGTCGTGGGTCCCGGCGGCAGGTTCGCCGCCAGCATGTCGGCCGCCGGGCGCCGGCTGGCCGAGGCGCAGATCACCCTGGGGAAGACCTCTCCCACATTTCCCGCACTGAGCCGTCCCATCGTCAACCTGCGGCATTTCCCCCGTCTCACCGCGGGCCAGTACGACAACCCCGCCGTCCACGAACTGACCTTGTCCGTCCTGGACAACGTCAAGATCGCCAACACCTGGGTCGGCGACGGCGACCTCACCTTCCTTCCCGCCCCCGGCGAGGAGCTCGCTGACCTCAAGCCCCTCCGCACCGGCGCGGGATTCCGCGGCTCACTGTCGTACACCGTCACCGACCTGCGGATTCTCAACAGCCAGACCGGCTGATCCCGGTCGCCGGATCCCCCGTGGCGCGGGCGAGCGGCGTGCCGGATCCAGCCGATCAGGTCGAGGCCGGTCAGGGCGCGAGGGCACGTGCCCTGACCGGCCTCACCAGGTACGCGCGGCTCAGCCGGGACGGATCGACCGATCGCCCGCCTTGGTTTCGGCGGAGTCGGCCGAAAGGATGATTCGCCGCCGTTCACCGGTACATCGGCCGGATGCCCGATCCGGGCCCGCTCGCGGGCTGGCACAATCCATGAGGTGACGATTCGGGTGCTCATCGCCGACGACCAGGAGCTGGTACGGACCGGGTTCCAGATGATTCTGGACGCCCAGGAGGACATGGAGGTCCTGGCGACGGCCGCGAACGGGGCCGAGGCCGTCGAGCTGGCGCGGAGGCTGCGGCCGGACGTGTGCCTGCTCGACATCCGGATGCCCAAGCTGGACGGCCTGGAGGCCACCCGCATCCTCGCGGGGCCGGGGGTGCAGGACCCGATGAAGGTGGTCATCGTCACCACCTTCGACCTCGACGAGTACGTCTACGGGGCGCTGCGCGCCGGGGCGACCGGTTTCCTGCTCAAGGACAGCGGGCCGACGCTGCTCATCGAGGCGATCCGGGCCGCGGCGGCCGGGGACGCGCTGGTGTCGCCGTCGGTGACCGTACGCCTGCTCGAACACCTGTCCCACCCTCGGACCGGTGCCGCCCGGCCGCCCAGCGAGCCCCTCACCGAGCGCGAGCTGGACGTCGTGCGCCTGGTGGCCAGGGGGCGGACCAACCAGGAGGTGGCCGCCGAGCTGTTCGTCTCGCTGTCGACCGTGAAGACGCACCTGGGGAGCATCCACACGAAGCTGGGTGCCAGGAACCGGGTGGAGACCGCCGCGTGGGCGTGGGAGTCCGGCATCGTCGGCTGAGCGGGTCGTTTGGGCTGATTAGCGGGAGAGCTGACGGGATAGAAAGAGGGCAGGTCCTCGGCGCATGGCGGGGGGAGATATACATGCGCTCTATCCCATCTCTACAGAAAAGGTCGGCTTCGGCCGTCTACGTCGCTCTCACCGCACTGGTGATCGCGATCGCCGGCCTGGCGGTGTTCGAGCAGGCCCGTGGCCGGCGCCTCGTCCTGGAGATAGCCGAGCTCGGCGGCGACCCCCACGCCCCCGGCGCCGACGCGGTCTTCGGCGCGGTCACCGTCTTCGCCATCCTGATCATGTTCTTCGCCGCGACCGCGATCGCCGCCGTCGCCGCGTACCTGAACTGGCTGCTCCGCGCCCGGCAGGGCGCCGGCCTGCCCGCGGTGGCACCGGTCCTGGTGAGCTGGTTCGTGCCGGTGGTCAACCTGGTCGCGCCCGCCGTGCTGGTCGACCGGCTGTGGTGGGCCTCCCGTCCGCCGCTGGACCGCCGCCTCCGCTGGACGGCGCTGCTCACCGCCTGGTGGCTGAGCTGGCTCTTCGCGCTCGCCCTGGTGCTGGCCCGGCTGTGGCCGGGGGCGTCCCAGGGGGGCACGAACCTGACCGGCCTCGGGCCGACCGAGCTGATCGCCGTCGCGGTCGCCTCCCTGCTGTGCGCGGCGACCGTGCGTCAGATCACCGGGATCCAGGCCGCGGGTGCCAGGCACCGGCGGCAGGCCGACGCGGAGCACCACCTCCCGCCGCCTCCGGCGGAGGCGGTCCCGCACCTGCTCGTGAGGAGCTCCCCGCCCCCCGCGCCCGCCGCCCCGGAGGCTTCCTCGCCGGAGACGTCGGAGCAGGACCGGCCCCAGGAGGTCCACCCCGCCGGGCAGTGAACGAGGGCCGTCCACCCGGCGGAAGGCGGGCCGGTGCGGGACGGGGCGCCGACCACATGTCTCCATCGGCATGTCACCGTCGGCGGAAACGTGTCCGGGCGGGGCGCCGGTCCCACGTCCTCACCGGCGAGCGGCGCGTCCGGGCGGAGCGTCAGTCCCATGCCCTGATCAGCAACCAGCCCTCGCCCGCGGTGTCGAACCGGAGCTCGTAGGTGCCGGCCTGATCACCCGTGACGGCCTCGGCCCGCCAGAACCGGCGCTCGCCGGGATCGCTGTCGGAGATCTTCCACCACTCGCGCGCGACGACCCAGTGGTCGAGGACCCGGCGGACGGTGTAGAGGCGGTCGCGCCAGACGAACTGGACGGGCTGCCCGTCGCGGATCCACACCTCGATGGGGTCGCCGTAAAGTCTGCTCAAGACGCCTCTCCCGCGGCTTTCGAACGAGCACCCGGGGGAAGGCGGGCCTGGCGTATCGAACATACGTTCTCACGGCGCCGGGCGCAAGTCGCCCATCTGCCGTACGAGCGGGTTGGCGTCCACCGAGTTGCGGATGCTGAAGGTCACGCTGCCCGCGCGGTAGCGGTCGTCGGACCACTCGACGGGCCGTCCCTCATGGGTGGTGGTGACCCGCCGCTGGCGCAGCAGCGGGCTGCCCCTGCGCACGGCCAGCAGCCTGGCGTCCTGGACACCCGCGGCCACCGCGTCGATGAGGTGCTCGCCGTACGCGAAGACGAGGCCGACGCTGTCGTACAGCGCCTGGGTGACCGACTCGCAGCCCGGCTCGATGCGCTCGACGGCCGGAGCGATCCACCCGGCGTAGACCGTGCGCTCCAGCATCACCGGCTCGCCCTCCAGGGAGCGCAGCCGCAGCACGGAGAGCACCGGATCACCGGGCTGGAGCGCCAGCCGTACGGCCTCGGTGGCACCCGCGCCCCGGCGACGCTGCTGCAGCACCTGCCCGCTGACCCGGTAGCCCATCGCCCGCGCCCACTGGGCGAAGCTGTGCAGCTCGGCGAAGCTCTGGCTGCGCTCGCGGCCGAGCACGATGCGCCTGGCCCCCTGCCGGGACCCGACCAGGCCCTCGGTGGCGAGCACGGCGACCGCCTGGCGGATCGTGCCGCGCGAGGCGGCGAAGCGGGTGGCCAGTTCGGCCTCGGAGGGCAGCTGGGCGCCCACGGGGTGCTCGCCTCGCATGATCGCGTCGCGCAGTTCCTCCGCGATGCCCATGTATCGGGCCGTCATGCCCGCACCCCTTCCTGACGGCCCGCGAGCGCCCACGCCCTCGCGAACACCCGCGCCGCCTCCGGGAAACCCGCGAGCACCCGCGCCTCTTCCTGACGGCCCGCGAGCACCCGCGTCCCCGTGAGAACCCGCGCCCTCTCCGGACGGCCCGCGAGCGCCCACGCTCGCTCCGGCGCGCCCGCGAGCTCCAGGGCGCCTCTCCACGCATCCGCGAACATCCGGTGACCGCGCAATCTCGCCTCGCCTCTCAAGCCGCCCTCCCGCTCCCGGCCCGGCGCGCGTCGGCGGGATCCCTCGCTGCGCGCACCTGGCGGCCGGCTCAGCCCCACCCTAAACAAGGGTCAACGGCTCACACAGCCCCGGTTCACGCATTTCACCGCCGTACTTCGCCCGTTCACCAAACAGCAACTGATTCACGACAGAGGAGGTCTAGCTTGTTTGTACAAGTTCGTCTACTTTCGTGAAATATTGCGCGACACCCCCTTGGGAGACACCGTGATCGCATCCCGAGTTCGCTTTGCAGGCCTGGCGGCCTTCCTCCTGGTCGGCGCCGCCGCGTGCGGAGCCGCCCCCGGTACGACGGCACCGTCCGCGGGCGCCTCCGGCGGAGGTTCCGCGGCCGGAGTGGACGCCAGAACCGCCACCTCCGCCGCCGACTTCGGCGGGCTGGACAAGCTCGTCGAGGCCGCCAAGAAGGAGGGCAAGCTCCACGTCATCGCCCTCCCGCCCGACTGGGCCAACTACGGAAAGATCATCGAGACCTTCAAGGCGAAGTACGGCATCGAGATCGAGAGCGAGACCCCCGACGCCGCCAGCGCCGACGAGATCAACGCGGTGAAGACCCGCAAGGGCCAGGACCGCGCCCCCGACGTGCTCGACCTCGGCCAGTCCTTCGCGATCAGCGGCGCCGCCGAGGGCCTGTTCGCGCCGTACAAGGTCCAGACCTGGGACAAGATCCCCGAGAACCAGAAGGAGCCCAGCGGCCTCTGGTTCAACGACTACGGCGGTTACGTCTCCATCGGCTGCGACGCCAAGAAGATCGCCAAGTGCCCGGAGACCTACGCCGACCTGCTCAAGCCCGAGTACAAGGGCAAGGTCGCCCTGAACGGCAACCCCACCAAGTCGGGCTCGGCGTTCGCGGGCGTGTACGCGGCGGCCCTCGCCAACGGCGGCTCCTTCGACGACATCCAGCCCGGCCTGGACTTCTTCAAGAAGCTGAAGGACACCGGTAACTTCAACCCCGTCGAGACCACCCCGGCCACCATCGAGAAGGGCGAGACCCAGATCAGCATCGACTGGGACTACAACAACGCCGCCTACGCCCCCAAGATGGCCGAGAAGGGCCTCGACTGGAAGACCGTCATCCCCAGCGACGGCAAGTACTTCCAGCTCTACGCCCAGGCCATCAACAAGGACGCCCCGCACCCGGCCGCCGCGCGCCTGTGGCAGGAGTTCCTCTACAGCCCCGAGGGCCAGAACCTCTACCTCGGCGGTTTCGCCCGCCCGGTGCTGCTGCCCGCGATGAAGGCCGACGGCACGGTCGACGCCGCCGCCGAGGCGAACCTCCCGCCGGTCGAGGGTGAGCCCACCTTCCCGACGGAGGAGCAGGTCAACAAGGCCAAGGAGGTCCTGGCCGGAGGCTGGGGCGCCGCGGTCTCGGGATGACCGTCCCCGCCGTCACGGCCGCCGCCCCGCGCGGCGGCCGTCCCCGATCCAAGAACTGGCTGGGAGCCCTGCCGCTGCTGGTCGTGACGGCGGTGGCGTTCGGGATCCCGGCGCTCACGCTGCTGGTCGGCGCGTTCACCGTCAAGGACCCGGCGACCAAGGTGTCCTCCCTCGGCACCGCCAACCTGTCCAGGAGCCTCCAGGGGCCCTACCTGAACGCCCTGCTCAGCAGCGTCCAGCTGTCGGCCGTGGTGGCGGTCGCCGCCGCGGTCGCCGGGACGTTCCTGGCCCAGGCGGTGCTGACCTCCCGGTTCACCGCGCTGCGCGAGGCCGTGCTGACCTTCTCCGGCGTGCTGTCCAACTTCGGCGGCGTGCCGCTCGCGTTCATCTGGATCGCCACCCTGGGCAACTCGGGGGTGATCACCACCGCGCTGGGCCTCGGCCCGGGGGTGCTGTACAACTTCTGGGGCCTGGCCCTGGTCTACATGTACTTCTCGGTGCCGCTGATGGTGCTCGTCGTGACCCCGGCGCTGGACGGCCTGCGCCCGCAGTGGCGGGAGGCGGCGCAGAACAACGGCGCCACCACCTGGCAGTTCTGGCGCTACGTCGGCATCCCGGTGCTGACCCCGGCCCTGCTCGGCGGCGTCGTCCTGCTGTTCGGCGGCGCGTTCGCCGCCTACGCCACCGCCTACGCCATGGTGGGCAGCACGGTCCCGCTGGTCACCCTGCAGATCGCCGAGGCCCTCACCGGGGACGTCCTCATCGGGTACGAGAACGTCGCGCTCGCGCTGAGCCTCGACATGATCGTCATCGCGCTGCTGGTGATGGCGGTCTACCTGCCGCTGCAGAAGAGGAGCTCCCGATGGTTGCGGTAGCCACCCTGCCCGACGTCACCCCGGGCCCCGCCGCCACCGCCCGCCCCGGGCAGCGCCGGGCCTGGCGGGGGATCGTGCTGGTCGTCGCGGCGATCTACTTCGTCGTGCCGATGGCGGTGTCCTTCTGGTTCACCGTCTACTCGGAGGGGCAGGGCTTCTCGCTCGCCGCCTACGGGCGGATCCTGTCGGCGCCCGGCTTCCTGCCCAGCCTGCTGCTCTCCCTCGCGCTCGCCGCCTGCACCATCGTCGCGGTGCTGCTGCTCACCCTCCCGGCGATGCTGGCCGTGCGGCTCGGCGCGCCCCGGCTGCGGCCGGTGCTGGAGCTGATCTCCACGCTCCCGCTGGTCGTACCCCCGATCACCTACGTGGTCGGCATCAGCACGGCACTGCGCGAGGGCGTCGACGCGCTGGCCGCCACACCGTTCTGGGCGACGCTGATCGCCGTCCAGGACGAGAGGTTCCCGTTCGTCCTCGTGCTCGCGTACGTGATGCTGACGCTGCCGTTCGCCTACCGGTCGCTGGACGCCGGGCTGCGCGCGATCGACGTGCGGACGCTGGTGGAGGCGGCCCGCAACCTGGGCGCCTCGTGGCCGTACGTGCTGTTCCGGGTGATCATCCCCAACATCCGCTCCTCCATCGCCAGCGCCTCGTTCCTCACCCTCGCGCTGGTGCTCGGCGAGTACACCATCGCGGCCCTGCTCGGCTACGAGACGTTCCCGGTCTGGATCGTGACCATCTCCGGGAACGACGGGCAGCTCTCCGTGGCCCTGTCGATCATCAGCCTGCTCCTCATCTGGCTGCTGCTGCTCACCCTCTCGGGTGCGGGAAGGAAACGTCGATGACCGTCGAGTTCCGGGGGCTGCGCCGCGCGTTCGGCCGTACGGTGGCCCTGGACGGCCTGGACCTCACCGTCGAACAGGGCGAGCTGATGGCCCTGCTCGGCCCTTCCGGCTGCGGGAAGACCACGGCGCTGCGCTGCGTCGCCGGTTTCGAGCACCCCGACGCCGGAGCGGTGCTCGTGGACGGCAAGGACATCACCCGGGTCCCCGCCAACCGGCGGGACGCGGGCATGGTCTTCCAGTCCTACAGCCTGTTCCCCAACCTCAACGCCAGGGACAACGTGGCCTTCGGGCTGCGGGTGCGCAAGGTGCCGACCGCCAAACGGCACGCGCGGGCGGACGAGCTGCTGGAGCTGGTCGGCCTGCCGACGCACGCCCAGCGCTACCCGCACGAGCTGTCCGGCGGCCAGCAGCAGCGCGTCGCCCTGGCCAGGGCGCTGGCGCTGGAGCCTCGCGTGCTGCTGCTCGACGAGCCGCTGTCCGCGCTGGACGCCAAGGTCCGTGTCTCGCTGCGCGAGGAGATCCGGCGGCTCCAGCTCGAGCTGGGCATCACCACCATCTTCGTCACCCACGACCAGGAGGAGGCCCTGTCGGTCGCCGACAAGGTCGCGGTGCTGCGCGCCGGGCGGCTGGAGCAGTGCGGCCCGCCGGCCGAGGTCTACGACCGGCCCGCCACCCCGTTCGTGGCGGAGTTCGTCGGCGCGATGAACCACGTTCCCGGCCGCCTGTCCGGCCAGGAGGTCACCGTCATGGGCAAGCTCATGCCGGTGGACGGCCCGCTGCCGTCCTCGCCCGACGTCGACGTGCTGGTACGCCCCGAGGCGGTGCTGGTCACCCCCTCGCCCGACGGGAACGCCACGATCGTGGCGTCGTCCTTCCGCGGCTCCACCGCGCGGCTGCGGGTGCGGGTGGGCGAGCTGGAGGTCCTCAGCGACGTGCCGGGACACGACGCGGTACGCCTGGCGCCGGGCACGCGGGTGGACGTCGCCCTCGTGCAGCGGCCCGTGCTCGTCGCCGCGCGCACCACCCCCGCGCCCGTTCTCACCTCCGGAAACCCCGCGGAGTCCCCGGAGTCCCCGGAGTCCCCGGAGTCCCCGGAGTCCCCGGAGTCCCCGGAGTCCCCGAAGGCGGCCGAGTCGGAGGACGTCGCGGGTGTCGGGTGAGCTCGGAGCCGTCCTGTTCGACATGGACGGCACGCTCGTGGACACCGAGGGGATGTGGTGGCAGGCGTGCGTGGAGGTCGCCGCCGAGCTGGACCTGGAGCTGACGGAGGCCGACGCCGGCCACGTCCTCGGCCGCCTGGTCGAGGACGCGGCCGGCTACCTCGCGCGCCGCGCTCCCGCACCGCCCGGTGCGGAGCGGCCCGGGGTCGAACGGGCCGGTGCGGAGCGGGACAGGGTCGAACGGGTCGGGGCGCGGCTCACCGAGGCCTTCGCCGAGCGGGTCTCCGGCGGGGTGACACCGCTGCCCGGCGCGATCCGGCTGCTGGACGACCTGGGGTCGGAAGGCGTGCCCACGGCCCTGGTCAGCGCCTCGCCGCGACTCATCGTCGACATGGTGCTGCACACCGTCGGGGCGGAGCGGTTCGCCCTGGTCGTGGCCGCCGAGGACACCGCGCGCGGCAAGCCGCTGCCCGACCCGTACCTGCGGGCGGCCTCCGGGCTGGGCCTCGACCCCGCCGACTGCGTGGCCGTGGAGGACAGTCCCACCGGGCTCGCGGCGGCCCGCGCGGCCGGGTGCCGGGTGGTGTCGGTCTCCGGCGATCCGGTGGCGGAGGACGTGCTGAGCGTGGACAGTCTGGAAAAAGTGGACCTGCCGCTGTTGCGACTGCTGGCGAGCGGCAAGAGATCGATAGGCTGAGCCACTCATGTGACGGCGTATGCGGTTAGGTACAAAGGTGAACAACCTCAGTCCCGACGAACCCCTGCAGATAGGCCGGTACCGCGTGCTCAGCAGGCTGGGCCGGGGCGGGATGGGCACGGTCTATCTTGGCGAGTCCCCTGACGGGCAGCAGGTCGCCATCAAGGTCATCAATCCGGAGTACAGCCAGCACGAACGGTTCCGGATGCGCTTTCGCAGGGAGGCCGACGCGGCGCAGCGGGTCCGCAGGTTCTGCACGGCCGCGGTCATCGAGGCGGCGCTCGACGACGACCAGCTCTACGTCGTCACCGAGTACGTCACCGGGCCCAACCTCGAGGAGGCCGTCGACTCCGGCGGCCCGCTCCGCGGCTCCAGTCTCGACGCGCTCGCCGTCGGGGTGGCGACCGCGCTGACCGCCATCCACGGCGCCGGAGTGGTGCACCGCGACCTCAAGCCGTCCAACGTGCTGCTCTCCCCCGTCGGCCCCCGCGTCATCGACTTCGGCATCGCCCGCGCGCTGGACACCCTCAGCGGGATGACCGGGACCGGTGAGATCCTCGGTACCCCCCGCTACATGGCGCCCGAGGTGCTGCGCGGCGAGCCGGTCTCGGCCGCCTGCGACGTGTTCTCGTGGGGCTGCCTGATGGCCTTCGCCGCGAGCGGGCGGGCACCGTTCGGCGGCGAGGCGCTGCCCGCGGTGCTGTACCAGGTGCTCAACACCGAGCCGTCCCTGGAGGGCATGGAGCCCGCGCTGCGCGAGCTGGTCACCTACGCGCTGACCAAGGACCCGCGGAACCGGCCCACCTCACAGCAGCTCCTCGACCACCTGGTGGGCCGCTCCGCCGCGCCCGAGCAGGCCGCCCACTCGATCCAGGCCTCCTGGCAGGAACCTCAGGGGCCGCCCGGCGGCGCCCCCTGGACCGGAACCGGAACCGCCGGGCCGCCCACCCCCGGCTCCGTCAGCGGACCCGCGGGGCAGAACTCCGTTCCCGGCCGAGGGCACGCGGGTCACGCGGGTCACGCGGCCGATCCCGACTGGAGCCACACCGCACCGTCCGCGCGAGGGGGCCACACGGTCTCCGGCGCCTCGCAGGCGGGGCCCGGCCATGTCGCGCCCGGCGCCTTCCACGACGGTCCCGGCCACACCCTCCCCGAGCGGCCGCGGGACGACACCGGGTCCTTCCTCTCGCGAGGCGGGACGGCCGGGCGGCGGAAACTGGTGGTCGGGGTGGCCGTGGCGGCCCTGATGGTGGCGGCCGGAGGGCTCGGCCTGCGCCTCGCGCTCGCTCCCGGCGGCCCGCCGGAGAACCTCGCCCTGCTCTACCAGGACGACTTCACCCAGAGCGGCACCGGCTGGAGCGGCGGCACCTACAGCCCGATGACCGGCACGTACGGCTACGCCCCCGAGGGCTACTACGCCGTCGACGTCAGCGGGTACTCCCCCGTGAGGCGGGAGCAGGCCCCGATCCCCTTCGTGTCCGCTCCACCGGCCACCCCCGATCCCACGGCCAGCCCCACGCCGGTCACACCGAGCCGGATCCTGCTCGGCTCCGACATCACGATCCGCTCCGGCACCACCGGGATGGGCGAGTACGGGCTGTTCTGCCGGGGCGAGGACGACAACAAGGCGACACGGTACGAGTTCCTGCTCGACACCACGGGCAACGCCCGCATCCGCAAGACCGTGAAGAGCGCCGGGGGCGAGCTCACCAAACCCGCCAAGGTCGACCTGCCCAAGGGCGAGGCCATCCGGCTCACGGCCGAGTGCACCGGCGTCGAGGGGGGCGTGCAGCTCACCATGTGGGTCAACGACGAGCAGACCCAGTCGTTCCTCGACACCAACCCGCTGCCCAACGGGCTGGTCGGCGTGATCGCCAGGGTGGGCGAGAACAGCGACGCCGTCCTGCGGACCGCGTTCGACAACTTCACCCTGCACGGTCCGGCCATCACCCGGCAGCCCTGACCGGATGACCGCGACGACGAGTGATCCGCACAACAATGGGGACGATCGAGACATTCGACTGACCTAAGGAGTTCAGCACGATGCGCGCCATAGTCGTCTCCGCCACCGGCGGACCCGAGGTTCTCACCTACACCGAGGACCACCCGGACCCCCGGCTGGACCCGGGCGACGTCCTGGTCGACGTCGCCGCCTCCGGCGTGAACTTCATCGACGTCTACCACCGGATCGGCCGCTACCCGCTCTCACTGCCCTTCGTCCCCGGGGAGGAGGGCGCGGGCACCGTCGCCGCGGTCGGTGAGGACGTCCGTGACGTCGCCGTCGGCGACACCGTGGCCTGGGCCAACGTGCCGGGCAGTTACGCCTCCAGGGCCACGGTGCCCGCCTCCAAGCTGCTCACCGTGCCCGAGGGGGTCGCCGCCGAGGTCGCGGCGGCCGTCACCCTCCAGGGGCTGACCGCGCACTACCTGACGCACTCCACGTACGAGGTGAAGGCGGGGGACGACGTCCTGGTGCACGCCGCCGCCGGGGGCATGGGCCTGCTGCTCACCCAGATCGCCAAGCTGCGCGGCGCCCGGGTGATCGGCACGGTCTCCACCGAGGAGAAGGAGATCCTGGCCCGCCAGGCGGGCGCCGACGAGGTGTTCCGCTACAAGGGCTTCGCCGACGCCGTCCGCGACCTGACCGGCTCCGGCGTGCACGTCGTCTACGACGGCGTGGGCGCGGCCACCTTCGACGAGAGCGTCGCCTCGCTGCGACCGCGCGGCATGATGGCGCTGTACGGCCAGGCCAGCGGCCCAGTCCCGCCGCTCGACCCGCAGCTCCTCGCCAGGAACGGCTCCCTCTTCCTGACCCGCCCGACCCTGGGCACCTACATCGCCACCCGGGACGAGCTCACCTGGCGCGCCTCCGACCTCTACGGCTGGGTGGCCGCGGGTCAGCTGCGGGTGCACATCTCCGAGCGCTACCCGCTCGCCGAGGCCGCCCGCGCGCACGAGGACCTCGAAGCCCGCCGTACGACCGGCAAGGTGCTTCTGATCCCGTAACGCCAGGGCGAACGGGCGCGGCCGGTGGGCACGGCGAACGGGCGGACCGGCCAGGTCGGCGCGGCGGGTGGGCGGGCCGGCCAGGTCAGTGCAGCGGGTGGGCGGGCCAGTCCAGGAGGCGGGCGCCCAGGACCGCCGTCTCCAGGGTGAAACGCTGGGTGGAGTCATCCGGTGAGAACCCGGTGAGGCGGCGGATCCGCTCCAGCCGGTAGGTCACCGCCCGGGTGCTGACGCCGAGCCTGCGCGCGGCGGCGGTCTGGTTGCCCTGGGAGGCGAAGACGGCCTCCAGCGTGGCGAGCAGCGGCTCGGGACCGCCCCGCGCCTCCAGCAGCGGGCTGAGCACGCTCGTCACCAGGTCCTCGATGGCCGCGCGGTCCCGCAGCAGCACAGGGAACACCAGCAGGTCCGCGGCCTTGAGCACGGGGGCGCGCAGCCCCAGCCGGTCACCGAGCTCGATGGCGTTGGCGCCCTCCCGGTAGGAGGTGACCACCCCGCCGGGGCCCCGGTGCGCCCGGCCGAGCCCGACCCGCCAGCCGGGCGCGAACGCCTGGCGCACGTGGTGGGTGAACTCGCCGTTCGCGACGGCGAGGCTGCCCGGCGCGACGCACACGAGCATCCCGTCGCGGACCGCGACCAGCACATTGTGCGAGCCGAACCGGGCGACCAGCGCGTCCTCGATCCGCCGGGCCGTCCCCTCGGCCTCCCCCGCGAGCCCGCCGTCCCCCGGAGCGGCGGCCGGGGCGGCCGTGGCGACTCCGGCTCCCGCGACTCCGGCGGCTCCGGCGGCTCCGGCGGCTCCGGCGGCTCCGGCGGCGGGACGCGCGACGGCGACCACGTACGTCTCGGCCAGGCGGAGCCCGAAGTGCTCGGCCCGCTCGGCGAGCCTGTCGGCGCGGCCCTCGAGCAGGTCGTCGACGAACTCCCTGCGCGCCGCCTCCTCCTGGCGCAGCGCCGACCGCTGGGCGTTCTCGTACCCCTCCATCAGGGCGGAGACCGTACGCCGCAGGGCAGGGAGCGGGGTGGGGCTCACCGACTCGGCCATGGCCAGCGCGGCCTCGACCAGGGCCCGCACGGACGCGCCCCGCTCGGCGGCCAGCGCACCGGCTGCGCGGCAGTCGTCGAGCTCGGCGCGGCCGGGCAGCCTGCCGGTGGCGGCCGCCTCCCGTAACATCCGGAGATGGCCGCCGAGCAGCTCGTCCATCAGACTCCCACGTCACGCCTGTCGAAGGCCGGCATCGCGATCAGGACCAGCGCGACGGTCGCCCCGGCCAGCACGAGATAGTCCCACGCCGGGAATCCCAGCTGGATCGGCCGTCCGTCGAGGTAGTAGTGGAACGGCGAGATCCAGCGTAGCCAGGACACCCCGTCCACGTTCTTGCCCATGGTCTCGACCACGTATCCGGCCACGGCGACCACCCCGACCACCGCCAGGGCGACCCCCCGGCGCCCCGTCGCGGCGCCGACCGTCAGGCAGAGCGTGCCGAAGAAGAGGGCGAGCAGGAAGACGCCGGCGTGACCGGCGAGGACCCTGTCGGCGGGGACGCCCATGTCGACGGCCGTCACCAGGCCCAGCACCACGAGGAAGGTGACCGCCGCCACGCCGAGCAGCGCGAGGGCCAGGGCGGCGAAGCGCTCCAGGACCAGCCGCCTGCGGTCGATGGGAAGGGTCAGGACCAGTTCCAGCGTGCCCGACTCCTCGGGCTGGGCGATCGCCCGATTGCCGATCACCGCCGCGCACATGATGAACAGCAGCGGCCCGAACAGCTGGTAGACCAGCGTCTGCAAGTAGCCGGAGCCGCTGGTGAAGCCGCCCTCCAGACCGCCCATGAGGTCGCGCATGGCCCCGGGGAACTTGGTCAGCGCCACGTTCCCGTAGAGGTCGGGGTTGCTCTGGATGGTCGGGTAGTAGGCCAGGTACATCGCGAAGAACGCGCTGATCCCGACGGTCCAGCCGAGCAGCGGCCTGCGGTAGTCACGCAGGCTCTTCGACACCAGCGTGGGCATCGCGCGCCTCCCCTTCTTCTTCGTTCTGGCTGTAGTAGGTGAGGAAGATCTCCTCCAGGTCGGGCTGGGCGCTGACCATGTGCACCACGGTGAACCTCGCCGCCGCCTTGATCAGCGCGTCCGGGCGGCCGTCGATGGTGCAGCGCAGCCCGGCCCCCTCCATTCGCAGGTCCCGCACGCCGGGCAGGTTCTCGAACGCCTCGCGGGGCACCGGGGCGTCGAAGTGGAACTCCACCCGGCGCACCGCCTTCTCCCTGAGCGCGGAGACGTCCTCCACCGCGACGAGCCTGCCGCCGCGCACGATGCCGACCCGGTCGGAGACGTCCTCGGTCTCGGCCAGCACGTGGGAGGACATCAGCACGGTACGGCCCGAGGCGCGGACCTCCCGGATCATCGCCAGGAACTCCTGCTGCACCAGCGGGTCCAGGCCGCTGGTCGGCTCGTCGAGGATCAGGAACTCCGGCTCGTGCATGAAGGCCTGGATGAGCCCGACCTTCTGCCTGTTGCCCTTGGAGAGCTTGCCCATGGGCACCGACAGGTCGGCCTCCAGCCGCTCGGCCAGCTCCTCGATGCGCCCCTTGGGCACGCCGTCGCGCACCGCGCCGAGGAAGGCCAGGAACTCCCCCGCCTTTTCTCTGCCCTCCAGGGCCAGTTCGCCGGGCAGGTAACCGATCCGGCTCCGCACGCCCGCCTCGCGGGGATCCCTGCCGAGGACCGTCATCCGGCCCCTGGTGGGGCGGATGACGTCCAGGAGCAGCCTGAGCGTCGTCGTCTTTCCCGCGCCGTTCGGGCCGAGATACCCGAACACCTCCCCGGGCCGGATCTCCAGGTCGAGATCCTCAAGCCCCCGGCGCGCGCCGTAGAACTTGGTGAGCCCCTCGGTCTCCACTACCGCTGTCATGCGTCAGATCGTGCCCGCTCGGCACCGCCGGGGTCATGACCGGACCCGGACAGCTGACCGCCCCTTCGTTGCGCGGATCCGGAACCCGCCCGGCGGCGCCGCGCTCGGCCGCGGGGCTATGGTGAGCCCATGAGCCTGGACACTGCCTTCGTACTGGGTGGCGGGGGCGTCCTCGGCGCCCACGAGGTGGGCATGCTGCGGGCGCTCGACGAGGCGGGCATCAAGCCCGACGTGATCATCGGCACGTCCGTGGGCGCCCTGAACGGCGTCGTGCTCGCCGCCGCCCCCGGTGACGCGGTCGCGCGCCTGACCACGCTGTGGGGTTCGGAGATCGTCCGTACGGCGTTCGCGGGGTCCTGGGTGACCCGGCTGTCCACCCTCGCCAGGAGCGGCACCCACCTGCACTCCTCCGAGCCGCTGCGCGACCTGCTGGCCCGGACGCTGCCGGTCTCCCGCATCGAGGATCTGTCCGTGCCGTTCCAGTGCGTGGCCGCCTCCGTCGAGCGCGCCGCCGCGCACTGGTTCACCGAGGGCCCCCTGGTCGACGCGGTCCTCGCCTCCTGCGCCGTCCCCGGGTTGCTGCCGCCCGTCCGCGTCGGCGACGGCCACTACCTCGACGGCGGGCTGGTGCACAGCATCCCGGTCGGCCGGGCCGTCGCGCTCGGCGCCCGGCGGGTCTACGTGCTGCACGTGGGCAGGATCGAGCGTCCCCTGGTCGTGCCCCGGCGCCCGTGGGAGGTCGGCATGACCGCCTTCGAGATCGCCCGGCGGCACCGCTTCACCGAGGAGATGGCCACCCTGCCGGACGACATCGAGGTCCATGTCATGCCGTCCGGGGGCGAGTCCCGTCCAGGAATAGACCTCTCTCAGCTGCGTTACCGGGATTCATCGCATATATCTGAATACATCGACCGCGCGTACCGGGCCTCGTCCGACTACCTGGTCCGGCAGGCGTCCTCCTGAGCCGCTCCACGCCACCGTCCGCATCAGTACCGATATAAACCAAGCCGCGTCATATGTCCATATCGGGGTAGGCCCACATCGGGGGTACTCATGAGGAGGTACGTCCGGATCATCGCCTCCTGAGTCACGCCGGCCCCGCACGCGCACCACGACCGCACATCCACACAGGCAGGAGCCGCTCGTGCTGCCTCCTCGCATCATCCGCCGCCTGGTCCTGGCCCCGCTCGTCATCGTGCTCACCGTCGTCGCGGTGCTCACGCTCCCGATCTGGCTGCTGGTGGTGGCCGCGGCCTCGCTGCGCCTGCCGCCCCCGCAGCGGCGCGGCACCCGGCTGGTCTGGTTCGCGCTGGCGTGGCTGACGCTGGAGTCGATGGCGCTGTGCGCCTGCCTGTGGCTGTGGGTGGCGAACGGCCTGGGCGGCCGGCTCAACCGCGACGAGTACCAGGAGCGGCACTACGAGCTGATCCAGTGGTTCCTTTCCAAGATCTACGAGGCCGCGGTGCGGATCTTCCGCCTGAGCGTCGAGGTCGACGAGCCGCCGCCGACCTCCGACGAGATCTCCCGCCGCCTCACCCGCCCCGTCATCGTCCTGTCCCGCCACGCGGGCCCCGGCGACTCGTTCCTGCTCGTCCACCACCTTCTCGCCCGCTACGGCCGGCGCCCGAGGATCGTGATGAAGGCGGCCCTGCAGTTCGACCCCTCGCTGGACGTGGTGATCAACCGCCTTCCCAACGCCTTCGTCCACCGCGAGGTCGCCGAGAGCGGCATCATTGGCGAGATCCGCCGCCTGTCCTCCGACATGGACGCCGACGACGCCCTGGTGATCTTCCCGGAGGGCGGCAACTTCACTCCGAAGCGCCGCTGGCGGGCCATCCTGCGGCTGGAGCAGAAGGGCCTGTCGGAGGAGGCCGCGCGGGCCCGCAGGCTGCGGCACCTGATGCCCCCCCGCCCCAACGGGGCCATCGCCGCCATCGAGGCCTGCCCCGAGGCGGACGTGGTCTTCGTCGCGCACACCGGTCTTGACGACCTGGTCACCTTCGGGGACATCTGGACCCGCCTCCCGCTCAGCGCCCAGATCAAGGCCAAGTGGTGGCGGGTCCAGGCCGCCGACGTACCGCGCGACCGTGAGGACCAGATCCGCTGGCTCTTCGACCAGTGGGAGGAGATCGACACCTGGATCACCGCGAACCAGCCGGCTCCCGCCCCCGCGGCCTGACCACGGCCGGCGGGACTACCAGTCCTGGGAGAGGCCCGACATGCGGCGGAGGTATTCGTCCTCGTCGATCTCACCGGCCGCGTAGCGGCGCTTGAGGATCTCCCGGGGACTTTCGGCGATGGACCTGCGCGCCGCGGAGGCGCGGACCGCCATGGTCACACCGACAACCACCACCGCGATCACCGCGACGACGAAGAGCAACATCAGGATGCGGGACATGGTCGGCCTCCCATACCCCCATCGGACCTGGCGGGGGAATTTCGAGTTTACCCGGCAGAGGGACCTTCTCTTTTTCCCCGGCCGAAGTGATGTGCCCGCCTTCGATCCTCAGGGGAACAGTGCGGGAGACCACTCCCCCGGCCTGCGGAGGGAGCACCGGCTCGACCGGCGGGGAAGGCACCGGCTCGACCGGCGAGGAAAGTACCGGCTCACCCGGCCGCGGGAACACCGGCCGAGAAGTCCGGAGCCTCGCGCGAAGCCCCGCCGGGTGGCAGCGACGGCAGTCCCCGAGGCGCCCCGCCCTCCAGCAGCCGGAGCAGGGCGCCGGTGTCGACGTTCCGCTCGATCAGGTCACCGAGCGCGTCCAGCCTCTCCTCCCGCAGGGCGGCGAACGACACGTCCGGTGCCGGGGTGAAGTCACGCCCGGAGACGGCGGCCACCTCGGCGAGGAAGGCCCGGCGGAAGCCGTCGTTCTCCAGGGCGCCGTGCCAGGTGGTCCCCCACACCGAGCCGTCCCGGCAACCGTCCAGGAAGGGCTCGCCGCCGTCGGCCGTCACCACGCCGTGGTGGATCTCGTACGCGGCGACCGGGTGGCCGTACGCGGTGCCGGCCGGACGGCCCAGCGTCTTGTCCGCGGCGAACTCCACCGACGCGGGCAGCAGCCCCAGCCCCTCGACCAGGCCCGCTCCCGACTCGACGTCGTCGCGGATGGTCCTGGCGAGCATCTGGTAACCGCCGCAGATGCCCAGCACCGCCCGGCCCGGCAGGGCCGCGGCCAGGCCGGTGGCGCGGAGCCACGCCAGGTCGGAGACCGTGGCCCGGGAACCGGGCAGCACCACCAGGTCGGCGTCGTCCAGCTCGCCGGGGGAGGTCACGAACCGGACCGCCACCCCGGGCTCCGAGGCCAGCGCGTCCACGTCGGTGAAGTTGGAGATCCGCGGCAGCCGCACCACCGCCACCCGCAGGGTCTGCCTGCCGTACGGGGCGCGCGCTCCGATCGCGGGCCGGTTGTCCAGGGCCAGGGAGTCCTCGACGTCCAGCCAGAGGCCGTCCAGCCAGGGCAGTACCCCGTACACCTCGCGGCCGGTCAGCTCCCTGATCATGTCCAGCCCCGGTTCGAGGAGCTCGGGCGCCCCCCGGAACTTGTTGATCACGAACCCGGCGACCAGCGCCTGGTCGGCGGGTTCCAGCAGCGCCACCGTCCCGTACAGCGCGGCGAAGACCCCGCCCCTGTCGATGTCGCCGACCACGACGACCGGCAGGTTCGCGGCACGGGCCAGGCCCATGTTGGCGATGTCCCCCCTGCGCAGGTTGATCTCCGCCGGGCTGCCCGCCCCCTCGCAGACCACCACGTCGTACGCGCCCCGCAACCGCTCCAGCGCGTCCACCGCGACCTGGCGGAGCCGCTCCTTGACGTCCCAGTACTCCATCGCGTCGACCTCGGCCATCGGCCTGCCCATCACCACGACCTGGCTGCGCCGGTCGCTGCCCGGCTTGAGCAGGATCGGGTTCATGTCCGCGCTGGGCTCCAGCCCGCACGCGGCGGCCTGCATCGCCTGGGCCCGGCCGATCTCGGCGCCGTCGGCGGTGACGAAGGAGTTGAGCGACATGTTCTGCGCCTTGTACGGCGCGACCCTCACCCCCTGCCGGGCCAGCCAGCGGCAGATCCCGGCGGTGACGACGCTCTTGCCCGCGTCGGAGGTCGTCCCCGCGACCAGCAGCGCCCCTTTAGCCCCTTTCGCCCCCTTCACGCCTTCGCCCCGGCCCGAGGAGCGGCGAACCCTGCACGACGCACGGCACCGCGACGACCCGTGACACCGGGACGGCAGGTGGCATCAGGACAGATCGGAACCGCGGGCGGTTCTCCGGGGGAATCAACCATCATGGCGACCAGCATGCCGCCCCCGCGCCCGCGCCGCCCACCCGGACTCCCGAACAGGCCCTTTCGCCCTCCGGCCGTGTCCTTCCGGTACGCCTGATCCCCTCCGTGGCCCCTTCACGGCCCCTTCACGGCCCCTTCTCCTCGGCCGCCTACCGGCGCCGCAGGACGGCCAGGACCGCCAGGGCCGCGGCCCCGAGGCCCACCGCCCGCGCGAGCCGTACCGACCTGCGGATGTCCGCGACCGAGGGCTCGGGCCCGTCGCCCATCTCCGGCCGGTGCTCCACGCGGGTGCCGTACACGTTGACCCCGCCCAGCGTGAGGTCCAGCGCCCCCGCGAAGGCGGCCTCGCAGCGGCCCGCGTTGGGACTGGGGTGGCGGTGACCGTCCCTGCGCAGCACCGCCACCGCGCGCCGCGCCGAACCCCCCACCAGGGGGGCGCCGAGCGCGGCGAGCAGTCCGGTGATCCGGGCGGGCACGAAGTTGGCGGCGTCGTCGAGGCGGGCCGCCGCCCAGCCGAAGCGCTCGTAGCGCGCGTTCCGGTGGCCGACCATCGCGTCCAGCGTGTTGACGGCCCGGTACGCGAGCAGGCCGGGCACCCCGGCCACCGCCCCCCAGAACAGCGGCGCCACCACCGCGTCCGAGGTGTTCTCCGCGATCGACTCGACGGTGGCCCTGGCGAGCCCGGCCTCCCCCAGCCCGGACGGGTCGCGCCCGCACAGGTGCGACAGCCGCCCCCGCGCCCCCGCGAGATCACCGTCCTCCAGGAGCCCGGCCATCGCCGCGCCCTCGCGGCCCAGCGTCGTACCGCCGACGACCGTCCACGTCGCCGCCGCACTCAACGCGGCCCGCACCACCGGGTTGCGCGACCGGGTCGCGGCGTGGCCGAGCAGCGCCACCGGGACGACGCACAGGGCCACGTGGAGGACGCCCCGGGCCCGGCCGTCTCCGTAGACCCGCCTCTCCACCCCGGCGGCGGCGGTACCGAACAGCGCGACCGGATGCCCGCGCCGGGGGTCGGCGAGCACGGCGTCGATCACGACCCCGGCGAGCATCCCCACCCCCTCGGCCACCCCCGGCCGCCTTCCCCTCACCCTGATCTCCGGCCGCCTAAACGAGATGCTCATGGAGCTCATCCTGGTGGGTCTCCAGCCACACGCGGGCCCGCCGGATGCGCTCCCCCGCCCCGCCCGCCCACATCCGGGCCCATCCGCCGCCCTCGCCCTGCGCCTCGGCCTTGGTCCGCATCGCGTGGTACGAGCGGTCGAAGCGGAGCCGGGCGAGATCCAGCAGGCGGCGGCGGTCGCGGGGCGTCAGGCCGTACTCGTCGCAGAACAGCCGGAGCCGGGGACCGACGTCGAGGCGGCGCTGGAGCGGCTCCAGATCGACGGGATCGGCGATCGGCGCCCAGTGGCGCAGCGTGGTGACCACGTCGAACAGCCGGGTCGTCGGCCGGGCCATGTCGAAGTCGATCAGCGCGGCGGGCAGCCCGTCGCGGAAGATCACATTGTCGAGGTTGACGTCGCAGTGCCCGATCAGTTGCGGTGCCGCGTCGTCGTTGGACCCGGCCTCCCAGACGGCCCCTCGCGGCGGGACGAAACCCTCCGCCGCGTCGTGGAAACCGCGCAGCAACCGCGCCAGCGCGGCCAGCGACTCCCCGGTGAGCGCGAACGAGGGCAGCGGCCTGGCCGCGGACTCGCCCTCCACATAGCTCAGGATCTCCCTGCCCCGCTCGTCGACTCCCAGCGCCCGGGGAGCACCCTCGAACCCGGAGCGCTCCAGATGGCGCAGGAGCGCGTGCACCGACCCCGTGGAGGCCCTGCTGGGCCGCCGGACGGTGTCCCCGACCCGCACCACCCCGTCGGTGACATCACCGCCCAGAAGGGGGATCTCCTCTTGGACCGTGGTGACGAACATGGCATACGAGCCTAGACCGCCTCGCCTCTTCGAGAGAACGATTCGGGCAGACCGCTCCCACCGGACGGACAGCCCCGAAGGACTTCAGGCCCTTCCGAACGCCCGATCCCCGCCCTTCCGAACGCCCGATCCCCGCCCTTCCGAACACCTGCCCCCGCCCCCGCCGCGCCCGGCGGAAGAACTCGCAGGTCAGACGCACAGAGGAGTCCCTCGCCGTTCCGGCTCCCCCCTTTCGAACGGCCCTCACCCACCTGAGCCGAAGCGGGTGAGCGGTCACTCTCCCCGCAGAGCGGGTGATCCACAGAGTGATCCTCACGACACCGGCCCAAAACCGTTACGTGGGCACTCCCCGGATCATGCACAATTGAGCGGGAGCACCCTTAGCTCAGCTGGATAGAGCATCGGACTTCTAATCCGACGGTCGCAGGTTCGAATCCTGCAGGGTGCGCTGCCAAGACCAGGTCATCCACGCGCTGACCTGGTCTTTTGCTTGTCCGGGACCCAACCCCCTCATGCAGCCGCAGGCGGCCGAAAGCAGCCGTATGCCACCGGTCGCGGAACATACGCGGAATACCCGAGGCCCCGTTTCCCCAGGTGAGCCCGAGGGTTCCGGAGCCTCGAGGGGCGATTCCGGGGCCGGAACGACGAAGGACCCCGAGGTGTCCCGGGGTCCTTCATGGAGCATGATCCGTGCCATGTGACGAGCGCTGCCAAAATTCTTTGGTTCGCCACCTCGCGCTGGCCGTCGATGCACTTGGCGTAGACCCTGAGCATCACGTCCACCCCGTGACCGGCCCTCTCCGCGGCTTCCGGCGCGTGCACCCCGGCGTTGAGCCAGAGGGAGACCGCCGCGTGCCACAGGTCGTACGCCTGCCCGCCAGAGGGGAGGCGACCTGATCGGGGGTGAAGGCGTACGTCCGAGCCTCCTTCCAGACCTTGGCGTACGCCGACCCGGAGATCAGCCCGCCCGCACGGGTCCGGAAGAGCCTGCCATCGGCGGTGACGCCGTGACGGTCGATGTGATCACGCAGAATGGCCACCAGCTCCGGCGGGATCGGCACCGGCCGCGTCTCCTTCTCGTCGCGGTGCTTGAGACCACCCTCGCCGTGGGTCTCCCGAGTCGGTGAACCGCTTGTTGCTCTGCGGCTTGGTCTTCTCCAGGGTGAGCAGTCCTCAGCCGGACGCCGGAAGGTGACAGTCCTTCTTGCGGAGCCCCGCCGCCTCCCCCGGACGCAGGCCACCGAAGTACATGCAGGCGAAGAGCGCCGCGAGCATCCCCCCCCCCCCCCCCCCCCCGCGACCGGTCCACGTAGGTCACCGCGGTCAGCAACTCACGGGCCTGAGCCGGATTGACCACCGAACGCCGATCGATCTCACCGCCGGACTTCGCCTTGCGGAGCTTGACCGTGTACAGCGGATTCGCCGGAAGCTCCTCCATCTCCACCGCGTACTCCAGCACGTGATGAAAGACCGCCCGCTTGCGACGGTAGGTCAAGCGGCGGCGCGCCGCGCCGCCGTACCCGGCCCTCTGCCGCCCGCCGACCGGGCGTGCGGCGTGGGCGCCGGTCCCGGTCAGCGGCGCCCCGGGCCGTCCACCGACCCGCGCGCCCGCCGTATCCAAGGCTCTCGCCGCCCGCCGGCCCGCCGCCGCTCCGCTTCCTGGGCATGCATATGATCAGCCTGTCGACAGGAGCAGGCCGTGATTCACTATCCGTTCGCGATCTTCCTTCTTCTCGTACTTGTATCAGCGGTCGTCATCCCCATGGTGATAGCCATCGCGCTTATCCGGCTCTTTCGAAGCTGACGCCTCCGGCGGGGGATTCCGCTCCGGGATGATCGAGACTGCCGATCGCGGAGCCGTAGCCGGCTGAGGTGAGGCCGGATCTTCCCGTCTGCCACGTCCCAGGCAAGCCCAACAGCTCGACTTCTCCGGATCAAGGCCGTCTGTGACCGTCGGCATCCCATGGCCGAGGAACGTCCACCGGCCGGCGTACACGCGAAGACGGCCTTGACCCTCCGTCCCCGAGCTGTTGCCCCTCTGGGGTGGGACGAGGCAGACGGGAAGATCCGGCGGGCGGGGCGTGCGCAGGTGCGCAATCCATGCCACTCTGCGCCTATGCTCACCGTCCGCCAGCTCCTCGACTACCTCACCGGTTTACCCGATGAAACCCCCGTTGTGATCGACGTCAATGCCGGGGACTGGTACCTCCGTGTGGAGGAGGTCAATGTCACCACCGCCCAAGACGCCACAGCGGGCGGAGACCCCCACGAAGGCACCGAGGTTGAGATCTTTTGGGAGCCCGGCCAACACGGCTGGACCGTGAACGGCCCTTCCAAAACGCTCTTCACCCTGGATGACGTAGAGAAGCTGATCGTCGAGCGTGACGCGCTCCGCCGACAACTGAAAGAACTTCGCTCGTCGGGCCATTAGCAGGCCATTAACCAGGGTGACGAGGGGTCAACCACGGTCACTCACGACCGGCCGAACGCCCAGCTCAGCCGCTCTACAAGGCGTGATCGATGCACTTCCCAAGCTGACAGCGCGGGTTCGATTCCTGTCACCCGCTCCACCCTTGTAAGACCAGGTCAGCCAAGCACTTTCGGTAGAAGCGTGAACGCCGGCACATGTCGAGGTCGGATCAAAGTGAAGTCACGTCGGTCCAGCGTCGCGATCTGAGTAATATTCAGGCGTTCTGCGATGGCGACCACGGACACGTCAGCCGGGTCGAGTCGAGCATCTCGGTAGGTGCGGACGAGCCCTGCCATTCGTCGCACATCGGCTGGCACCAGATCGACCAGTTCAAACTCCTCAACCGCCAGATCGAGAAACTGCGCATGCACGCGAGGTCCCATGTGCCTGTTGATGGTCCACCCCGCCTCGATCAAGTAGTCGAGGGCAGCAGGAGCGGCCCCTCCAACTTTTCGAGAAGACGCACGCATGAGGCATGGTGCTTATCATCTCGATCAACGACAGCGATCAAGGGGCCAGTGTCCAGGAGCGTGGAAGTCACGTTGACCGATTGAACCGCTCCGCCAGCAGATCTTCGACCCGTTCCGACAGATCCCCTTCACCGGAGGCCCCGATCCCCGCGATCGACAACCGCCGACGCCGAACCGGCTCATCGGTCTCTTCGTCCACGGTCTCAGCCAACTCCGGATCCGTCTTCACCAGACGCAGCAGACGACGCGCCTGGTCCGGAGAAAGCCGATCGACCAGATGGTGGAGCTCCTCGTGCGCGTGCCCGGCAGTCATACCTCTGAGTCTACGTAAGCGTCTGCGCTTACCCCAGCCCAACCGCCGTATCAGCGGTGTCTTGACATCGAGACTTCGTGCCAGATGCGTGCCAGAACGAGTGGGGAACCACGGTCACTCACGGGGAGTCACGGGGACTCGGCCCACTCTGACCTGCACCCCTGTTTTCCCAACTCAGGGCAGCAAGGTCAGTAGATGCTTCCCAAGCTGATAGCGCGTGATTGATTCTGGCGTCTCTGCTTCAGCGCTTCGTCCAACTCGACCGGAACTTTATATCCGTCTTGTCCGTCATCATCGCCAAAAGGGGAAACAGGCGGTGCCGATCGATCATGTATTGGCCTCATACCAGCCGAAGGGCGACGCATTTTGATCAACCTGGCCCCGCGCGTCCGAGCACTCGCCGGACGCGCCACGACGCTCCTCTCCTACGGCTACCCCGCAGAGAACAGGACGATGTACGGCGTGGCGGTCTTGGACGGGGACGGGCTGGTCCTGTTCTACTCGCCGGGGGCCGGATCCCGGCATGAGCTGGAGGAATTCGCCGCCGACCAGGGGCTGATCTTCGAGTTCCGGCGATACGGAACCTCCGCGGAGGCGAGGGTCGCCTTGGCCCGTCGCGCCCCGGGCTGGAAGGGGCTTGCCCCCACGGACCCGCCTGCTTCCCATGAGAGCCCACGCATGCACCTACTCGAGCCCGTGAACCAATTCCGCTACATCAAGATGATCATCAATATGTGGTCCGATATGCGAGCCCGTCGTGCCCATGCCCGGCTGAATCGACCTCACAGATCAGGCGGTCATGAACTCTCGCGTCTGGACGGCCGGGCCTGTCACCTCTTCGCCGAGCACGGTCAGACGGCGCTGGAGTCGGAGGATGGCCTGCGTCTGATTCCCCAGGCCGATCTGTTGCTGTGCTACACATCCGAGTCGGACGTGCATGGCTTGATGGTGTTCGGCGAGCCCGGTCAGCCCTTGGTGCACCTACCCGGACGGTGGAATACAGAGGATACGCAGCGCTTCGCCGGACGGAACATCCTGGGGTTCGAAGCACGCAGATTGCCACACGAGGAATACCTGGCCTTGACGGGTCGGGTCCAGGACGCGGTTCCTTGAGTGACCTGCACTGCGAACGGATCGTCTGCTACGTGCCCGTCGGGAGAAGACTCTCACGCGGAACCACAGAGGGCGCAATCAACAGCATGACCAATGCCGCAACAAGTGTCGACACATCACCAAGGTACCCAGTCGGCCGCGCGGTATATGCACGGGATGATCTTCGGCGGTCGAGCTCGGGAAAGATGCTGCCGCTCTGGTGAGAGGCCTGTCTCCGCTGGGAACGTGGCCCTCTTGAAAACCGCTAGCTGGGAGGTAGCGCTCTGACCATGTTCGATCGCCGGCAAGGTCAGACGTGATCTGTTACACGCCGAGGCCGTGTCTCGTGTACCGAGGATCGGGAAGCCCGAACTCCATGCCGTTCTCGTCGAGGGCGTTGTAGATCGTCATTCTGCCGTCCGGGAAGACGAAACTGACGGCTACCATCCCCTTGGCTATGTCCTCACCGTCCCATTCGAGAAGCTCCACAGCGCGCAGTCTCTGCCCTGCCAGCGCGGCCAGCTCACCTGGCGCATCTCTTCGCCAGGCCAATCGGAATCCCTGTCCGGCCCAACTCAAGGGCTGTGCCGGATCGACGATGTTCCACGTGATCGAGATCTCATCGAACTTGTGGTGAACGACCTCGACCTGTTCACCCTCGAAGTCCAACAGGACCAGGCCGTCGCAGAACCAGGCGCTCTCGTCGAGATCCCACACCAGCAAGGCGCGGGTCAGTCGCCGCCCCTTCAGCAGGGCCAGTCTCCGGCCGTGAGCGGCGAAGATCGCCGAACGCCCCCGCAGCCACACCGGCTTGTAACCGGCGATCCCGAAATCGAACACCTGGCGATGATGCCAGGAATCGGCAGCAGGCAGCCACGTCTTTTGAGCAGCCCTTTTCCGAGTGAACACGGCTCATAGGCTGGGTGGAGATAGCGGGTGATCCGACAGAGGGGCATGAGAATGCGCATCACGAACCGGTTCGTGCCGGGGCGGCCCCCATACCCGCCGGGCGCCGAAGAGGCTCTTGCTCATGTCATTCATCGGGCCTTCACCGACATCCGTCACATGGTCCGCTACCGCAAGCCGCTCTGGCTGGACAGCGATGACCCCGGGCCCGAATCAACCGCCTACCTCCAGAAGATCCATATGCTGTCGGACCTCGGTGACCAACTGCCGTCGTGCCTGGCCGCCATGGTCCGCCGGCCCCGATCTCCTGAGAAGATCACATGGAACCTGACCTATACCTGGAGGACCGCCGGCCCGGACAAGCGCCGATGGCTGCGAGAGGCTTTCGCCCAAGTCGGCTACGACCATCGCCATCTGTTCCCTGACCGCGGAGACCATGACACGTACGACCAGGCGTCACGACTCGGGAAGTGGATCCGAACGGCCCGAATCGCTGCAGAGGTCGAGCTGACCGCCTGCGGGTACGACAGGAAGGTGTGGGAGGAAGACGACTGGCACAGGCTGGAGGAGATCCCCGGCCCGGACGGCCCACGTCCTCATGTCATTTTCACGTTTTCCGCCCGCCCCAGACTTGCACGTTGGTTGAGGAAGTCCTCACTGATCGTCGCTGTAGACGTTGAGACGGATCAGGCGACCCTGCTACCTGAAGATCCGGAACATGTGCGGAATGAACTCATCCGCCCTTGACCCATGAGGTGGAAGAGCGCAGATCACGACACCACCCGGTGGACGAGCCGCACTCCACTTCTAATCCGACGGTCGCAGGTTCGAATCCTGCAGGGTGCGCTGCCGAGACCAGTTCATCCACGCGCTGACCTGGTCTTTCGCTTGCCAAGGGGACACACCCCTCAGGCAGCCGCAGGTGTGCCGTTGAGGAACATTCCCGAATTGTTCTCATGAAAATCAAGCGGCGGCGTGCCGCGCCGTACCCAGCCCTCCGCCGCCCGCCGTCCAGGCGTGCGGCGTGGGCGCCGATTCCGGCCGGCGGCGCCCTGGGCCGTCCACCGACCCGCGCACCCGCCATACCTGACCCACTCGCCGGCCACCGGCCCGCCGCCCACAGTGACGACATGGCCGAGAGCACACCACCTTCAGACAGTCGCTACTCCGAACTCGGCAGGCTCATCGAAGAAGAGCGCTACATGGCCCTTGAGCTTCGAGAAATCCGCGCCGAGATCGCAGGCCTCGTACAGCAGCTCCTCCCCCACCACTCGCGCACCGACAAGATCGACGAAGTCGTGCAGGCCAGCGGATACAGCCGACATCTGATCGATGTCCTCCGCTACGAAGACCACCCCTGGCACCGCCCAACCTCCTAGCGGCAGAGTCGACAGGAACAGCCTCCGGTGGGGGCACCTCGACTCCGGGATGATCGACGTTGCAACGCGAGACCGTAAGCAGTTTCCGAATGTTCCTGCTCCCCGGCACTACGGAAGGGAGTAGATCTGGCCGGTCTGGGCGCCTTCGATCGAGCGGACGTAAGCCGCGGCGACATCTTTGAGGTCCACCGGCGGGAAGCCGGGAAAGTAGGCCCCGTACTTGTCGAGATCCTCGGTGAAGACCGTCGGGGAGACGGCATTGATCCGCTGGGGGGCGATTTCGATGGCGGCCGCCCGCACGAACGCCTCCACCGCGCCGTTGGCCAGGGACGCGGCACTGCCCGTGACGACGGGCTCACGAGCCAGCACTCCGCTGATCAGGGTGAAGGACCCGCGCTCGGAGACGTGAGGAACACCCTGACGCACCAGCTCGATCTGGCTGAGCACCTTGCCGTCGAACGCCGCCCGGTAGTCCTTTGGCGTCATCTCGACGAACGGCTTCCAGGGGACGTCGCCGGCAGCGCTGACCACGGCCTCGACCGCATCCGCCTTTGCGTACAGAGCCGTGATCTGAGTGGGGTCGGAGATGTCGTGGCGGAGGTCACCACTGCTTCGGCCGACGGTGAGCACATCGTGGTCACGCCCGAGCAGGGTCTCGCGCAAGACGGTGCCGAGTGTGCCGCCGGCGCCGATGAGGAGGATCTTCATGGCGACAACGTTACGGTGGTACGGAACCGGTAGTGAAATGCTCTTCAGGCGGCATTTATGCTCGGCGATTATGAATGTGGAACTGCGGCACCTCCGGGCCTTGGTGGCGATCGGAGACGAGGGCACCATCACCGGTGCCGCGCTCGCTCTCCACATGAGCCAGCCCGCGCTCTCACGCACGTTGGAGCAGTTGGAGAGCCGTCTGGGTACCCGGCTGGTGGAGCGCACCACTCGCAGCCTCGCGCTCACCGAAGCCGGGAGGCGACTGTGGGAGCACGCCCACCGCATTCTCGACCAGGTGGACACCGCGCTGGCCGAGGCGGTCGCCGGGACGCGGTCGCGCTCCATCCGGGTGGCCTTCGCCTGGTCCGCGCTGGGCAGCCACACGGTTCCCCTCCTTCGCGCCTGGCGTGACCGCCACCCCGACACACCCGTGCACGTCCGGCGCGTGGACGACCCCGAGACGGCCGTGCGGCGAGGCGAGGCCGACATGGCCTTCCTGCGCGCCGAGCCCACCCCGGATCCCAGCCTGGCGAGCTGTTCTCTCATTCGCGAGCAGCGGATGGCGGCCGTGTCCGAGGAGGACCCGCTCGCCCGGCGCTCGGCCGTGCGCCTGGCCGATCTCGCGGGCCGGCCCGTGGTCCTGTGCTCGACCGCCTCGACCACGCGCGCCGACCTGTGGCCCGACACCCAGCGGCCCCCGACCTTCCAGGTGCCGGGCGTGGACGAATGGCTCACCACCATCGCCACCGGGGAGGCCGTCGGGGTGACCACCGCGGGCATCGGCTACAACCACCCTCACCCGGGCATCCGCTACCTGCCCCTGTCCGATGCCGCCCCGGTGACGGTGTATCTGGTGTGGCCGAGCAGGCCCTCTCATCCCGCGACCGAGGCCTTCCGCCTGCTGGTGCAACGGCAGCTGGCGTCCTAGCAGCGGCATGCCCGGCGGGACCGTGGCGGCAAGAACCCCTCAGCCGGTGTCCGCGACGGGCGTGCACGGCTGCACGGGGGTGTCCGCCTGGGCCAGCCACGTGCCGAGTCGCCAGGGCACCTGTGCGTTCGGGTTGTCGCGGAACTCCATCACGAGCGTCTCGCCCGGCCTGATGTGCTCGGGGGAGATCCGGATCGTCCGTACGGAGGTCACCGTGGCGGCCTTGAGCGAACGCGATTCGTTCACGAGTGAACGCAACTCGTCCGGTCCCGTGGTGGGCGGCCCGTCGTAGCTCGGATCCACACCGGCGAACCGAGGAGCCACGCACCGCGTGCCCGCGGCCAGGAACGTCACGTCCGCCTTGATGCCGGCCGCGCCCAGCTTGGCCTGCAGCCCTTCGGGGTCGCGTAGCTCGTTGACGGTCACCGTGAGCGTGCCGTCCGAGCTCTTGGCCAGCGCGTAGGCGGGAGTGTCGTTTCCGATGATCAGCGGTATGACCGCGACCGCCGCCGCGACACCGGCCGCGACCAGCAGCCGGGGGGCGGTGACGAAGCGCCGCCGGGGGTGCATCCCGTCGAGGAGCCGTCGCCGCGCTCCGGCGAGCTCCTCCGGGGTGGCCGGCGGAATGGTCTCCCACATGGCCTTCAGTGTGTCCATCGTCATTCTCCTCGTTCTTCCTGGTTCAGGGCTTGGCGGATCTGGAGACGGGCTCGGTTGAGCCGCGAGGCGACGGTGCCCGGTGGGATGGCGAGCGCGTCGGCGACCTCCTGGTAGCTCAGTTCGGCCCAGGCGACGAGCAGCAGCACGTCGCGATCGGCTCGTTTGAGTTCCAGCAGGGCCCGTGCCAGCGGCCGGTTGACGGCCAGGGTGTTGACTCCGTCCTCCACTTGGAGGCCGGGTATCTCCGCCGGATGCACGCCGCTGCGGATGTACGCGCGGTAGAGGTTCGTCTCGGTGCGCCGCCGCTTGCCGATCACGTTGGAGGCGATGCCGTACAGCCACGGGCGGGCGTCGGAGCGGCCCCGGTCATAATCGCTCCGGCGTTGGAAGGCGGCCAGAAAGGTGTCCGCCACGACGTCCTCCGCCTCGCTGGGGCCCAGTCGCCTGGTCACGTAGCGGTGCAGGAGCGGCGCGTGCCGGTCGAACAGGACGGCGAAGATCTCGGGGTCGTTCAGCGACCTCTCGATGAGGGTCGCGTCATCGACCTCGATGGCTTCGCGGGGGATTGTCATACATGTTGGCCTTTCCTGGCGTATGAGGTCACCTGTAGTTACCGCGCCGGGCCGAAATCCTTCATCGGGCAATCACCGCGCCCCGGGGACGCGGCCGACGCGGACCACACGAGGAACGATCTTCGTCGCGCCCGCCCGGCGAATGACGCTCTCCCCCGACGACGGCCCTTCCGGTGCCGAAGCCGCCGAGCAGGTCTTGAACGGCCAGGTCGTCGACGGCGCGGGAAGCGCCACCAGAAGTATGACGATGGTCACTATCAGCTGACTTTTCATGAAACGGACTCGCCAGTCCGGTACTGTTCATCACTAAACGGACCATTGAGTCCGTTTCCACGTCGATTCGCCACGCAGAAGGAAGTTCGAGTGATGAACCATTCGCGTATCAGCGAAGCCCTCCGGGAACTGGTCTTCGAGCCCAGGCTTGAGCTGGACGAGGCCCTGGACAAGTACTACGCCCCCGGCTACGTCCACCGCAGTGACGGGACGTCCCTCGACCGCGTCGAGTTCGCCGAGATGGTGGCCGGCACCCGGAGCCGGATAGCCGGCGGCACGGTGACCGTGCTCGACGAGCTCCGGGACGGTCCCACCTATGCCGAGCGGCATGTCTTCGAGATCACCATGGTGGACGGTTCCACTCTCCGGCGGGAGGTCTTCGTCTTCGGCTCCTTCGCCGAGGACGGCCGCTTCCAGCACCTCAGCGAGACGGGGTTCTCCGTAAGCCCGGACGAGACCCGCCGACCGGCCTGACGAGACCTGAAGAGAGTGGAGAAGGACATGCCCCGTCTCGCGGATCCCGATCCGAAGACCATCCCGGACGACGTACGCGAATTCCTCGCCGTCCTGCCGCCGGACCCGCTGGTCAGGATGCTGACCCACTCGGCCGGCACCGTGAAGCCGTTCATCCGGCTCGCGAAGGCACAGTTCAGCTCGCTGGAGCTGCCGGCCCGCTCGCGGGAGATCGTGATCCTGACCGTGGCCGAGTACGCCGGGTGCGAGTTCGTCGCGGCCCAGCACCGGCCGATGTCGGAGGCGGCCGGTGTCGACGAGCGCACCAGGCGGCTCATTCGCGGCAGGGAACTCGACAGTCCCGAGCTGTCGGCCTCCGACCGGGCCCTCATCCGGTTCACCGCCGAGGTGGTTCGGCGGCCCACCGTGTCCGACGAGCTCTTCGACCAGGCCCGGCGGTTCCTCACCGAGCGCGAGATCGTGGAGGTTCTCCAGGTCGCCGGCTACTACTGGTCGTTCAGCCGGGTCTGCACCGTGCTCGAGGTCGAGATCACCAAGGTGTACGGCGCCGGCGAACCGGTGCTCACCGGCGGATCCGACACCGCCAGGCTCGGCCCGGCGGGTGTCCCGGGTGAGCACGGCGACGATGCTGGGGCACACTGATTCCATGGCCTCGTCCGACATCATCCGGCCGCCGACCGAACCGGCCCGCTCCCATCGGCGCCTGGACGCCCGGCGCAACCACGAAAGGGTGATCGCGGCCGCCCGGGAACTTCTCGCCCAGCACGGCCTCCAGATGACGGTGCCCCAGGTGGCGGAACGGGCCGGGGTCGGCCGGGCGACCGTGTATCGGAGTTACCCCACCAAGGACGACCTGATCGTCGCGCTCGTCCAAGAGCAGTTCCAGCAGCTGGAGCAGCGTACGCTCGCCGCGCTCGACAGCGACGACGCCTACCAGGGACTACGCGACTACATCCCCGACCTGCTCGAACACCTCACCCGCAACCGAGGGCTCGCCGCCGCGTTCTTCGAGGGCAGGCTCGTCCCCGCCGGCCGCCTCCTGGAGCTGATCGCCCGGCTCGTCGAAGCCGCCAAACCGTCCGGCCGGATCCGTCAGGACGCCAGCGAGCTGGACCTGCGTGTCGTCCTCTGCGGAGTGATCAGGCAGCTCATCACCCTGGACCGGTGGGACCAGGCCCTGTGGCGCCGTTACGGGCACATGGTGCTCAACGCGTTCCGCCCCTGAGCGGTCCGACGAGACGCCCTCGCCGCACGAGACCGGTCACGGCCGGCGATTCGCCCCCGATCCGGCGGTCGCGGACCCCCGGCCCGGCCCACGCCATCCTCTTCGAGGACGAGCACCACATCGCGCGGCGGGGCCTCTGCCTCGCCGGTCGCGTCCACGCCGCCCCGGCCGGCGTCCCTGCAAGCGAGTGACCGTCGTCGACGGGCGCCCGGACGGTGAGAATCGGTATGGTGTCGCCCGGAAGGCGAAAGGATCACTGTGCCGTACTCTTCCCGCTACCTGTATCTCACCCGGCACGGCGAGGCCTCGCCGGTCGAGGGCGAGCTGACGGAGAACGGCCGCCGGCAGGCCGCGCTGCTCGGCAGGCGGCTTCGGGGGGTTCCCCTCTCGGCGATCCACCACGGTCCGCTGCCCCGGGCCGGCCAGACCGCACGGCTGATCGGCGAGCAGCTGGACGGTGTCCCCCTGCACGTCTCGGAGGCCGCCGGAGACTACGTTCCCTACACGCCGGAGAGGGATGAGCTGCCGCCCGAGGCGGCCGACCACCTGCTCCGCTTCCTCGGCCTGTTCCCGGCCGAGGAGCGCGAGCGCGGCGAGGCGCTGGCCCGCGAGGCGCTGGAACGGCTGACGGGCCCGGTGGAGGGCGACGCGGACCGCCACGAGCTGGTCGTCACCCACAACTTCCTGGCCGGCTGGCTCGTGCGGGCCGCGCAGGACGCCCCGCGGTGGCGGTGGCTGGGGCTCAACCACTGCAACGCGGCGCTGACGGTCATCCGGTACGCGCCGGGCCGCCCCTCGGCCGTCCTCTTCTTCAACGACATGAGCCACCTGCCCGCCGGGCTGCGCTGGACCGGTTTCCCCGACGTGCCGCGCGTGTGAGACGCGGCCCGGCCGTGGCGGCGGCCGGTTCGGGCCTTCGGTTCCGAGTATCCGTACCGGGACAGGTCAGGTGTTCGTACCGGGACTTCGGCGGCGGCCCCGGGGCAGAGTCGGAGTCATGAGACCAGTTCGCGGCTTGGCCCGTTTCACTTCCCGGTACAGGCGGGGCACCCTCGCCTTCGTCCTCAGCGGCCTCTACGTCCTGCTCGTCATCGCCGCGCACATCGTCGCCGAGGTCGGCATGCGCCAGCCGGACAACCAGGGTCTGTCGGCGGTCATGCTGATCCTGGTGACCCTGCCGCTCTCGTGGCTGGTGATGATGATCCCCGCGGAGACGATTCCCGCCGGCGCGCATCTGCTGCTGCTCACCGCCGCCGGGCTGATCCAGGCGTCGTTCCTGTGGTGGTTGCTGCGCGGGCCGAGGGTGACCGTGCCCCCGGCGCGGGAGAGGTGACCGTCCGCCGGCCCGGAAGAATCCGGGTCGGCGCCGGCGGACGGTCGGCACGGGGTCCGCGGACGGGGTCACGCCCTCGGACGAGTGGGTCAGGTCAGGGGTAGCTGACGACGTTGCTCGTCCCGTACGAACCGACGACGGGGGTGCCCGCCTCGTTGATCGTGCGCTCGATGCCGCCGCTGCCGTTGAGGAAGACCGTGACCATGTTGTGGAACCTGGCCCCCGGCGTCTTCGGGACCTCGATGCCGCGGTCCGCGCGGATGTCCACACCCTGGTTGAAGAAGGAGTAGACGCCCATGCCCCACGCCTCGTGGTTCCGCACCCTGTGATCGACCTTGTACGAGGCCCAGCCCTTGCCGGTCGGGCTGTTCCAGGCTTCCTGGCTCGGCGGGTCGTAGGGGATCTCGCTCTGGTAGAAGATCGTCCGGCCTCTCTCGCCGTTCCAGATCGTCTGGTACTTCTGGTAGTGCTCGACGAACAGGCCGTACGCCGTCACGTCGTCGCCGTTGACCACGACGCCCGTGTCGGCCGTGTTCTGCGTCCAGCCGATCCCGTTGCCGTGGTCGCCGCGCCACGCCCAGATGTTGTCGACGATCGTGTCGTCGCTGTTGATCACGAGACTCGTCTTCGCCTTGCCCACCCAGGGTCCGCCGATGCGGAAGAAGACGTCCTGCAGCGAGATCGGGTTCCTGGAGTGGTCCCGGCGGCTGTGACGGTCGCCGACCTCGACGAGCGCCTCGGACTCGCGCCGCCCGGCGTCGACGAGCACGCCCGCGATCCGGACGCCGTCCACGTCCTCGATCCGCAGTGCCGCGTCGCCGGTGTCCGGAGCCAGGCTGGGCATGCCCAGGCCGAGCACGACCGTGTCCTTGTGCTTGACGCGCAGCGCCCGGTCGAGGTGGTAGACGCCCGGGGTGAGCAGGAGGTGCTTGCCGCGCGACAGCTGCTGGTTGATCCTGCTCGCGCTGTCGGTCGGCTTCGCGATGAAGAAGTCGCGGATCGGCAGCGACGATCCCTGCTGCTGCCGGCCGTCGGCCCAGGTCGTGCCCGAGGTGTTCCGGCGCAGGGCCGGGACGAAGACCTGGTAGGCGCCCGCGTCGTCGACGTACAGGAAGGGCTTCTCGCGCGTCACGGGACTGGTGGGCAGCGTCGTGTAGGGCGGGTTCGGGAAGCCCTCCGCGGGGGCGCCCACCACGCCGGAGAACACCTGGTTCCAGACGCCGTTGGTCCAGGCGTCGCCGAGCTGGCTGTCGCGCGTCAGCCACTGCTGCTGCGAGCCGTTGATCGTGACCCCGTCGATCTTCGAGTCGGCGATGTACCCGCCGCTGGAGAAACCGCCGTTCCCGGGCTCCAGCCAGAGGGTGCCGCGGATGTGGACCCGTCGCATCGGGGACGCCTGCGACACCGCCCACTGGTTCGACCAGTCGGTCGGCGTCACGGACAGGTTCTCGGCGGAGCGCCAGAAGTTGGTGAGCGCGGAGATGCCCGCCTCGGAACTCGGGTCGGGCTGGCCGACGACCCGTACCGCGCCGTTGATGTCGACGTCGTCGGGCGACCGGCCGAGCCCCGCGACGGTGGTGTAGTAGCCGAGCTTGGCGTTGACGTCGTAGCGGCCGGGCTTGAACAGCACCGCGTACCGGTTCGTGCCCATCTCGTTGTTCTCTTGCCGCGCGAAGATCTCGTCGAGCTTGGCCTGGATCTCGGTGGCGGGTGTCGACGGGTCGTACACGAAGACGTTGGGCCCGAAATCCGGTGCTCCGCCCGGCCGCGCGGCGGCGGGGCTCGCCACGGCCACCAGCCCCATGGCGGTGAGCGCCGCCACCGAGGTGGCCAGCGCGAGGAGACGGACTGAGGAGATGCCTCTGCGTGCGCGCGACGTCGCGCGTCCATCCTGGTCACGAGCTGTTCTCATCGACCTGCCTATCGAGACCGGGCGGCGTGACGTCACCGGGATGCCGAGAGAGCGCTCTCTCGCCGCCGCCGCGCTTACGTCAAGCCTTAAACGAAGTGGTGACGTATTTCTATACGGTTAATCGCGTCTCGCGCTACGGCAGAACGACACCTTTGTCGGCTCGTTGTGGATCGGGCCGAAGCCGGGGCCCGTGTCCGGGGCGACGGCGAGCTGCCAACTGCCACGAGAGTTCGCCGCGGCGCTGACCGTTTGGGCTGCTCGTCGGCCTTCTCCGCGCTCGGGCCGCAGATGCAGGGCGCCGTCGGGTCCTGTGTGCCGGCCACGAGGACACGAGAGGTCTTCGCTGTGCGCCCGGTTCCTACGTGGTCATCGGGCGGCGACGGCCTCGGGGGCTTCTGTCTCGTCCGTGACCGCGGGAGTCGTGTTCCTGGGGCCGCGGAAGGCGATGTAGACGAACAGGACGCCCATGACGGCGGCTCCTGCCCACATGGCCTGCTGCCAGCCGTCGACGAAGGACTGCTGGGCCGCGTGGAGCAGGTCCTGGGCGCGCGGGCCGGCGTTGCCGGCCGCTTCGACAGCGTTGGCGACGCCTTGGCGCGCGGTGTCTGCGGTTCCCCGGGGGATGCCGTGCAGCCGGTCGTCGATGGCGCCGCGGTAGCCGTTGGTCAGCAGCGCGCCGAGCAGAGCGACGCCGAGTGCGGTGCCGAACTCGCGGGTGACGTCGTTCAGCGCGGAGGCCACACCCTGCTCGGCGCGCGGCAGGGAGGCAGTGATGGCAGTGGTGGACGGGGTCATCGACAGGCCCATGCCCAGTCCCATGGCGAGCAGTCCGGGCAGGATGGACAGGTAGCCGCCTTCGACGGAGACGAACAGGGCCATGAGCGTGAGACCGAGTCCGGCCAGCGCGATGCCTGCCGCCATGGTGGAGCGGGAACCGATTCCCGCGGCGAGCTTGGGGGCCAGGCCGGAGGCGGCCATCATCATGACGGCCATGGGCATCATGGCGGCCGTGGACAGCAGCCCGGACCAACCGAGCACGGCCTGCAAGTACGGGAAGAGGACCACGCCGATGCCCGCCTGGACACCGAAGACCACCAGCAGCGTGATCGAGCCGCTGCTCAGGCCGCGCTCGCGGAACAGCCGCACGTCCAGCAGTGCGCTGTCGCGGCGGCGCAGTTCCCAGGCCACGAAGCCGGCGGCGGCGAGGAGGCCGACGGCGAGGCTGATCAGGGTGGCGGGGGCGGTCCAGCCGCGTTCGGGGCCTTCCTGCAGGACGAAGATGAGACCGGTCACGGCGAGGGTGGAGAGCAGTGCGCCAGCGGTGTCGAAGTGGTGGGCCGAGGTCTCGCGGGAGTTGGGAACCGCCTTCAGGGTCATGGCCAGGGCCACGAGGATCAGGGCCACCGGCAGAGCGAACAGCCAGCGCCAGGTGGCGACGTCGACGAGGAGGGCGGAGAGGAACATGCCCAGGATGCCGCCGCCGCCGGCGACGCCGGTCCACACGCCGATCGCCTTGGCGCGCTGTTCTTCGGGGAAGGTGGAGGTGATGACGGCGAGGGTGACCGGCATGACCATCGCGGCGCCGATACCGCTGGCGACGCGCGCGGCGAGCATCACCTCCGCCGTCGGGGCCAGAGCCGAGACGACGGTGGCGACGCCGAAGACGCCCAGTCCGGTGAGGAGCATGGGCTTGCGGCCCAGGCGGTCTCCGATGGCGCCGAGCGGCAGCAGCAGCGCCGCGAGGGCGAGGGTGTAGATGTTGATGATCCACAGGACCGTGCTCTGCGAGGCGCCGAACTCCACGGCCATGTGGGTCTGCGCGACGTTCAGCCCGGACACCGAGGCGATGACCGACATCAGCGCGAGGGAGACGGCGATCAGGACCGTACGCAGCTGACGCGCGTCCGGCATGTCTTCGCCACTGGCCGGTGCGGCTTGCCGGGGCTGGGGTGTACTCATGATTTCCTCACAGAATGGGCATGCCGAGCCGGTGCCGGGCAGGGCCGGCCGGCGGGTGAAAGGGGTGGGTGGGGCCTGGCGGACGCAGGGCGGGGCGGGCCGGGCGGCCGGGCCCCAAGGGGATGTCAGGGGGCGGGCGTCTCGTCCCGTGCTGCGGCGAGCGCGGCGTCGGTGTCTGCGGCGGCCAGCACGGCGTTGATGTGGGAACCGGCCAGGGCACCGGCCGCGGCGGAGGCGCCGACCTGGGCGGAGAGATCGGTGGCGTTGCCCGCCACCCACACGCCCGGCACCTCGGTGGTGCCGGCCATGCCGGAGACGAAACGGCGGCCCATGGTGTCGGGCAGGTCCTCCATCGGCAGTTTCAGACCGTCCAGGCCCTCGGTGCGGGCCTGCATCTGCGTGGCGACCGCAAGGACGCGGCGGGCCACAACCTGCCCGTCCGTCAGGCGCAGCCCGGCGAGGGTGCCGTCCTCGCGGTTGACGACCTCCCGCACCGGGGTGTCGACGATGCGGATGCCGCGGGCGGCCAAGCGCGTGCGGGTGTCCCCGTCCAGGGGAGTGCCGTGGGTGAAGTAGGTCAGGTCCTTGGTCAACTGGCGGAACAGGAGCGCGTGGTGGACGGAGGCCGGGCCGGTGGCGAGGACGCCGATGGGCTGATCGCGCACCTCCCAGCCGTGGCAGTACGGGCAGTGCACCACACCGTGTCCCCAGTGCTGCCCGAGGCCGGGGACCTCGGGCAGCACGTCCCGCAGGCCGGTGGCCACCAGGAGGCGGCGCGCGGTGATGCCGCGGCCGTCGGCCAGGGTGAGGGTGAAACGCAGGTCCCCGTCGGCTGACGGGGCGGCCGGGGCGGCAGAGGTCACCTCGCCGAAGACGACGCGCCCGCCGTACTGGCGCACCTGCTCGCGGCCCCGCCGGAGGATCTCGTGCGGTGGGGTGCCGTCCAGCACGATGAAGCCGTGCATGGCCGCAGCCGGCGCGTTGCGCGGGGAGCCGCTGTCGATCACGACGACCGAGCGGCGGGAGCGGGCCAGCATCAAAGCGCCGTTCAGCCCTGCGGCGCCCCCGCCGATCACCACTGTGTCGACGGTCCCACCGGGCAGTGCGTCGCTCGCGTACGGAGAAGTCGTCACAGCCATGTCCTCCTGCTCTTTCGTCGTGCGCGGTCCCGGACGGTGCGGACCCTTTGCACACGACGCTAACCCGCATTGCACCTAAGGCATACAATGTTGCCTATGACGCAAGAAAGTGGAGAGCTGGACAGCCTCGTGCGCAAACGCATCCGCGCGCTGCGGGTGGCGCAGGGCTGGTCACTGGAGGAACTGGCCACCCGCGCCCACCTCAGTCAGTCCTCACTGAGCCGTATCGAAAACGGCCAGCGCCGCCTCGCACTGGACCAGCTGGTCACCCTCGCCCGCGCCCTGGACACCACACTGGATCAGCTCGTGGAGACCGCCACCGACGACGTCATCACCAGCCCGATGATCGACAGCACCCACGGCCGGATGCGCTGGCTTCTGAAGGCCTACCCCGGCATGAGCGTGGTGCGCCAGCGCCTGACCGACCCCCCGCCCGACAACCCCGCCCGCATGCGCGCCCATCCGGGGCGCGAGTGGCTCGTCGTGCTGTCCGGCACCGCGATCCTCCTGCTCGGCCAGCGCCGTTTCCGCGTCGAGACCAACCAGGCCGCCGAGTTCCCCACGATGATGCCGCACGCGATCGGCGCCGAGGGCGGGCCCTGCGAGATCTTGGGCCTCTTCGACCATGACGCACGCCGCGGCCACCAGCGCGACGACGGCGGCAGCGACGCTCAAGGCTCTCCCGGATGACGGCGCGAGTCGCACGACCGGCTCCGCATCAGTGACCTCTTGCGCGCCAGGCAGCACCCGCGACCATCCTCTTGCGCAAACGGCAAGATGTCACGCTTCTGGCGCATAGAGCTCCTAATGTGAAGAGCATGAACCAAACACATACGCATATCTCCCACCACGGTGCTTCGCACGGCCACCACCACGAGCAGGACACCAGCGGCCAGGCGGAGATCCTCGACCTGGACGCCGAGGTCCTCGCCGAGCACACAGCCTCCATCACCGCATGGCTGCCGCTGAAGACAAGCCCGCGTCAGATCGTGGACCTGGGCTGCGGCACGGGCGCGGGCACCTTCGCCCTTCTCGACCGCTTCCCCGACGCGTACGTCACCGCCGTCGACACGTCCGTCGAACACCTTCAGCGCCTGCGCACCAAGGCGTGCGTCCGCGGCGCCGAGAAACGCGTGCGCACCGTGCAGGCCGACCTGGATGAAGCCGCCTGGCCCGACCTCGGCTCACCGGACCTGATCTGGGCATCGGCCTCGATGCACCACATGACCCACCCTGAGCGCGCGCTGCGCACCGTCCACGACACGCTCGCGCCCGGCGGCCTGTTCGCCGTCGTCGAACTGGCCGGCCATCCCCGCTTCCTGCCCGAGGGCGCCCCCAAGGACCGGTCCGGCCTGGAAGAGCGCGTCCACGCCGCAGCCGACCGCCGCCAAGCCGAACACATGCCCCACCGCGGCGCCGACTGGGGCCCGATGCTGACCGCCGCCGGCTTCATCGTCGAAGACGAATGCACCATCGCCGTGAACATCGAGGGCGACCGCAGCAAAGCGATCGGCCGCTACGCCCTCGGGGTCCTGCAGCGCATCCACAGCGTCATCGCCGACAGGCTCTCCCCCGAGGACCTCACCGCGCTCGCCCAGCTCCTCGACGTCAGCAGCCCGCACTGCATCCTGCGCCGCGACGACCTGACGGTACGCACCGAACGCACCGTTTGGGCCGCCCGCCGTACCTGACCGCGAAGGTCTGTCGACCAAACGCCTCCGGCACAAATCCGGTAGTGACGGAGGGACCCGTCACAAGATCGCGACAAAGAGAAGCAGCGTCAGGATTCCCTCGCCGAGCTCACCCTGAGTAGCTGATCATCGAAAGTGGGCCAGAACCCGCTCTCTCGTGGCAGTTGGTAACGACGGCGAGCCGCGTCACTCCGGAGGTCACCACGATCGGCCGGTTCACAAGCGGTGAAACGCCCGCCTGAGGGTAGAGTGCGCCGTCATGAAGGCCACCCCCGGGGCGAGCCGGTGGACCAGCGGGTTCGTCAGGGCATGGGCCGCGATGCGGCACCGGTGCGGCTGGTTCGACCACCTTGTCCGGGCCGCCGTCCACTACGACCGCACCGACGCGGGCCGCCTGTCCGCGGGCATGACCTACTACGCGTTCTACGCCATCTTCGCGCTGGCCCTGCTGGCCTTCGTGATCATGGGTCACGTGCTGGACACGCCCGCCGCGATCGCCCAGGTGGAGGGTTACCTGAGCGACACGTTCCCGCGGCTGGACGTGCAGGCGCTGCGCGACGCGCGGGACACGGCCGGGGTGATCGCCTCGTTCGGCCTCCCGCTGACCGGCCTGTTCTGGATCGACTCGATGCGCTCCTCCATGCGGGCGGTCTGGGGCCTGGAGCAGTATCCGGGCGACTTCTTCCTCCGGTGGCTGATCGACCTGGCCGTACTGGTCATGCTCGGCCTGCTGTTGTCGGTCTCGCTGACCCTGTCCTTCGGCGCCCAGACCGCGCTGACCTGGCTGGCCGGGCAGACGATCGGGGTCGAGGCACTGCCGGCGCAGTGGACGCTGTCCGCGGTCGCCTTCGTGCTCGGCATCTGCGTGAACCTCCTGCTGTCGATGGCGTTGCTGACGCTGCCTCCTCGACTGCGCCTGTCGCCGCGGCGGGTGATCGGACCGGCCCTGGTCATCACCATCGGGCTGGAACTGCTGAAGACGATCGGACAGGTCTATCTCAACTTCAGCTCGGCGAGTCCGGCGTACCAGGTCGTCGCGGGCGCGGTGGGCATGCTGCTGTTCCTGAAGCTGGTGAACGTGCTCATCCTGTTCGCCGCCTCGCACGCCGCGACCAGCGGTCACGGCACGGTCATCGACCTGACCACGCGGCGACCCGTGGGCGAGCCGCGCACGGAGGTCGTCACCGCGCCGGCGATCCCCGAGATCAGGGCGGAGTCGCCGGCGCAGGCGGAAGCGGAGACGGAGCCAGAAGCGGAGCCGCGACCGCAGGCGCAGGCACCGCCGCGCGCCAGGCCGCGCAGGTACGACTTCAGAACGCGGCGAGCGCGCTGACCTCGCCGGCGGGCAGCCGTGACCCTCCAGAAGGCCGGCGAGCCGACAAGGCCGCCCTCGCCCACCTGCCGCGCCGGCCCCGCCCGGGAGACAGCGGGACGGCTTCGGCCCCGAACCCCCCGTCCTGTCAGGGGAGCGGAGCCGGCACCACCCGTAGCGGCGATCCGACGCGCGCGGCCGCGGTGCCGAGACCGGCGGGAGCGCCGACCGGGCGGACCGTCGCGGGCGGGTAGCGCAGCTCGGACTCGTCGTAGCGGCGCGTCTTCATGTGCCACAGCAGCACGCCGGCCATCCAGTCCTGCAGCTCCGCCACGTATCCGTTGAGCGCCTCCCTGGCCTCCCCGTCGAGGTCGAAGTCGTCGCAGAGAGCCGGGAGCTCGGTGGCGACGATGTGCTCGAACTGCCGCATCCGGGACGTCATCAGGTCGTTGACGATGTCGGCGGCCTGCCGCGCGTCGCAGTTCAGGAAGTCCTGGACCACCAGGACGCAGTTGTGCAGCTCGCCCTCGAACTGGATCTCCTTCTGGTACGAGCAGAGGTCGTTGACCAGGCAGGCGTAGTCGGCGGCCGAGTCGTCCAGGCCGCGCATCGTCCGGGTGTCGTAGATCTCGGGCGGCACCGCCTGGCCGTGGGCCAGCCGCGACAGGCTCATCGTGAGGTCGGAGCCGAAGGTCCTGCGGCGCATCTCGATGTAGTCGACCGGGTCGGGGACCCGGTTCTGGATGTGGTTGGCCAGCTCCCACAGCCAGCTCTCCGTCATGTCCTCGACGGCCCGGCGGAACCCGGCGCGCGCGGCCTCCGACATGGGGGCCGCCGTACGGAACCACAGGTCGGCCAGGCCCCGCTCGATCGGGTTGACCGGCGGCGGGGTGGCGGAGAGGTCCAGCGGCATGAACGCCGACAGCCGCTCGTTGAACACCTTCGCGCCCGCCATGTCGCGGCGCGGCCCGAACACGACCGGGAAGTAGTCGTCGGCGTAGGTCCCCCAGGTGAGCCAGAACGTCGAGATGTCCAGCTCGGGACCGGGGGCGTCCGGATTGATGGCGCCGGCGCAGATGGCGAAGTCGTAGGTGTCGAGCTTGTGCTCGGTCCAGACGGCCAGGCCGGGGAAGCCGGGGAGCTGCTCGAACATCCCCATCTCGCGCGCCCATTCCACGGCGTTGCGGCGGGAGGCGTCGAGGTGGGGATTCATCCGGGCGGTGTACGGCATGTAGATCTCGGGCAGCGGCAGCGGCCCCACCTTCCGGAGGGGGACGTGGGTGTGGCTTCTGACGCCCCCCGGCCCCGTGACGCCGGGCGCCAGCCTGATGCGCGCCGCCGAGACACCCAGGCCGGTCGGCCCGCCGAGCAGGGCCGGGGCCACCGGGGCCGCCCGCGAGGCCCCGTTCATGTAGCGGCTGGAGCGCATGTGCCACTCGTGGCCGCCCGACTGCCAGTCCTGGAGCCCCTTGACGTAGGCGAGGACGTCGAGGCGGGACCTCAGGTCCAGGCCGTGCTCCTCGAAGAGCGGGGGCAGCTCGGTGAGAACGGTGTTCTCGAACTGGTGCAGCCGGGAGGTGATCAGGTCGTTGACGGCGTCGGCGGCCCGCTGGGTGTCGTAGCCCAGGAAGCGCTCGAAGACCAGCACGCCGTTGCTGAGCTCGCCCTCCTCGCCGACCTCGCGCTCGTAGGAGAAGAGGTCGTTGCGCAGGTGCACCGCGTCGGAGAAGGTGTCTCTCAGCACGCGCATCGGCCTGCTCGCGGCGACGGCGGCCGGGACCTCGGCGCCCGCCGCGTGCTCGACCAGGTTGGCCGACCAGGGGGCGCCGCCGACCTTGCGCCGCATCTCGACGTACTCGATCGGGTTGGCAACGCGTCCCGCGTTGATGTTGGCCAGCTCCCACAGGGACTCGTCGAGGAGGTTCTTCGTGCTCTCGACGAACCTGGCCCGCCAGCCGGCGGACATGGCCGGGATCGTGCGGGCCCACAGGTCGGCGAGGCCACGCTCCACCGGATTCTCCGGCTCGGGGGACGGGCCCGTGGGACGCACCGGCATGAAGGCCGCCAGCCTGTCGAGGTACTCCTTGGCCCCGGTCAGGTCGCCGCTGCGCTTGAAGGTCTCCAGGAAGTGGTCGTCGAAGAAGAACACCCACACGTACCAGTCGGTGATGAGGTCGAGCTCGGCGGCGGGGGCGTCGGGGTGGGTGTAGGCGCACAGCAGGCCGTAGTCCATGGCGTCGAGCTTGTGCTCGTCCCAGATGCCGAGCTCGGGGTCGAGAATGCCCATGTCGTGCGCCCAGGCCCTGGTGTGCTCGCGCGCGGTCTCCACGTGGGGGTTCAGCCTGGCCGGATACGGCAGGTAGAAGTCAGGGAGCTCGAAGGGTTGCATGTTCTGTCCTTCCATATCTGACTTCGACGCTTTCGGGAACGCCCTGGGCATCGGACGCCGGGACCGCGACGGAGTAGCGGGTGGGCGGATCGGCGAGACGGCCTGCCCTCCGGAAGCCTCGCCAGCCAGAACGTTACGCAATGACCACGGAGAGTGAAAGGGATTGCCATGAATACCCACGGCGCACCCGTGGCGCGCTCCGGTCCCGCCCGAGGTCCCCGAGGTCCCCGAGGTCCCCGAGGTCCCCGAGGTCAGGGTCCGGGCGTGGCCGCGGGTCTCCGGTGCGGAGCGGGGTCGGGCTCCGGGTCCCGGGACGGGTTCGGGGCCGGGGCCGCGGTCGAAGCCGGGGCCGCGACACCGGTCCCGGACGCGCGGGAACCCTCGCCCGTCCGGCACCGGGGACCGGCGAGGGCGGGCGAGGGCGGGCTAGGGCAGGCGCGGACGAGCGGGGACGGGCGAGCGCCGGTCAGAACCGGCGAGCACCCGGCCAGGACCGGCGAGGCCTCTCGATCAGGACAGCCGATGCGCGCCGGCCGACGTTCCGGCCAGGACGGGACGTCGCACGCCGGTCGCGAGGTCACGGAGCATGTCGGCGAACGCGAGCGCCTGTTCCGGTGTCATGCGGGGCTCGGTGCCGACGTAGAAGACCACGATGTCGCCGCTCGGGGACGTCGTGGCGGTGAACGGGAGGGACGGGGAGATGACCATGATGGGAGCAATCATTGCCTGTCCCACCGACAGTTCACAGTTCATTTAGCCCCGGCTCCACACCCTCGACCCCTAATCCTCGCCCCTGCCTGCCGGGATCGGCCCGGCCGCGGTCCCGGCGGGGAGTCAACCGTCACCAACCGCGACACGAGAGACACGCAACATCAACTAGAGCTTCGGCGGGAGTATGATGCGCGGAAATGAAGTGTCGGCGACGATCGCCCGGCACGGAACGAAGTCCGAGCGGAGGTCGCCGATGGGCGCGGGGTCGTCGTTGTCGTCCCAGGAGTCGTCCCCGAGATCGTCCCAGGAGGGACCGGGCAGGACGAGGTCGGGCCGGGTGCCCGGCCAGGGGGCGGACCGGGTGCCGGGCCGGGTGTCGAGCTGGGCGAGCGAGCGGTTCGGCGACCGCGCCGACGCCGTACGCGGGCGGCTGGCCGCGTCGCTGCTGGAGGCGATGGGCAACGCGCAGGACGCGCAGAGTTCCGGGCACAGCGACAAGCGGTACACCTACGGCTTCACCATGATGGCCAGGCGCTACGAGGCGATCGCCGAGGGGCTGCGCGACGAGCCGGGTTTCCAGCTGGTCAGGCCGCACGGCTCGCCGCACCACCTGGTGGTCCTGGGCGGCAACCTGCTGCTGCCCTTCCGCTACGCCGAGGACGACCGCACACCGATCTCCGAGGCCCGCGTCAGCGACGGCCGGATCTCCTCGCTGGTGCGCGAGCTGTTCGACCGGTTCGGCCCGGCGACCTCCTACCGCCAGGAGGAGCTGGACCTGACGCTCGGGGAGGAGTCCGTCCAGCCCGCGCAGGAGGAGCTGGACCTGTCCGCCGGGGCGGACGGGCCGGCCACGGTGCGTCCCGCCCTCACCGGGCTGCCCGGCGACACCCGGCTGGTCCCGATCGCCTACGCGGGCAACGCGCAGGCCGGCCTGCTGCGGCTCTACTGGGGAGAGGCGGAACTCATCGACGAGTTCGGCAGGATCCGGTGGCTGCACCACGAGCCGATCCCGCTGACCGCCGCCTCCCCCGGGGCCGTCCGTGGCCGGTGGACGGCCGAGCCCGGTGCCGCGTCACGCTTCGACGACGGCCTCGTACCCACCCTCGCGTTGAGCACGAGGTCTCCGGTCGAGCGGAAGAGTGGCAAGATCTTCCCCGTAAGCAGCGAGGCACCCGAGGAAACCGTGGTCACCGGCGACAATGAGCAACCGTAACCAGCCCCCTCTGTTCGGCGCTCCCGGCGTCTCCGGGAGCGGCGGGCCGAGCCCGCAGGCCGTGGCGGACGCGTTCGACCAGGGACGGCTGACCCAGGCGCGACAGCTCGCGGGGATGACCAAGAAGGATCTGGCCGAACGGATCGGCGTCACTCCCGCGGCGGTGGGGCAGTACGAGACGGGCATGACCCGTCCCCGGCCCGACCTCGTTCCCCGCCTGGCCGACGCGCTCGGCGTACCGCCGGCGTTCTTCCTGCTGGGCCGGCCGCACGGCAAGCTGGACGGGTCCATGGCGCATTTCAGGAGCCTGCGCTCCACCCGCGCGCACCAGCGGGCCAAGGCCGCGGCCTTCGTCGAGCAGGTGTGGGAGCTGGCCCACGCCCTGGAGAGGCAGGTCAGGCTGCCGCACGTCGCCCTCCCCGGCTTCTCCGGCGGCGAGGTCCACTCCGGCGTGGAGCTTCCCAGCGACCCCGCCCAGGCCGCTCGCGCCCTGCGGCGACTCTGGGGGCTGGGCACCGGCCCGCTGTCGCACATCGTCCGGCACATGGAGGCCCACGGGATCGTCGTGGTCCTCCCGCCGCCCGACGAGGACGCCACCACGGTGGACGCCTTCTCCACCTCCCAGCTGCCCCGTCCGATCGTGGTGCTGACCGCCAACCGGTTCGACGACATCCACCGCTACCGCTTCACCGCCGCCCACGAGCTGGGGCACCTGGTTCTGCACGGCGACACCGCGTCGGGAGACACCCAGCAGGAGCGGGAGGCCGACGTCTTCGCCGCCGAGTTCCTGACCCCGCGCGACAGCATCCTGCCGGAGCTGCCCGGCCGCCTCGACCTGCGCAGGCTGGTCGAGCTCAAGCACACCTGGGGCGTGTCGGTCGACTCCCTGCTGTACCGCTGCCGCGAGGTCGGCCTGATCTCCGATTCGGCGGCGAGCCGCGCCTACCAGCGGCTCAAGACGCTGCGCGACCAGCCTGGCTTCGCCGCCGAGCCGATCAGCGGCTATCCCGGCGAGCAGCCCGTGCTGCTGCGCAGGGCCTTCGACCTGGCCGTCTCCGAGACCGGCCTCACCATGGCGCGACTCGCCGCCCAGCTGGCCTGGCCCGTCTCCCGGGTGCGCGAGCTGCTCGACCTGCCCGACCAGCGCCCCGCGCTGCGCCTGGTGCCCTGACTCCCCGTCCCGGCGGGCACCGGCTTCGGATGTCCGTGCCCGCCGGAAGGCGTCCAGGACCCGGCTCCGCCCCGGAGTTCCGCGTGCGGCGCGGCGAGCACCGGGGCCGCGGATCCCGGCCGGACCGCACTACTCGTCCTCGACCCGCTCCTTGATCCACTCCAGGCCGTCCTGCCAGGAGGCGAAGGCCTGGAGATAGCGGCCGTCGCGGGCATGAAAGATGTGATAGCGGAAATCTCCGTTGCTGCCCGTGCGAATCAGGTCGTAGAGATCGCCTTTGGAGCGATACCACACGCACTCGCCGTCAGCGGGACGCGAGGGCGATGCGTAGGCGAACTCACGTGTGATGGACATGGGACGGATGCTACGGACCGGCGAATCAGCAGGCAATGCCGTATCTATTTCATTCAGGGATAAAGTTCGCGCTCCCTGAGAACCCGGGAGCCCGGCGGGAAACGCGTGCGCGAGACCACCGGCACCGGGCGGGGAATCCGAGGGGCTACCGCCGGTCGGCGGACGCGGCGAGCTGGTCGATCAGCATCGCCAGCCGTCGCTCGTGGTGGTCCGCCGGAAGACGGCCGCTGCGGGTGAGGGTGACGAGACCGTGCACGGAACCCCAGGCGACCTCGGCCAGGATGCCGGTGTCGCGGCCGGCGGCGAAGGCGGCGATCGCGTCGCGGAACTCGGTGAAGGCGGCCTGGAGCGGGGCGGGGGTGTCGGGACGGCCGAAGGGCAGGTCGACGGCGAGGGTGAGCATGGCGTCGTACAGCGACGGGTTCAGGCGGGCGAAGCCGGCGTAGGCGTGGGTCAGGGCGGCGAGCGCCTCGCGCGGGGTACCGGCCGTCGCGCGGGCCTTGCCCAGCTCGGCGGCGAGCTCGGCGAAGCCTTCCAGGGCGACGGCCGCCACGATGGCGTCCTTGCCCGCGAAGTGGCTGTAGAGGACCGGCTGGCTGTATTCGATACGCTCGGCGAGACGGCGCGTCGTGACCGCCTCCCATCCCTCGGCCTCGGCCAGCTCGCGAGCGACCGTCACGATCAGCCGATGGCGTCGCGCCCGCTCGCGCTCGCGGCGCTCCTGTGTGGACATCCCGCAGATGCTAGCACCGCTATCGAGCCGATCCCCGCTAGCAATAATGCCGCTCGCACATCTAGCACCGCTATGGCAAGCGATGTCCGACGGGCGGGTGCCCGGACGTGTCGCGGCCCCGGCCCGTGCCGGGCGCGTTCGCCCGGCACGGGCCGGCCGCGCTCGTCACCCGGCGGGCGGCGTGGGGGTCGGGGTCACCCGGTGGTCGGTCAGGTGCAGGTCTCCGCCCAGCGTCACGCGCAGCTCGTCCAGGACCTTCCTGGCGCCGAGCACGGTCCACAGCTCCCCGACCAGGTGCGGGTTGTACTCCGGAGCCTGGTCCATCCACTGGTCCTTGCCGGACTGGGTGACGAAGGTGCTGATGAAGAACTGGCCGACGGAGGTCTTGCAGGCTCCCGTCCGGATGTCGACCGCGTCGACCTGGATCCGGGGCTTGCAGTCGACCTTCTTGGCGAGCTGCTCGACGGTTGGGGGCGGGCCCGCGGGGGCCGCGATTCCGGCCGCGGCGGCGGGGGAGCTCACGGGCTGGTCCGCGCTGCAGGCGAGGGAGAAGGACAGGGCGAGAATCACCGTGGCGACCACCCGGGCGTTCCTGGCGACACCGGTCTGGCGCGAATGTGTCAACATCCTTCAGATACGCTCACCGGCTCCGGCGGGTTCACCGTTTCCCGGCCCGGTGTCGGCCGAGGGGAGCTTGAGGGAGCCGGGGGCCGGCGGGGCCGCGGCCCCGTCCGGTTGCGAGGTCTCGGTGTCTCGGACGCCCGCGCCCGGGGGCCGCCGTCCGTGCGCCCCGGGGATCCTCGTCCGCGCTCCCCGGGAGGAGCGCGGACGGGGGCTGGACGGTCCTACGGGACGCGCCCGACGGCTCCCACGGTGACGGCTCCGGCTCCCGGCGGGATGACGACGTCGCCGGAGTCGGGCCGCCAGTCGTAGACGGGCACCAGGCCGGGTTCGAGCATCTCCAGCCCGTCGAACAGACCTCGGATCTGGGTGAGGGTACGGGGGAAGATGCCGCCCGCGGTGGTCGTGCCGTAGACGCCGCGGCCCTGGCGGACCTGCTCCTCGGTGAGGTCGCCCGAGGTGACGTGGGAGATCACCACATGGCTGCCGGAGACCAGCCGCTTCCCGAAGGAGGCGGCGATGCCGGAGACCGCCTCGTCGTCGGCGACGAAGTGCAGGATGGACACCATGAGGACGGCGACCGGCTGGTCGAAGTCGATGCGCTCGCGGACGTCCGGGTGGTCGAGGATCGCCTCCGGCTCCCGCAGGTCCCCGGGGATCACGATGGTCTGCGCGTTGTCGGCGAGCAGCGCGCGGGCGTGGACGAGCACGATGGGGTCGTTGTCGACGTACACGATCCGGGAGTCCGGCGCCTCGCGCAGGACGACCTGGTGCACGTTCTCCTGCGTCGGCAGACCCGTGCCGATGTCGATGAACTGGCGGATCCCCGCGGCGACGAGATGCCGCACGGTGCGCCCGAGGAAGGCCCGGTTGGAGCGCGCCACGTCCTTGACGTTGGGGACGAGCTCAACGATCTTCTCTCCGGCGATCCGGTCGGAGGCGAAGTTGTCCTTGCCGCCCAGGTAGTAGTCATACATACGGGCCACACTCGGGACCGCAGGGTCGATTCCCGGCGGAGCCTGCTCGTGCTCGGTCATATCCTCGCCTTCACCACGTCTTTCCCGCATGGTAGACGAGCGACCGACACCTTTAGATCATGAACCGATATTTCGCCTGATGACTGGATAAGTCAGCTCCCAGTCATCGGACATCGCGATTCCCCTGAAACCATGGCAAGCCCGGTCAGTCCGAGAGCTCCTCGCGGAGGTCGCGCAGGAACCCCTTGCTCTCGGAGACGGAGTACGCCTGGATGCACAGGCGGTCCATGACCTGCATGTAGTGGTCGGTCTCCTCGAGCTTGTCCACGTACAGGGCGCTCGTCAGCTGCTCCATGTAGACCACGTCGGGCAGGTCCCGCTCGGGGAAGCGCAGGATGGAGAACGGGCCACCGGCCGCGGCGTGACCGCCCCGATCGAACGGCATGATCTGCAGCCTGACGTTGGGCAACTCGACGACGTCGAGCAGGTGGTCGATCTGGGCGCGCAGCACCTGGGGCCCGCCGATGGGCCGGCGCAGCACGGCCTCGTCCATCACGGCCCAGAGCGTCGGGGCGTCCGGCCTGGTCAGGCGCTCCTGGCGGGCCATGCGGAGCGCGACGCGGCGGTCGACCTCGTCCGCGGTGGCGCCGCCGTGCACGAGCATGATGACGGCCCGCGCGTATTCGGGACTCTGCAGGAGGCCGGGGATGAACTGCACCTCGTAGGTCCGGACGATCGAGGCGGCCTCTTCGAGCCCGACGTAGACCTCGAACCAGTTGGGGAGCAGGTCTCCGTACTTGTGCCACCAGCCGGGGGCGTTGGCCTGGCGGGCCAGCGTGAGCAGCGGGGCCCTTTCCTGGGTATCGGTCACCCCGTACATCGTCAGCAGGTCCGCGACATCGCGTTCCTTGAAGCCGACCCTCCCGAGCTCCAGCCGGCTGATCTTGGCGTGGGAGGCGCGGATGGCGTAGCCGGCCTGCTCGCGGGTGATGTCCCTGGCGACGCGCAGCCTCCGCAGCTGGGCACCCAGGAGAATCCGCAGGATGGTGGGGCCGCCACCGCCCGCGTACGCGAGAACGCCGCCTTGCTCGCCGCTGTCTTCCGCGGTCTGTCTGGCCATGTGGGCTCCCTGTCGCACCTCTCTACGGTGCCACAGTTTCACATATACAACGCGTTTCGCACAGCTCCGTTGCACACGCACTTGCGTATGCACTTGCAACCGCAAGTGCATACCGAGACAAATCTCCTTTCCGCCGCTTTCCCACCCGGCGGACCGTGTCCGAAACCCCCCGGCACGGCGCTACAGTCCCGACGCGAGGTCGTACGTGTTCTCGCGCATGTCGCCGTGCGCGTCGCCGCGGAAGGCTCCCCGGCTCGCGGCGGCACGGCGCGACAACATGCCACGCACGATGTCGCGCAGCTCGCTCATCTCCCTCGGCGACAGCACCCGGCTGAGACGGCGCTCGACCACGCCCCCGCTCAACGGTTCCGGCGCCCTCGTCACGTTGAGATAGCCGGACAGGAACGCGATCCTGAACAGCTTCTCCTGCGAGGGCGACTCGGCGGAGGACCGGCCGGGCACCTTGACCGGCCTCGCCGCGTCCGCCCCGTCACGGGACACCTCCAGCCCGGGAAGCAGCAGGTGGGCGGCGGCCCGTTGCAGGGCGAGCCCGTACGCGCGCATGGATCCGTCAGGCGAGAAGGAGACGATCGAGCGCCCGACCGCCTCGGCGGAGTCCGGCGACAGGTCGGCGATGCCGGTCTCCTCGCCAAGGCAGGTGTAGACGCGCACCACCTGCTCCCCCACGTACCCCGGCTGGACGTGCTGGGAGAGCGTGACGGTCACCGTGGACCCGTCGGGATTGCGCAACTCGGCGATGTCGGCCGCGTGGGTGACGTACGTGGTGGAGTGCTCGCGCTCGCACCACGAGGGGCACGAAGCCCCAGAGCGGGGGTGAAGAGTCCCGACGGAGGCCGTGATGTCGTCCATCCCAATCCTTCCAGCGTGGAGGTCCGCGTCATCGAGGGTGTGCGGGCACGACGGCGGATCGCGCCCGGCCGCGAGCCGGGACCACAGCTCGGGTCCAGCCTCGCGCCACCGGTTTCGAGGTCGCTTTCGCCAGCAGGTACGCAGGATCGGCGTGCCGGGTTCAGCCGACGTCACCCGCCCCCTCCACCGCCGTCCTCCCCCGCCATCGCACCGCGTCCCCGCGACGGAGGTCCGGCACGGGAACGCGGGGACAGGGGGACGCGGGGACATGACCGGCCAGGACAGGAGCGGTCGGGCCGGAGAGGGATCGGCGGGCTCGGGAGGGGTCAGAAGGTGACCAGCGGATCGCCGATGAAGTCGGCGATGAAGTTGACGAAGAAGAAACCGAAGAACAGGAAGTTCAGCACCAGGATCACGTAGTGCCACCAGCGGGGACGTGCCGGGCGGGGCAACCTGGCGTTGAGGTACATGAGCATGAACGGATAGATCAGCGCGCCCAGGTTGGACATGTTGGCCGACCACTGCACCAGGCTCACCGGGAGTGCCAGGTGCAGCACGACGGCGATGACCACCAGCAGCCCGAACATGAACGGGTAGTAGAACCTGCGGGGATCACCCTCGATGAGCACCCGCAGCCGGGGGCTGGTGGCGTGGGCGGCGTCGGTCACCACCCGGACCATCGCCTCGAAGATGCCGAGCTGGGTGGAGAAGAGGATCAGCACTCCCAGGATCAGCGCGCCGACGAACATGGCCTGGCCGTATTCGTCGCCCAGGGCACTCGCCACGAACGTCGGGACGTTCTCCTGGGTCGGCCGCTCGCCGGACAGCTCGACCGCCCTGGCCATCAGGATGGTGGGCAGCAGCATCCCGAGGACGGCCCCGACGAAGAAGACGCCCCACATGTCGACCAGCAGCAGGCGGTACCAGCGGCGCCAGCGGCCCGCGTTCGCCGCGTCGTCCGGGAAGGTCACGCCGCTGGCCAGCAGCTCGCTCTTCGGCCCGCGCATCCCGGCGATGAACCCGGTCCGGTAGCCCATGCCGTAGCCCTTGTCGCGGTAGTGGCCCATGACGTACCAGTTCAGCCCGGAGGCGAGCGCGGTGAACCCGGCCAGCGCGCCGAGCTGGGTGGCGGTGATCCCCGCCGGTGGCGCCGCGGGGGTGACGAAACCGCGGATCGCGTCCCACCAGATCTCGAACGGCACCACGAACAGGTCGATGACCAGCAGCGCGACCAGGATCGTGCTGATCATTCCCCAGTTGGCGAGTTCCAGGGCCCGGCTGATCTTGCGGGCGGCGGCGGTGATGGCGAAGACGAGCAGGAGCAGGCCGATCGCCCACAGCCGGGGTTCCTCGGCTCCGGCGGGTGCGATCTCCCCGTGGACGAGCGCGTAGACGCCCTGCCCGGCGGAGGCGGCCCAGCCTCCGGCGATGAACGCGAAGATCACGACGAAGACCGAGAGCGGCACCCAGAGCTGGAAGCCGGGCGGGACCCGCCCCCAGCCGACCACCGGCGCCTCACCGGTGGCCACGACGTAGCGCGAGCACTCGACGTTGTAGAAGGTCTGCAGGATGGCCGAGATCAGGATGACCCAGCCCACCCCGACGAACCCGTACTGGCCGACGGCCTGCGGTCCCAGCAGCCACTCGCCGCTGCCGATGGAGATGCCGAGCGCGATGAGGCTGGGACCGACGGCGTACTTGAACAACTCCTTCTTGCCGAGCCGGGAGACTCCGAAGACCTCCTCGGGCTCGGGCAGGTCCGCGACGGCGAGATCCGGGCGGCTGACTCCGAGCGGATGGGACCGGGTGACTTCAGTCATGGCGATCCTCCAGGGTTGGAACCCCCCTGCTCCGACAGTGATCCTCTGACCGCACTTCGGCAAGACCCCATTCGTGATGTCCCCGCGGTCATCTCCCGGATTCCCGTGCGGTCCCCGGCGACCGGATCGCACCGAGGCGGGTGCGGGAAGACAGGGAGCCGGAGCCGCTCGACGGCCTTAACCTGCCTTTAGGGTTTCCGCAGCGTGCCGCTAACGGGAGCCCCGGCAGGCTTGGGGACATGCGAAACACGACGAAACTCACCATCGCCGCCGCCGGACTTCTCGCCGTCGTCTCCGGAGGCGGCGCAGTAGCCTTCGCCGGAACCGCGACGCCCACCCCGGCCCCCAGCGGTACGGCGACGACTCCCGTACCGGTGACCGAGACGCCCGGGACCCGGACCACTCCCGCGACCCCCGCGCCCGGCGAGGCGGAGGCCAAGGTCAAGCGGGACGCGGCCATCAAGATCGCTCAGGACAAGGTGCCCGGCGCCAAGCTCGTCAAGGCCGAGTTCGACGGCGACGAGATTCCCACCAGCTGGGAGATCGAGCTCCTCGAGGGTGACGTCGAGCACGAGTTCGACGTCGACGCCACCAGCGGCGCGATCCTGGAGCAGGACCAGGAGACCGAGACCGCCGCCGAGCGGGCCGCCGACGCCGCCGACGACGCCACCGACACCGACACCGACGACCAGGACGACGACTGACGGGGTTACGACTGACGGCGAAGGAGCCCGTGACACCTCGCGTGTCACGGGCTCCGCGCTCGAACCGGCCGGACACGACGGTGGCGGCCCGGCCACGGGAGCAGGTCACTGACGCAAGGTGTCAGTGACCTGCTCCTAGCATGCGGGCACCACTGAGCAGTTCCGGGAAGGACCGATCACGGTGACGAACGACGCCCGTCACGGGCAGGCGGAGAACACCTGCTGCCCGATCCTCGAACTGAGGCGGTACACGCTGCACCCCGGCAGGAGGGACGACCTGGTCACCCTGTTCGACAGGGAGTTCGTCGAGTCCCAGGAGGCCGTGGGCATGCGCGTCGTCGGCCAGTTCCGCGACCGGGACGACCCGGAGCGGTTCGTCTGGCTGCGCGGGTTCCGTGACATGGAGTCGCGGGCCGGGGCGCTGGCGGCCTTCTACGGAGGACCGGCGTGGAAGGCCCACCGCGACGAGGCCAACGGGACGATGATCGACTCGGACGACGTCCTGCTGCTCCGCCCGTCGGCCCCGGGAGCGGGCTTCGACCTGTCGGGCGCCGCCCGTCCCGCGGCGGGCGGCGCGGCGACGGCCGGTCCCCCTGCGAGCGACGAGGCGACCTCGTCGTGGTTCACCGCGACCGTCTGCCACCCGGACGTACCCGGCGACGAGTTCGCCCGGTTCTTCGATGACCGGGTGGCGCCGCTGCTGGCGGAGACGGGCGCCGCCCCGCTGGCCCGCCTGCGGACCGAACACGCCGAGAACACCTACCCCGCATTGCCGGTACGGACCGGCGAAGACGTCTTCGTGTGGTTCTCCGCCTTCGCGAGCCGGGAACGGCACGACGAGCACGCCGCACGGCTCGCGCGTTCGGCGAGGTGGACACGGGAAGTGCTTCCCGAGCTGTCGGCGCGCCTGGTCGCTCCTCCCGAGCGGCTGAACCTGACGCCGACGGCGAGATCCCTGCTCCGCTGACCCGGGCCGCGGGCGAGACTCCATCGACCCGGGCCATGCGCGAGACTCCGCCGCCCCCAGCCGCGGGCGAGACTCCAGACCCGACCCGCCCCGTGGGCGAGCCGCCCGGCCCGCCCCCGGCGGTCAGCGTCGCCGTACCCGGTAGGCGAGAGCCGTGAGAGCGGCGATCCCCGCAAGCGCCGCCAGCACGTACGGGGGCCGCCACCAGGTTTCCTGCTCCACGACCGCGACGGTGGTCGTCTCCACCGGTGAGCCTCCGGCGGGCGCCGCCGCCGGAGTGGCGGCGGGCGTGGGGCCGGCGAACTCGGAGGGAGTGCCGTCGCCGACGGGGACGCCCGGCGGGCGGATCACGCCCCAGTAGTCCCGCTGCGGCTGGGCGGCGATCGACCGCTTGAGGTCCTCGGGAATCGGGGCGACCTCCAGCCGGCCGGGCACCGTCAGGGTGCCGATCCGGTGGGGTGCGAACCAGCCCTGGATCCCCTCCACCTCCCAGGTGCCCTTGGGCAGGGAGACCGCGGCGGCGTAGTGGGCGGGCTCCTTCAGCTCCACGCCGGAGAACGTGAAACTCCTCGTGCCGTCGGTGAACTTCAGCGCGACCTCGCCCAGGTCGCCGCCCTCGTACGGGTGGGTGCCGTGCTGGAGCAGCCAGAAGCCGAGGGTGTACGTCGTGTCCGGGCTCGTCACCGGGACCGGGTCCATCACGGTGAGTGCCCAGCCTCCCGCCCGTGCCGGGGCGCCGAGGGCGAGCAGGGGGACGATGAACGCCAGGAGGAAAAGGATTCTTCTCATGCGGGAGGTACACCGGCCGGGCCTGCCGGGTTCCCGCCGCCGCGCGGAGCGCCTCCCGGACGCCGAGATCGCGGGACCGGCGAGCGGGACCGGGCGAGACGGCCAGAACCGTGGAGTCGAGGCCGGAAGCAGGGGTATGGACAGCAAATGAGCGTTCAGGAAGAACTGCGGCAGGTCGAAGAGGACCTGGAGAGACTGCGTGCCGAGGTCGCCGACATGCGAAGGCAGGTCGGGGAGGTCGGTCCCACCGACCCCACCGAGCGGTCGATGATGATCAACCAGGCCGACGAGCAGGAGATCCTCGTCGGCGAGCTCGAAGCCAGGCGCGAGGACCTCCTCAAACGCCTCGGCGGGGAGAGCGAGCGCGACCACGCGAGACCGCGCGAGACGACATAGGACGACGAGATCCACTCGGCCGAGATACCTCCACCTGCGGTTCGTCACATTCGGTTATCCGCCATTTCCCGGGGTAACCATAAGAACGAACCATCATCAGGGGGATGAAATGATCAATATGCTTCACAAGATGGGCGTGAAGTCCAGCATGATGTACGTCGCCGGGCTCGCCTCGATCGGCGCGTCGGTCGCGGCGTGGTTCACGTCGAACTCGAAGGAGCACGCGGGAGTCGACCGGGCGGACCGGTGGGGGATCTTCGTGGGCGAGTGGGCGCCGACCTTCTTCGCGATGGGAGTCGCCCTGCGTCTGGAGGAGAACCGCGAGGAGATGCGGTCCTCCGCCGAGCAGGAGTCACTCCGCGGCTCGTACACCGACACCGAGGGCAGGATTCCCTCGCGCGCGGGCGTGTAGCCCCGCCGTCGGACGATCGGAGGCAGGGCGCGTCCGAGGGACGCGTCCTGCCTCCGCGTCCGCCCGTCACCCTCGTCCGGGTTCCGGCCCCGCCCGTCCGGGCCCTGTCCCCGCCGCCGCTCCCGCCCGGCTCCCAGGTCCGGCCCCGTCCCGCTCCCACGTCCCGGTCTCGGGTTCCGTTCCGCCCGGAGACGCGTCATGACACGGTGACCAGGGCCGGGTGTCTCGGGTCGTCGACGCGGACGACCACGTCCGCGGCCTCCGCCGGGGTCACCTCCTCCTCGTAGCGCGCGTAGGCGGGCAGCGTCCAGCGCTGCTCGTCCGGGGTGCGCCGGGCGAGCGCGCCCGGTGAGAGCCGCAGATGCACGGTCAGCTCGAACGGCAGTCCCCGGCCCAGCAGCAGGGGTCCGGCCAGCAGCAGCACCCCGCCCGGGGGAACCGTGACGTAGGGCGCGCGAGTGGCCCTGTCGACGACGCTGTCCCACAGCGTGGGCAGCACCTTCCCCGACCGCCCGGGGTCGAGCGGTCTCAGGACCTCCCTGGCCAGCCCCCCGTAGTCGAACCAGTCGGCGTAGAAGGAGTCCGGGTCGGTCCGGCCGTACTCGAAGCGGAGCGAGGCCGGACGCAGGAAGTCGGCGGTGGAGACCCGGAGCACCTCCCTGCCGCGGAGCCGGAGCGGGTCGGCCAGCGCGTCGGCGAGGTTCTCCGGCCGCGCCGCCGGAGCTCCGTCGAGCGCGACGCGCACCCAGGAGTCGCGAGGTCGCGCGGCCACCCGGTCAGCGAGTTCCTCCACCAGCGACGACGGGGAGATCGGCCTTATGTTCACCCCACCATCCTGGCCGACGCGCGCCCGCCTCCGGTCAGGGCCGGTCAAGCATCATGGCCGGGTCAAGGTCGGACGTGATGCCGATCAAATATCGGTCTGTCCGGGTTGTCCTGCCGCTACGGGCGGTAACGATCCATATGGATCGACGGCTCGGCCGTGACTGGGCGTCGGCCTCCTGGTCGCGTCACGTCCATGTCGGCGCGATCCGGTAGTTGGCGTGATCTTCACGTCTTTCCGCAACCAAGATCACGGCACGTTACGCACGGAGACAGTGATGTCAGGAGGATTTCAGTGATCAAGCGCGGTAAGCCGACCAAGAACGGCCAGGTCAAGCTGACTTTCAGCATAACGGAGAGCCCGACCGTCGGAGGAGTCTCGCTGGTCGGCGACTTCAACGACTGGGACCCCTACGCCCATCCCATGCAGCGCAGGGACGACGGCACCTACCAGGTGAGCCTGATGGTCCCCGCACGGCAGCCCATCCGCTTCCGCTATCTCGCGGACGGCGGCGTGTGGTTCGACGACGCGGACGCGGACCACCACGACGAGCACGGCGGCCGGATCAACCCCGCGGACGTCGAGGAGGCGCCGGAAGGCCCCAGCGCGGCGCGCGGTACCGTCGGCAAGCCGATGCGGCAGACGCTCTCTGCCGGGCAGCCGGTCTCGGCCTCGGTGGCCGCCTCCTAGTATCTCGGTGACCGCTCGTAGGACGGGATCCCCTTCGCGGGGCAGACCGTTCCACCGTCTCCGCGATCAGTGTGACGGTCCGCCCCGTCCCCTCCCGGCAGGGACACGGAAGGGGCGGACCGCCCCGCGGGAACTCGCGGGCGAACCCGCCGGGCCCCGGGCGGGGAGACCGCTCCCCCGCGAAACCCGGCACGTGCCGTGCGGGCCGTCAGGTCTCGCGGCGGAGGCCGTTCGCCGCGAGAGCGAGCGTCGCGCCGTACACCACGTGGCCGGCGGCCATCACCGCCTGACGCCCCGGCCGGTCCTCGGGGATCGGGGGCAGGACCCCCAGTTTCGGCACCCAGCCCTGGTAGCTGACGAACCAGATCGCCAGCCCGTACGTCACCCCGAGCGTCACCGGGGCACGGCGTCCCCCGCACAGCAGGGCGAACGCGGCCCCGCCCGCGGCGCCGAAGCCGAAGTGGGCGAGCGCGCCCAGCACCCGCTCTCCCCGTTTGGGCCGGTGCCTGTGGCCCGGTAGCAGGGCGCGGACGATCCTCTTGGGCGGCTGGTCGCTCATGAGACCCGCGCGGTCTCCGGCGAGCATCACCGCGCTCATCGCCGCGGTGGCGAGGACGCCGCTCTCGGCGCCCCTGACGAGATCACGGGTCACGATCACTTCCCACCTTCCCTGAACGGCTCCCCGAGCGGCGGCCGGACCCCGCATCGGTTCCTCACGCGTGCCGGCCGAGCGCGCCGAGAGTCTCCCTGGCGAGTTGCAGTTCCTCTCTCGGCCGGACCACCAGCACGGGCACGGACGCGCCGGGCGCGCTGACCGTGCCGTCGGCGTCGAGGTCGGTACGGGCGGGCGGCTCGACACCGAGCAGCGAGAGCCTGCGGCAGACGGCCTCGCGGACCTCCGGCTGGTCCCAGCCGATCTCCCCGGTGAACACGAGCGCGTCGAGCCGGTCCAGGCTCGTCGCGGCGGCGGCGACCTCCCGGCTCACCCGGTGCTCGAACACCTCCAGAGCCAGCGCGGCGGCGGGATCCCCGGAGGCGACGAGCTCCCGGGTGTCGCCCGACTTGCCGTCCGAGAGCCCGAGCAGTCCCGACCGGTGTTCCAGGCCGTCGCGCAGCTCGTCGAGCGTGAGCCGGGAACCGGACAGCAGCCACAGCAGCATGCCGGGATCGACGCTCCCCGACCGCTTGCTCATCGGGACCCCCTCCAGCGGGGTGAACCCCATCGAGGTGTCCACGCTGCGCCCCTCGCGGACGGCGCACACCGATGAGCCTCCGCCGAGATGGGCCAGCACCACCCGCAGGGTTCCCTCGGGCCGCTCGAGCAGCTCCGCGGCCCGTCCCAGCGCCCAGGCGTACGACAGGCCGTGGAAGCCGTAGCGGCGCAGGCCGTAGCGGCTCCTCCACTCGGCGGGCAGCGCGTAGGTGGCGGCGGCGTCGGGAAGTCCCGCGTGGAAGGCGGTGTCGGGGCAGAGCACGTGCGGGACGTCGGGCAGCCTGCGCCGGGCGGCCTCGACGAGCGCGAGGGCGGGCGGCACGTGCAGCGGGGCGAGGTCGGCGTACTCCCGTACCGCCTCCAGCACGCCGTCGTCCACGACCGTCGGCTCGCGTACGGCCTCGCCTCCGTGGACGAGGCGGTGGCCGACCGCGGCGAGGCCGGTGCCGGGGGCGGCGTCGAGGAAGTCCGCGATCGCCCGCTCGGCCGCTCCGGGGTCGGGGCTCTGCTCGCTGTGCTCGGTGCGCAGGACCTGTCCGTCCCGGACGAGGTGAAGTTGGAGGCTCGACGATCCCGCGTTGACGGTGAGCACCGCCGGATCAGTGGTTCCCATCCTCCTGGCGTGCCCGGGGGTGGACGGGGCAAACGGTGCCCCGCCACGGGTCCTCGCCCGTCACTCCGCGTGGGCGTCCGAGGTGAGGGCGTCAAGGCCCGTTCGACCGCGCCGACCTGGGACGACGACGTCCGGGCCAGGTGGCGGGAACAGGCCGCGGCGTCCGGTCACCGGCCTTCCTGACCACCGGTTGTTCGTAATCTCTTGTTGAACTGTCATGAGCCACGGGCGTACGGTGGGGCCAGTGGCACCCGTCCTTCGTACGGCTCCCGACAGGGCGCTGTCGCCAACTGCCGTAGACAGCGGGGCGATATGACTCGACTATCCGTCACTGTGGACGCGCATCCACACTTCTCCGTGGTGACCCTGATCGGCGATCTGGACAAGTCATCGGCGCCTCTGCTGGAGGAGAGGCTCGCGGACTTCATGAGGCGCGGCCACGTCTGCCTCGTCGTCGACACGACGGGGCTGGGATTCTGCGACTCCACGGGCATCTGGGTGCTGCTGACGAGCCTGCGGCGCGCCTACGAGCGAAAGGGCTGGCTGCGCCTCGTCGGCGTGCACGGATTCCTCGGCCGCCTGCTCGACCTGACCAGGTTGAGAGAGGCGTTCCCCATCGACTCCACCGTCGAGGAGTCACTGCGCGAGGTCTCCGACGGGGTCGTCCCCGTCTCGCGCTGATCCCGATCGCCGGTGGCGTGCGGAGGTCCTGGCCGGAGACCCCCGGAGGGCGGGTACGGCGACACCCGCTCCCGGAGGAGGCCGCCGGTTCCGGCAGCGGGCGAGGGGGCCGCTGCCGGGCGCCGGAGGCGGATCAGTCGCGAGCGACCAGGCGGACGAACTCCTCGAACGAGAACCGGCCGTCGCCGTCGGAGTCGCCGTTCTGGTTCAGCGACCCGATGGCCTCGGCGGGCAGGGCGGGGAAGTGCTCGCGGAGCTCGCCTTCCGTGATGAACCCGTCGCCATCGGTGTCGATGGCCGCGAACGCCTGCCTGAGCTCCGCCAACCGCTCCCCGCTGGGCTCTGTCGACATGGGACCCACCTCTCTCAACGACCCGCACTTCGATCAGCAGACAACTTACGGGAGGAACCCTCCGTCCAGCCAAGCGGCCCCATATAACATGCTTTATCATCAAAAATCCCTTTTAAGGATCGGCTCGTCCTCGGCCCGCGCCTAGACTTCGGGCATGATTCGCCCCGCAACGCCGGACGACGTCCCGGCGATCATCGACATGATCCGCGGACTCGCGGAGTACGAGAGAGCGCTGGACAAGGTCGAGACCACCCCCGACATGCTCCACGAGGCGCTCTTCGGCCCCTCCCCCAGCGTGTTCTGCCACATCGCCGTCGACGGGGAGAGGACCGCCGGGTTCGCGATCTGGTTCGTCTCCTACTCGACCTGGCTCGGCACCCATGGCATCTATCTCGAGGACCTCTTCGTCCACCCCGAGCACCGGGGTGGCGGGTACGGCAAGAAACTGCTCGCCACGCTGGCGGGCATCTGCGTGGAGCGCGGCTACGGCCGCTTCGAATGGTCGGTGCTCGACTGGAACACCCCGGCCATCGACTTCTACCGGGCGATCGGCGCGGAACAGGTCGACGAATGGGACAGGTACCGGCTCTCCGGCCCCGCGCTGGAGAAGGTCGCGGCGGGAAGCACGCGGTAGCCGTACCGGGAAAAGGAACTCGTCCCGGGCCCGCCCTCACGGCGAAGACCGGCCGGAACACCCTCCCGGCCGGTCCTCCGTTCTGTCGTACGGCGTTCTCCCACCTTCCGGAGGCCCGCGCGTGAAAACCCCGCCAAGACACGCTCCGGCCGTGAACCTTTCATCTCGCGAAACCGCCGCACACCCGCCCTGAACTGGTACGACGAGCCGTTGCCGCACCACGGAGGAAACACTCCGTTTACACGCCGGGATCGGCGACCTAGAGTCCGTCTCGCGTGAGCGCCTCACCGCCATTGATCAGCGACTCGTCACCCCTCGAAAGGGAGGGTAATTCTGTGAGTAAATGGCGAAGTATGGCTGTCGCCGGTGTGGTCACGTTCATGACCGCGCTTCTTGCCGTCGTCCTCGTTCCCCTACCGGCCTCGGCGCACGGCGCCATGATGACGCCCGGCAGCCGGACCTTCTTCTGCTGGCAGGACGGTCTCTCCCCGCAGGGGAACATCGTGCCGATCAACCAGGCATGCTCGGCGGCGGTGGCCCAGAGCGGGACCAACTCGCTGTACAACTGGTTCAGTCTGCTGCGGTCCGACGGGGCCGGGCGAACCCGCGGGTTCATCCCCGACGGCCAGGTGTGCAGCGGCGGCAACCCCGGCTACAGCGGGTTCGACCTCCCGAGCCCCAACTGGCCGGTGACGCACCTGACCTCGGGCGCGTCCATCCAGTTCAAGTACAACAAGTGGGCCGCACACCCCGGCTGGTTCTACCTCTACATCACCAAGGACGGCTGGAACCCAAACCGGGCGCTGACCTGGGACGACCTGGAGAGCGAGCCGTTCCACACGGCCGACCACCCGCAGAGCGTCGGCTCGCCGGGCACCAATGACGCCCACTACTACTGGAACGCCAGGCTCCCGTCGGGCAAGTCCGGCCGGCACATCATCTACTCGGTGTGGAAGCGCTCCGACAGCGCGGAGACGTTCTACAACTGCTCCGACGTCGTCTTCGACGGCGGCAACGGCGAGGTGACCGGCGTCGGCCGGACGGGCACCGACCCGACGCCCACTCCCACCCCCACTGTGACCCCGACCCCCACCCCCACTCCCACTCCCACCGTGACCCCGACGCCCGGACCCGGCGCGTGCGCCGCCACCTACCGGATCGTCACCACCTGGACGGGCGGCTTCCAGGGGGAGGTGACCGTGAGAAACACGGGCACGGCCGCCTTCAACGGCTGGACGGCGAGATGGACGCTCAACAGCGGCAGCACGGTGAACAGTCTGTGGAGCGCCACGCACACCACATCCGGGTCCACCGTCACGGCCAAGAACGTCGAGTGGAACCGGACGATAGCGGGTGGTGCTTCGACCACCTTCGGATTCACCGGAACGGGAACCAGCGGCTCCCCCTCCGTCACCTGTAGCAGCCCCTAATGGGACGCGGTCCCCGCCGGTGCGTACCGGCGGGGACCGACGCGCGCCCGGCTCCGTCCCCGCCCCGCACCGGCGGAACGGAAAGACCACCGGGCCGCCGCGTCCGCTCCGGACCACCGCCTCCCCACGGCCGCCGCGCCCTCGCGAAAGGGCGGAAGGGAGTTTCGTGCCGCCCACCACGAAGATCGCCCCACTGCTGGGTCTCGTCTCGCTCGGAGCGGCGGTGGCCCTGATCGTGGCGGCCTGCGCCGGCCGGACGCCGGAGGGCGGGCACACCGTGGCGCATCAGCCCTCCTCGTCCTCCCACCACGCCGCCCCGGCGTCCCCGTCCGTCCGCGGAGACACCCCGGCATCCCCGGCGTCCCCGGCGTCCTCACCCCCCACGCCCGTTCACGCGACTTCCAAGCGCGACACCACCGCCAAGGCCTCCGCGAGGTGCCGGGCGACGGTCACCCTGGTGGAGTCGTGGCCGGGTGGCTACCGGGGCGCCGCGACGATCAGCAACACCACCGACCGGCCGATGCACGGCTGGTACATCCAGTGGATGCAGCCGCGCGAGGCGACCTTCAGGCAGTCCTGGAACGGCACCCACATGCAGAGCGGTCCCGTCGCGATGATCCATGCTCCTGTGGAGAAGCCGTCGCTGCCGCCGGGGGAGACCGTCTCCGACATCGGCTTCGTGGGAGCCGCCGCCACTCCCCCGACCTTCACCGAGATCACCTGCGGCTGACGGGACCGGCACGGCCCGAACAGGGCCGGCCGGTCGGTCCGGTGTCAGCGCTTGGCGTAGCGCTGCTTGAATCGCTCGACGCGCCCGGCCGTGTCGACGACCCGGCTGCGCCCGGTGTAGAAGGGGTGGCTCGCCGAGGAGACGTCGACGTCGACCACCGGGTAGACGTTGCCGTCCTCCCACTCGACGGTCTTGCGGCTGCCGACGGTCGAACGGGTCAGGAAGGCGAAACCGGCACTCGGGTCGCGGAAGACGACCGGGTGGTAGTCAGGGTGGATGCCCTTCTTCATGGCTATCTGTCCTCTCGGAACGGAACGTGCTGGCGGACGATCGGGTCGTACTTGACGAGGGTGAGCCGGTCGGGGTCGTTACGCCGGTTCTTGCGGGTCACATAGGTGAAACCGGTGCCCGCGGTCGACCTCAGCTTGATCACTGAGCGCACCTCGTTCCTGGCCACGGTCGGCTCCTCTCGGGTTGACGGGTCGCACGATGCCGATGATAACGGTTTTCATTTGCTGAACATTCCCGCCCACGGGCCCCAGATCGCGACCGGCGGCCCCGGCTCCGGCCCCGTCCGGTGACGACCCGACGGTGACGTCCCGACGGTGACGTCCCGACGGTGACGTCCCGACGGTGACACCGCGCACCGGGCGCGGGCCGGCACCGTTCCCGGGCGCGGGACGACGGCCGTGCGGGCGTCACCCCCCGGTAACCTCCCGTCCATCCGCCCCCTGTTCGCTGTGATCCATGCCGTGGCCGGAAACCGAGATCGTCGGATCGGACGTCAGCCCTCCCGTCACCGTGTACGGCACGGTGGACAGGAGTCCCGACGGGGAGCTCGCCCACGAGGGCAACAGGGTTCCCGACATCGTCGCCCTGGACCACCGGCGGCTGGTGGTCGCCTGGCGGGCCGGGGTCCGGGACGCGCGGGACCCGGCGCCGACCGACCAGGGATCCATCATGTACGCCCGCTCGCAGGACGGCGGCCTGACGTGGACGGTGGGCACGCTCGCCGCCGCCACCGCGACGACCCGCTACCACTACGTGATCCTCCTCAACGACGCGGGCACGCTGTACGCGCTGCTCGGCGTGATCTCCGTCGAGCGCGACCGCGACCGGGAGGGCGAGGTCGACGGCTTCCCCACCTCGCTGGCCGTCAGGAGGAGCACCGACGGCGGCCGTACGTGGACCGCCTTCCCCGTCACCGTCGACGTGCCGGACAACGCCAGGGGCGTGGTCGTCGCGGGCAGGCCGCTGCGGTTCGGCGGTGTGTGGCTGGTGCCGTACTGGCGGCACTCGGGCGGCACGAACAAGGCGGGCGTGCTGCGCTCCGCCGACCTGGTGACCTGGACCTCCGGCGGGATCGCGGAGAACCCGCCGGGGGTGGCGATCGAGGAGCCGCAGATCGCGCTCTCCCAGGACGACCCCGGGACGCTCGTGATGGTGACCCGCGCCCTGGACCTGAGGAGCGGGACCTCCGCGGCGGCGCGCGACGCCCGCTACCGCTCGGGAGCGGCCCACAGCGCCACGGCGACCAGCACCGACGGCGGGCTGACGTGGTCGCCGCTGAGGCTGGACGCGGACCTGCCCAACTACTACGTCAAGACGTTCTTCACGCACGACTCGGCGGGCCGCCACCTGGCCATCTTCAACACGCTGGCCGGGCCGTTCACCGGCTCCTCGGCGAGCAAGCCCGACCAGTATCGCGAGGTGCTCTACTACAAGGTCAGGCGGCCCGGCGAGCCCTGGGAGCCGGCGCGGCTCTTCGCCGACGGCCCCCGGCTGACGAGCGGCGCGGCCCGGGGATGGGACGTCTACCCCAGCGCCGACGAGTACGAGCCCGGCCGGTTCTTCGTCGTCTGGGAGCACAACCAGACCAACATCAAGGTCGCCAGGCTCGACATCTCCCGTCCCGTCTCGCCCGCGCCCCTCGCCGCGGGCGACTGGACCACCGGCGCGAACGCGAGAGGCTGGACGCTGGGCGGCGGCGCGCGGATCGCGGGCGGCGGGCTCCGGCTCGCGAGCACCGGCACCGCGGCGTGCCGGGCGTCCTTCCCCCTCGACGCCTCCAAGGGATGCGACTTCACCCTGGAGTTCCGCGGCCGGGTGGACGACGACAGCGCGCTCGACCCGCGTACCGGCAACGGTGTGTGCCTCGGCGCGAAGGTGGCCAACGGCGCCAGGCGGCTCATGCTGACCGTCCAGCGCAGCGGGGTCTGGACGATGCGCAAGGGCTCCGCCGTCTGGGAGAAGGTCTACTCGCTGGACACGGCCGGCCGCACGGCGACCTGGAGGGTACGGGTGGACAGCGCGGGGACGGCCCGGCTGTTCAGGGACGGCGCCGACACCGGGGCGACCTGGGTGATCCAGGACAGCAGGGAGAGTCCCCAGCTCACGCACTGGGTGACCGGCACCTCCGGCGGCAACGCGGCCGGGGCGACCGTCGAGTGGACCCGGCTCACCCCCACCCTCGAGGCACTGCCCTGACTTCCCCGCTCCCCGTACGACCGCACGGTTCTTTTCCTGCTCTCAGGTGATTCATCCCTCCAGCTCTCCGGCCCTCCAGGGGGTGAGGCGGTAGCTTGGAGACCGCCATCACAGAGGAAGAGAGATCGTGACCACGTCTATTCATCAGCGGATCGCCGAAGAGCTGGGTGTGCGCGAGCGACAGGTGAGTGCGGCGGTGGACCTGCTCGACGGCGGGGCCACCGTGCCGTTCATCGCCCGCTACCGCAAGGAAGCCACCGAGATGCTCGACGACACGCAGCTGCGCACGCTGGAGGAGCGGCTGCGCTACCTGCGGGAGCTGGAGGAGCGGCGCACCGCGATCCTGGAGTCCATCCAGGGCCAGGGCAAGCTCGACGACACCCTGCGGGCGCAGATCCTGGCGGCCGACTCCAAGGCCCGCCTGGAGGACATCTACCTTCCGTACAAGCCCAAGCGGCGGACCAAGGCGCAGATCGCCAGGGAGGCGGGGCTCGAACCGCTCGCCGACGGCCTCCTGGCCGACCCGTCGGTCGACCCGCGGGCCGCGGCGGAGGCGTTCGTCGGCGAGGGGGTGGCCGACGCGGCCGCCGCGCTGGACGGCGCCCGCGCGATCCTGGTCGAGCGGTTCGGCGAGGACGCCGACCTGGTCGGCGAGCTGCGCGAGCGGATGTGGACGAAGGGCCGCCTCGTCGCGGCGGTCCGTGAGGGCAAGGAGGAGGAGGGCGCCAAGTTCTCCGACTACTTCGACTTCGCCGAGCCGTTCACCAAGCTGCCCTCGCACCGGATCCTGGCGATGTTCCGCGGGGAGAAGGAGGAGATCCTCACCCTCACCCTGGAGCCCGAGCAGGAGCCCACCGGCACCTACGAGGGCCGCATCGCGCACCACTTCGGCATCTCCGACCAGGGACGGCCCGCCGACGCGTGGCTGGCCGACACGGTCCGCTGGGCCTGGCGCACCCGCGTCCTCGTCCACCTCGGCATCGACCTGCGGATGCGGATGTGGCAGGCCGCCGAGGAGGAGGCGGTGCGCGTGTTCGCCGCGAACCTGCGCGACCTGCTGCTCGCCGCGCCCGCCGGGAGCCGCACGACCATGGGGCTGGACCCCGGGCTGCGCACCGGGGTGAAGGTCGCGGTGGTCGACGCGACCGGCAAGGTGCTGGCCACCGACACCATCTACCCCCACGAGCCGCGCCGCCAGTGGGACCAGTCGCTGGCCACCCTCGCCGCGCTGGCGAAGAAGCACGACGTGGAGCTCGTCTCGATCGGCAACGGCACCGCCTCGCGCGAGACCGACAAGCTCGCGGGCGAGCTGGTGAAGCTGGTTCCCGGGCTGACCAAGGTCGTGGTGTCGGAGGCCGGGGCCTCCGTCTACTCCGCCTCCGCGTTCGCCTCGCAGGAGCTGCCCGGCATGGACGTGTCGCTGCGCGGCGCCGTGTCGATCGCCAGGCGGCTCCAGGACCCGCTGGCCGAGCTGGTCAAGATCGATCCCAAGTCGATCGGCGTCGGCCAGTACCAGCACGACCTCGCCGAGACCAAGCTCTCCCGCTCGCTCGACGCCGTGGTGGAGGACTGCGTGAACGCGGTCGGCGTCGACGTCAACACCGCCTCGGCGCCGCTGCTCACCCGCGTCTCCGGCATCGGCTCCGGGCTCGCGGAGAACATCGTCCAGCACCGCGACGCCAACGGCCCGTTCCGCTCCCGCAAGGCGTTGAAGGAGGTCCCCAGACTCGGCCCGAAGGCCTTCGAGCAGTGCGCGGGCTTCCTGCGCATCCGCGGCGGCGACGACCCGCTCGACACCTCCAGCGTGCATCCGGAGGCGTACCCGGTGGTGCGGCGCATCCTGAAGAGCACCGGCGGCGACCTCGCGTCCCTGATCGGCAACGGCACGGCGCTGCGGGCCCTGCGCCCGCAGGAGTTCGTGGACGACACCTTCGGCCTGCCGACCGTCACCGACATCCTCGCCGAGCTGGAGAAGCCGGGCCGTGACCCGCGTCCCGCCTTCAAGACCGCGACCTTCAAGGAGGGCGTGGAGAAGCTCTCCGACCTCACGCCCGGCATGCTGCTGGAGGGCGTGGTCACCAACGTCGCCGCCTTCGGCGCGTTCGTCGACGTCGGCGTGCACCAGGACGGCCTGGTCCACGTGTCGGCGCTGTCGCACACCTTCGTCAAGGACCCGCGCGAGGTGGTCAAGCCCGGCGACATCGTCCGGGTGAAGGTGCTCGACGTCGACATCCCGCGCAAGCGCATCTCGCTCACCCTCCGGCTGGAGGACGACGTCAAGCCCTCAGGCCCCCGAGGGCCGCGCGACCAGCGCGACCAGCGCGACCAGCAGGGCGGCGGCGGGCAGCGCCAGGGCGACGGCGGCGGCAGGCGCGGTGGCGGGCAGGGCGGCGGACAGGGTCGCGGCGGGCAGGGTGCACAGGGCGGGCAGGGGCGCGGCGACCGGCAGCGCCAGGAGGGCGGCGGCCGGCAGCGCAACGCGCCGAGCGGCGCGATGGCCGACGCGCTGCGCCGCGCCGGGCTCGACGGCTCCGGCGGCAAGCGCTAGGCACCCGTCGCGCCCCCGCACGGGACACACCGCCCCGCGTGGATGCGCGGATCGGGTGCCGCGACGACCGCAGGCACCCGAGCGGCATTCGGGACCGGCAGGGCCACCGCCTTCACACGGCGGTGCCCTGCCGTCACCTCTGAGCCCTACCGTCTGGCCGGGTTCACCTGAACCGGGTCACCGTACGAATGCCAGGCGTGTGGAGCCCCCGCCGGCGACCGGTACCCGGCGCCGTGTCGCCGGCGCGGGACCGGCGGCCGGTGGCACCGGCCACGCTCACCGGGAGCGGCGGCCCCGGCGGAAGGCGGAGACGGCGAGGACGAGGCCGACGGCGAGGGTGGCCAGGCCGATCCAGAACCACTCCCGCGCACCGCTCATGGAGCTGCCGCCCACGTAACCGAGGCCCTGGAGCGCCCAGAGGCCGCCCGCCAGGACGAGCAGGACGCCGAGGCCGATCGGAAGCCAGGTCTTCATCGCTCACACGTCCTTCGTGGTGCGCGGGTCGTGGAACTCGGAGGCGAGCAGGCCGAACAGCGCCTCGTCGACGAAGGACCCGGCCACCCAGGCGTGCCCGCGGAGCGTGCCCTCGCGCCGGAAGCCGGTCTTCTCCGCGGCGGCGATCATCGCGCTGTTGGTGGCCAGCGTCTCCAGGCCCAGCCGGTTCAGGCCGCGGATGCGGAAGGCGTAGTCGCACAAAAGCCTCAGCGCGTCGGGGGCGTAGCCGTGGCCGCGCGCCTCGGGAAGCAGCGAGATGCCCAGGTGCCCGTTGCGGTTGAGGGTGTCGATCCCCCAGACGCTGCCGGATCCGAGCAGATCCCCGGAGAGGGACTGGATGGCGAAGCCGACGTTGGCCGGATCGGGCTTGCGCTGCTCGTAGTGGGCGATGACCTGGTCGATCGTCTCGGGAACCCAGGGCGCCGTGGTCGCTCCGGCCGCCGTCTCCACCTCGTCGTTCAACCGGTGGAGCGGGACCAGGTCCTCCTTGGTGATGGCCCTGAGCAGGACCCTGTCTCCACGAAGCATCAGCGAAACCCCACTGTCGATCGGCGGCGGCGCGCGAGAGGACTCGCCACCTACCGGACATCACACCATACGAAAAGTCGGAAAGAACACTGAATAACGTCACGCCGCGGATGGTCGGGACGCCGTCCCGCCACGGGCGCGGAGCCTCGCACGCGGCACCGGATCACAGGGCGCCGCGGCCGGTACGGCGCCGTGCCCTGTGATCCGGTGCCGCACGCGCCTCTCCCACCGCCGCCCCCGGATTCCCTGACAGGAGATCCTGACAGGAAGGCTTCCTGGAACGTTCCCTTCAGGGGTTCCACGGTAAACAAACTTTCCTTTTTACCACCAGTTCACAGCGTTCCGCACAAGCCGGAACCCGAAGCCGTGATGCTTTTTTTACTCCTTGTATTGACTTGAGAATGAAGGCTGGCCTAAGGTCCCGGGCAAGCGAGACCTTGCCGTGAAGGGACCCCCATGACTCGCTTCCCCTGACGCCGGACGGCGGCGGGCGTGGTGATCACGCTCGCCCCGCCGCCCTGACCACACCCCGTCACGAGTGCGGGGCGCACTGGCCGCCCCCCGCCCGTGAAGGCTCCCGTTCTCCCTGCCGTATCCGTCGCGGCAGGGCCCAGGACGCGCCGAGCAAGCGCGTGCCGCCGCAGGGCGGGCCCGCCCCCGGGCCACCGTGCGGCCGCTCGTGGAAAGCACGCTCGCCGCGTCCGGCACCACCCGCATGTCACCCCCCTGATACGGGTCGTGACGTCACGCGCGCGCGTCGCGTCCCCACCGGGGCGTGGCGTCACCCGTACGTCACTCCCCAAGACGGAAGGAAATCCGCGCATGGACACCGGACAGTCGCCTCGCCGGCGCCGTCGCATGTCGCTTCCCACCACCCTCGGCGGGATGTTCACCGTCGTCGTCCTCGCCCTCGCCGGCGTGACGACCGCGACGCCGGCCGCCGCCGCCACCGGGCAGATCACCGGCATCGGCGGCAAGTGCGTCGACGTCGCCGCGGCCAACAGCGCCAACGGCACTCCCATCCAGCTGTACGACTGCAACGGCAGCGCGGCACAGCAGTGGACCCGCGGCGGCGACGGCACCGTGCGCGCCCTCGGCAAGTGCCTGGACGTCACCGCCGCCTCCACCGCCAACGGAGCGCAGATCCAGCTGTACGACTGCAACGGCACCGCCGCCCAGCAGTGGACCTACAGCGCGGCCCGGGATCTCGTGAACCCGGCCGCCAACAAGTGCCTGGACGCCACCGGCCAGTCCAGTGCCAACGGCACCCGCCTGCAGATCTGGACCTGCACCGGCACCGCCAACCAGAAGTGGAACGCCCCGAGCGACGGCGGCAACCCGCCCACGGACCCCCCGCCGGCCGGCAAGATGGCCGGAGCCCCGTACCTCTACATGGGCTGGGGCAACCCGCCGAGCCCGGCGACGATCATGAGCACCACCGGCGTGAAGTCCTTCACCATGGCTTTCATCCTGTCCGGCGGCGGCTGCACCCCGCGCTGGGACGGCTCCAGGCCGCTGGCCGGCGGCACCGACCAGGCCGCGATCAACCAGATCAAGGCCGCGGGCGGCAGCGTGCAGGTCTCCTTCGGCGGCTGGTCGGGCAACAAGCTCGGCCCGAACTGCTCCACCCCGGCCGCCTACGCCGGCGCGGTGCAGCAGGTCATCGACGCCGTCGGCCCCGCGGTCGTCGACTTCGACATCGAGAACAACGACGAGTTCGAGAACTTCACCGTCCAGGACCGCATCCTCAACGGCCTGAAGATCGTCAAGCAGAACAACCCGAACGTCAAGATCGCCGTCACCT
>NZ_JBRIQO010000027.1:0-153468 GCF_052983175.1 Streptosporangium sp. G12 | reverse complement strand
CTGTTCGACACCTCGGGCAACAAGAAGCCGGCCTACACCTCGGTCCTGAACGCCCTCAACGCCGCCGACCCCAACCCCGACCCGGACCCGACCCCCACACCCACCGTCACCCCGACGGTGCCCTCCGGGAACGGGCAGATCAAGGGCGTAGCCTCCGGCCGCTGTGTGGACGTGCCCAACTCCAGCACCACTGACGGCACCCAGGTCCAGCTGTGGGACTGTCACACCAACCCCAACCAGCAGTGGACCTACACCTCAGCGCAGGAGCTGCGGGTCTACGGCAACAAGTGCCTGGACGCCGCCGGCACCGCCAACGGCGTCAAGGCCCAGATCTACGCCTGCCACGGCGGCAACAACCAGAAGTGGCGCCTGAACACCAACGGCACCATCACCGGCGTGCAGTCCGGACTGTGCCTGGACGCCGCCGGCAACGGCACCGCCAACGGCACCCTGACCCAGCTCTACACCTGCCACGGCGGCAACAACCAGAGGTGGACCTTCGCCGGGCAGTCCTGACACCGCACCATCCATGACGGCCTGATGGCCGGGGTCGCTACGGCGACCCCGGCCATCAGGCCTGTGCGCCGGGCGCCGCGGTCCGCGTGGTCAGGCCCGTGCGCTGTGCGCCACGGTCCGCGTCGGTGACCGGTTCGGTGCGCATGTGCCCGGCTGTCGCTCGACCGACGACCCTGCGGCAGAAGACGTCCGAGACGACCGCCGGCGGATGGCGACGCGGGTGGATGCGCGGGCGGCCATTCGACATGGCCGCCCGCGAAGCCTTACGGCTTTACGGCCACGCCACCGTAGGCCCAGGCGTGACCGCCGCCGGGAATCGATTCTTGGTATTCGTTCTCGTCCGGCCGCCAGGTGACCACTTCGACGAGCCCGGGAGGCACCATCGTCCAGTCCTGGAAGAATTTCGTCACCTCCGCATGACTTCGCGGAACCATTGGCGCGGAACCCTTGTCATAGGGCTTGGTGAATCTCTCTTTGGGAACCTGCGGTGCGAAGTCGAGCGTGATGTGCGACAACAGCAGCCGGCTGCCCGAGGGGACGGCCGCTTTGTATCGCTCGACCAACTCGTAGGGTTTTTCTTCATCGGTGATGAAGTGCAGGACGCCGGCCATGATGAGCGCCACCGGCCGGGTGAAGTCGATGACTTTGGTGACCTCCGGATGCGACAGGATCCGATCCGGATCCCGTAGATCGGCCTCGATCACCGTGGTCATGCCCTCTTCGCTGCTCGCCAGCAGGGCACGCCCGTGAACCAGGACGATGGGATCGTTGTCCACATACGCCACGCGAGCTGCTGGATTGACCTGTTGAGCGATCTCGTGGGTGTTCCCCTGGGTGGGGATGCCGGTGCCGATGTCCAGGAACTGGGTGATTCCGGCGTTCTCGGCGAGATGACGTACGGCTCGGCCGAGAAATGCCCGATGGGCGCGCACCCCTTCCCGCGTGCCAGGTGAAAGTTCGGCAAGTTGTTCCGCCGCCTCGCGGTCGGCGGCGAAATGGTCTTTGCCCCCCAAGAGGTAGTCGTATATGCGTGCCGGATGAGGGATCGTCGGGTCGATTCGCGCGCCGGGCGCACTGGCGTCGGCTGACCGCGCATTTGATCGGTTAACGGAATCGACCATTGGTGCTCCTTGAAGACGTGCCTGTATTGACGCGGCCGTCGATACGGAACGCGACGTCGTCCAACTCTAGCCTGTTATCAATCGGTTCGCCGCTTACAGGAATCACCTGATGGACGACGTCAATGATCATGACTTGCGGATGAAGGCGGCTCGACGGACTTGCTTATGTCGCATACAGCCCATAACTACATCAAATGCCCAAAGCGTGCCGCTCCTCATGGTCTGATTGAATCGTTCCATCATCCGTCGGGCATTTCGAGGGGATGCTGATCGCATGAGTGCGGGGGAGTGCTTCATCCGAGCGCGCACTTGATCCGTTAGCGTTAACATCATCTGTGTCCCCGATGCAGGCGTGTGATCGAAGAGGTCGAGCACCGACCGCTGGCCGATCAGGTGTCACGCCAGGAGAGGCCGAGGTTCATCCCGTCGTTCCGCTTCCGTCGCAGGTGACCGACGGGACAACCGCGGTGCCGTTGGCGGTGAAGCCGAAGGTGGTCGACCGACCCGCCGCGATGGAGCCGTTGTACGCGGCGTTGCGGACGCTCACGCTGGAGCCGGACACGGTGTGCCGGCCGCTCCACAGGCTGCTGATGCTCTGCCCGCCGGGCCAGGTCCACCGCACCGTCCACCCGTTGACCGGCGAGCTGTCCGCGCGGACGGTCACCGTCGTCTGGAAGCCACCGGGCCAGGTGCTGTTCGTCTGCGTCGTCGCCGAGCACTGGCCGGTCCGCGGGGTCGGTGTGGATTTCGGTGTCAGCGTGGGAGTCGCTGTGGGAGTGGGGCTCGGGGCGGCGGCGTTGAGGGCGTTCAGCACGGCGGTGTAGGCCGGCTTCTTGGTGCTGCCGCTGAACAGCAGCGGGGTGTCGCCCGAGCGCCAGGAGTCCTGGTCGCGCACGCCCCACACGGTGATGCCGGTGCAGCGCGGGACGGCCAGGCAGTCGTTGGTCACCGCGGCATAGGTGGTGGGGGAGGCGCCCTGGATGTCCAGCTCGGTGATCTGCACGTCCACGCCGAGGGCGGCGAAGCTGGAGATGGTGGTGCGGAAGTTGCTGTTGTAGGGGCTGCCGCTGTTGAAGTGGGCTTGCAGGCCGACGCAGTCGATGGGCACGCCGCGCTGTTTGAAGTCGCGGACCATGTTGTAGACGCCCTGGGTCTTGGCCCAGCTCCAGTTGTCGATGTTGTAGTCGTTGTAGCAGAGCTTGGCGGCCGGGTCGGCGGCGCGCGCGGTGCGGAAGGCGACCTCGATCCAGTCGTTGCCGGTGCGCTGCAGGTTGGAGTCGCGCCGGCCGCCGGAGTTGCCGTCGGCGAAGGCCTCGTTGACCACGTCCCAGGCGTAGATCTTGCCCTTGTAGTGGTCCATCACGCCGTTGATGTGGTCGATCATCGCCTGGCGCAGGCTGCCACCAGACAGCGACTGCATCCAGGCCGGCTGGCCGGGGTGCCAGAGCAGGGTGTGGCCGCGCACCCGCTTGCCGTTCTGCACCGCCCAGTCGTAGATCCGGTCACCGCTGGTGAAGGTGAACCGGCCTCGCTGGGGCTCGGTGGCGTCGATCTTCATCTCGTTCTCGGCCGTGATCATGTCGAACTCGCGGTTCGCGATGGTCGTGTACGCCGAGTCGCCGAGCTTGCCGGCGCTGATCGCGGTGCCGAAGTAGCGCCCGCTCTGCTGCGCCGCCGCGGCCAGCGTGGACGCGGCCGCATCGGCCGGCAGCGGCATCGTCTGCGCGGAGACCAGGCCGAGAACTCCGGCCGCTGTGGCCAGCAGCGCGCGTCGCAGGTCACTGAGACGTCCGCGGGTGCGAGAGGGGGGAAAGGCGCGCGAGCTCATGCTTGAGCCTCCATAGCCGGACCGACGATGCGAGAAGGCGCGGAGCGTCCGCGTGCACGACGCCGCGTCCGGTCAGAAGGACGCACACCACCAGACGTCGAAGAAGGTGATCCTCCGTCGCGTACCACCGCCGAGTCGAGAGAACCGTTCCGAGGGACTCAGTGTGGAAAGGGCGCCGAAAGCCGTCAAGAGCCCCTGATGGTTCTCGGCTCCTTTCCGACCGTGTACGCCTTGGTGGAGGTGGACATTCGGCCCCGGCAGCCGTGTCTCTCGGCGGCCGGATGGCCTGAAACTTTCACTCCTGCTTCCTCAACGATCTGCCGTAGGCGTCACTACGAGCTCCTCGATCGGAAACTCCACGCGGCCGCCCGTCGAGCCATGCTCGACGTCTCCCGGGACCCGGTTCACCATGTCGCGATCCTCCTGGTCGGCGAACGCCGACGGTGCGGCCTCCGCGCCGGCCTTCGGCGGCGAGGTCGCGGCGGGCGTCGACGATGACGGCCCGCCCTTCACGGCGACAGTCAGGCGGGATGGGCCCGAGTCAGCTCTATCAGCTTGGTGACGGTGTTCCAGTTGCGGGTGGTGGCGATGGCACCATCGGCAGGCGCGAATTTCGCCAGGGCTTCCGCGAGCTTGGAGCGGCCCAGGCCATCCGGGGTGTAGAGGTAGAGCGCACGGTCGCCGAGCCGGAACTCTTCGGGGAGGTGGCTCGCCGCGTCGAGGGATGCCAAGCGCGACGCGGTGACCGGCTCGGAGAAGTACGTGACGTGCAGTTGCCTGCCCTCGAGCGAAGCCGCGGGAAACGGGCAGGCGTCGGCCACCGCCTTCAGATACGCGTGATCACGCACCAGGACATCGACGCCGAAGCCGAAGCGCTCCTCGATGGCCTGCTCCAGCTGCGCCGCGAGCGCGCCACCGCAACGCATCAGGACTCGGCTGGGCAGAACTCCGCCGCGAGCACGTCGTTGAAGACGCTCAGGCCGCTCCAGTCCCCGTTGACCTGGCTGATGACCATGTGCTCGCCGTCACGGGACCCCATGGCGTACGTCCACGAACCGTAGGTCGCGCCGGCGTTGCCCCAGACCGTGACGCCGCATGACAGCTTCTGCGAGAAGACGCCGAGGCCGTACCGGGTGTCGGGAATCCAGTTCCGGGTCGCGACGGTGGTGAACATCTCCCGCTGCTGGGCGGGCGGCAGCAGGCGTCCGCCCAGCAGCGCGCCGAAGAACCGGTCGAGATCGGAGGTGGTCGAGACGATGCCGCCGGCCGCCCAGGCGAAGGACTGGTTCATCTCGGTCGCGTCGTAGATCTTGGGGTTGGCGTCGGGGGAGAACAGCGTGGAGTAATGCACGGGGTGCGACCCGCGGATCTTCGCCTCGCCGCCCGGAAGGTATGTCCCGGCCAACCCCAGCGGACGGAGGATCCGCCGGGTGAGCTCCTCGCTGTACGTCCTGCCCGTGGACTTTTCGACGATCATCGCGGCCAGGAAGTAGTTGGTGTTGGAGTAACCGAAGCCCCTGCCCGGCTCGAAGTAGGGCGGGTTGGCCAGGGCGACCTTCACCAGTTGCCCGGGGGTGTAGGTGTCGTGGCGGTACTCGAACCATGCGGCTCCCTGTCCCTTGGCGAAGAACTCCTTGTCGTTTCCGTAGTTGAAGATCCCGCTGGTGTGGTTGAGCAACTGCCGGACGGTGATCTCACGGCCGTCGTAGCCGTTGCCCTCGACCAGGCCGGGCAGCCACCTGTCCACCGTGTCGTCGAGGCTCAGCCTGCGTTCGGCCACCAGTTCCAGGACCACGGTGGCCGTGAACGCCTTGGTGGCGCTCCCGATGCGGAACTGCTCGTGCTGCCGGCGCTCGCGGCCGGTCTCGGTGTCGGCCACGCCCGCCGAGCCGAACCACTTGCCGCTGCCGTCGTGGATCTCGGCGATGATGCCGGGAGCGCCGCCGGCCACGGCGTGATCAAGAGCACGCCGCACCTCGGCATGGCCGGGAGCAGACGCCGCCGACGCGGCGATGGGCGGCCCTGCCGTAGCGGGGAGGGGTTCGGTCATGTCGGCTCCTTCCAGACGCGGGACATCAGCGCGAAACTGACCGTCCCACTCGCGATAGTGCTTGTTCGGCACGTGGAAAAAGCTAATTTGCATTCATGAAAATGTCAAACTTAACTCCCAATTTTCTACATTTAGGCAGGTAAGAGCGATATCATTTGCAATGAGTCTGTGATTGAATGCAAATGTGGTCATCGCTTCTTGCAATGAGATGCTCGCGAACGCAATACTGTCCATCCGCCCCGCGGGCGCGTCGAACGAGCTGGGACGACAGAGCGACAGGAGGCGAGCACCCGATGCCGGGAGGCAGGCTGACGTACCAGGACCGCCGGCACATCGCCGAAGGGCTGGCCGAAGGACTCACCTACACCGAGATCGCCGGCCGCCTGGGCCGGCCGATCTCGACCATCAGCCGGGAGGTGATCCGCAATGGCGGAACCGGCGGCTACCAGGCCGACCGGGCACACCAGGCGACCGAAGGTCGTGCTCGCCGGCGCAAGCCGGCCCCGGCCCCGGCCTCGGCGCCACCGGCAGCCACCGACGCACACGGGCGCGACCCCGAGGCGGTCCGCGACCTGGAGGAACAGTTCACCGCGATGGTGATCGGGACGGGGCTACCGCGTATGACCGCCCGGGTGCTCACCTGCCTGTACCTCACCGACAGCGGCAGCCTCACCGCCGCCGAGCTCGTCCGGCGCCTCCGGGTCAGTCCCGCCTCCATCTCCAAGGCCATCGGCGAACTCGAACAGCAGGAGCTGATCCGGCGGGAACGCGACCCCCGCCGGCGGCGTGACCGGTACGTCATCGACGACGACGCCTGGTTCCGCGGCTGGCTGGCCAGCGCCAGGCAGAACACCATGCTGGCGGATTTCGCCCGCCGAGGAGCCCGGACCCTCGGCGCCACCACACCCGCCGGCACCCGGCTGCAGGACGTGGGGGAGTTCTTCGAACACGTCGGTCGCCACATGACCCAGGCGGCCGAGCAGTGGCGGCAGGCCTATGCCGCGAGGCGAACGACAGACCGTTAGTGGGGTGCCACCGCTCACGACCGCGATGTCCTCGCCGTCCAGGGGTACGGCCCGACGTGGTCCACGCCGTCCTACCTGGGCTACCTGTGGCTCTTCGCCTGGCGGCGGGCGCCCCAGTCCACCAGCGGCTGCAGGACGGACATGAGTTCCTCGCCGTCCGGCGACAACGTGTAGAGGATCTGCACCGGCGTGCTCGGGATGACCGTGCGGTCGATGAACCCGTCCGCCTCGAGTTCCTTGAGCCGCTGGGAGAGCAGCCGGTCGGAGATCCCGACCACCGTCGTCCGGTATTCGCCGAACCGGCGGGCGCCCCGTAGCGCGGCGAGCAGGATCGCCCCCGTCCACCGGCGGCCGACCAGTTCGAGTGCTTCCGGGAAGGTCCGGCAGCCGGCCTCATCGATATCCAGATGCCTCGACGGCGCTTGATTAACCACTTACCCAAAGTTAGTAGCTAATGAGCAAATTGCCAAGGTGAGGAGGGCCCCCGGAAGATTGACGCATGACCGATTACGGACACCCCATAACCTTCGGACTGAGCCTCGATCCCGGTCTCGACCGGCTCGCCGAGACCAGATCGCTCGCCCGCGCCGCGGCCGACGCCGAACTGGATTACCTGGCCGTCCAGGACCATCCCTACCAGCCGGGCCACCTCGACACCTGGACGCTGGTCAGCCACCTGTCCGCGGTGACCGAACGCATCTCCTTCTTCACCGACGTCGCCGATGTGCAGCTGCGCCCGCCGACCATCCTGGCCAAGGCCGCCGCCTCGCTCAGCACGCTCACCGAGGGCAGGTTCGTCCTCGGCGTCGGCGGCGGCGCGACCGCCGACGGCATCGCCTCGATGGGCGGCGTGCGCAGGAACGGCCCTGAGATGGTCTCCTTCACCGAGGAGGCCTTGCAGATCATGCACCGGGCGCTGGCGGGCGGTGCGGTGAGCTTCCACGGCGACCAGAACAAGATCGGCGGATACCTCGCAGGGCCGGTCCCCCCGGCGCCGGTCCCGGTCTGGCTCGGCAGCCAGGGACGCCGCATGCTCGCCGTCACCGGACGCCACAGCGACGGCTGGATCTCCCCCCTCAACATTTACGTGCCTCCGGACACGGTGCCGGCCCGGCAGCAGATCATCGACGAGGCGGCCCAGGAGGCTGGGCGCGATCCCCGGTCGGTCCGCCGGGTCTACAACGTCATCGGCGCGATCGGCCCCTTCCGGAGTGGGCAGGGCCTGGTCGGCGAGGCGGAGGTGTGGGTCGACACGCTCACCGAGTGGGCGGTCGAGCTCGGCTTCGACACGTTCGTGTTCTGGCCGCTGACCCAGGCCCGGGCGCAGCTCGACGTGTTCGCCGCCGAGGTCGTCCCCGCCGTGCGCGAGCGCGTGAGCGTGATCAGGGGACGGCGATGAAACCGGACCTCTCCACGCTTCCCCGCGAGCTGCGCGACAAGATCGTCACTCCGGGGGACCGCCGGTACGGCATGCTCAGGTCGACGTACGCCAAGGTCTCCTGGCCGGCGGCCGTCCTGGTGCCCGAGACCACCGAGGAGGTGGTCGCCGCGCTCCGCTTCGTCCGCGAGCAGGGCCTGCCCCTTGCCGTGCGAAGCGGGGGGCACGGTCTTTCCGGACGCGCCTCCAACGACGGCGGCCTCGTCATCGACCTGTCGGCCATGAACGGCATCGAGGTGCTCGACCGGCGCACCAAGATGGTCCGTGTCCAGGCCGGGGCCCGCTGGGCGCAGGTCGCGGCGGCCCTCGCGCCGTACGGGCTGGCGGTCAGTTCGGGCGACCACGGCAACGTCGGCGTCGGCGGCCTGGCCACCGGCGGCGGCATCGGCTGGATGGTGCGACAGTACGGCCTGACCATCGACCACATCCGCGCCGTCGAGATGGTGCTGGCGGACGGAAGGGTCGTGCGGGCCGACGAGCACAACGAGCCGGACCTGTTCTGGGCGGTCCGGGGCGCCGGCGCCGGGGCCGGCATTCTCGTGGCGTTCGAGATCGAGGCGATGGAACTGCGCAACGTCGGGTACGCGCAGATCGTCGTGAAGGTCGACCGCGACGGCCGCACGCTGCGGCAGTGGGCCGACCTCATGGCCTCGGCTCCAAGGGAGCTCACCACCGCGACCATGCTGATGCCGTACGGGAATTCACTCGCCTTCTCGATCACCGCCGTGGTCGCCTCGGAAAGCTCCCGCCGCATACGGGCGGCCGTGGAACCGCTGCTCGGCATCGGCCTCAACCTGCTGGATCGGAGCGCGCAGGTCATCCCGTACCCGGCCCTGGTCTCCACGGCGCACCTACACGCGAACGTCGGTCAGCAGCCCGTCATCACGACCAGCGGGTTCCTTCCCACCGTGACCGACGAGGACGGGGCGGCGATCACGCGGGCCGCGGCGGGGCCGCACCGCCCCCTGATCCAGCTGCGCTCCATGGGCGGAGCGGTGAGCGACGTGCCGCCCGACGCCACCGCCTTCACGCACCGGCGCCACGGTGCCCTTCTCATCGGCAACATGTTCCGCCCGGGGGCGCCGAGGCACTCGACGCGGCCTGGCGCGGCCTCGCCTTGCGTGTCGAGGGCGCGTATGTGGGATTCGAGAGCCGTCCGGGCCGCCGGGCGTTCGCGCGCGTCTACCCCGGCGCGGTCGGCGGGCGCGTCACAAAGCCCACCCGCGACGAGCGATTCGCGACAATGATGGTCTCATGGGGTCAGCCGATGAGGAGACATTGCGCGTACAGGCCGAAGCCGACGACCCGAAGGCGATGATCGACCTGTGGCTCGCGCTGCGCCACGGTCCGCGAGCCGAAGAGGGCGCCGCGTGGGTGCGGCGGGCGGTGGAGGCCGGTTCCACCGACGCCATGCGCATGCTCGGTGCGTGGCAGGGCCGTCACGATCCCGCCGAGCAGGAGCGGCTCTATCTCCGTGCCGCGGAGGCCGGTGACCGCACCGCGTTCTCACTGCTTGCGCTCGGCTACTACGAGCAGGAGCGGTGGGCTGAGGCGGAGCACTGGCTGCGCCGTGCCACGGAAAGCGGCTTCGACTGGTCGCTGAGTCCGAAGCTCGCACTTCTCCTGGCGCGGCGCGGCGCCGACGACGAGGCGTGGGAGGTATGCCTGCAGGCCGATGATCCAGGCCATGAGCTCTATGAGCTTGCCATGACGCTGTCGGAGGAGGGTTCGCGGGAGGCGGCCGACCGGTGGATGCGTGACGCGTTCGACCTCGGATCAGGGGCGGCGGCGGCGTATTTCGGCGGGGTGCGGGAGCGCGACGGCGACCTGGCGGGAGCTGAGCGGCTCTATCGTGAGGCCCGATTCATCAGGCCGCTGGTCGAGTTTCTCGAGCGGCAGGGCCGCGTGGCCGAGGCCAGGTCGACGCTCGAGGGCGAGGGCGACAGCGAGCGCTTCGCCGCGTTCCTCGAACGTCATGGTGAGCCTGGTGAGGCCGCCGAGATGCGGGACAGGATCCGGCGGCGCAGATTCGAGGGCCCCGAGGAACAGGAGTGGGTGACGACCGTCGCCACTGTCGTGACGACCTGTGCACTGGTCCCGTTCGTGGAGGCACTGATCGGCCGACTGGCTGACGGCGCCTACGACGGGGTCCGTGGCAAGCTGCGCAAGCTGGCCCGCAAGCTTGCCAGGAACGGCGAACCTGCTGAGAGCACGTTGATCGTGGTCAATGATCCCGGCTCTCACCTGCGCCTGCACATGCGTACCGACGCGACGGACGAAGCGTTGGCCGCGCTGCGTGATGTAGACCTCAGCGGCCCTCCTGGTGCGCTTCGGTGGAATCCGGAGACACGCAAGTGGGAGCACCGGTAGGCCCTGGGTGCGTGGCATCTGGGAAGCGACGGTCAGTAGGAGTGAGCGCGGTGCCCGTGAGCCCGAAGACCTGCCGGCCGTCCGTGCGCCGTCCGGCGTGCGGTGATCCCTGGTTTCGTGGGAGGGCCTGGGATGTGTCCTTCCCGGGTGTTCCTCCGCGTGGTCGTGGGTCGGCATGGCATGAGCCGAGGGAAGGGCTGGGCTTGAGTCAGGTCACCACGACCGTTTTGGGCCATCCCCGTATCGGGGCCGTCGCGGGTCGAAGCGGGCGACGGAGGATCACCGGGCCGGGCGGGTCGATGCCGCCGGTCTGGGGAGACAGCCGCCGGTCTGCGGCAAGGGGTGTGGCGGAAGCCGTCAGGGGGCGGGGCTGGGCGCGGTGCCGTCCAACACCTTCTCCCTGTACGACCACGTGCTGGACGCGATCGCGCTGGCGGGGGCGGCGCCGCTGGAGATGACCAAGTGGTTCGACACCAACCACCACTAGCTCAACGACAAAGTGCCGCGGCCCTCCTTCGTCGAGCATTGCCACTGGCAGGCAATGGTGAAGCTTTGCTGATTAGTCCCGGGTGATGCGCGTGGTGAGCTGTTCGCTAAAGGGGCGCAACCGGTGAATCGGCGGTGCCTGCGGAGCCTGGGGGTCCGATTGTTCATCGACGGGATGTGACGGTCGCATCACTGGGGGACGTCGCCTGCCAAAGAGGAGAGGTGTGCCGATGAGCGGGGATGTGGCGGCGTTGGGGGAAGCTCAGCTGACGGTCATCCAGCTGCCCTCCTACGCCCCCGAACTCAACCCGGTCGAGGCCGTCCGGGCCCACCTGAAACACTCCTTGGCCAACCTGGCCGAGGAGACCCTGAACGAACTCACCCGGTTGATCAAGATCCGGCTGAAGAAGATACAGTACCGACCTCGGCTGATCAGCGGCTTCATCGCCAGACAGGCCTCGCCACTAAACCCCTGTAACTTCAGCCTTCGAAGTCTCTAGCGGGGTAGTGCGACGGAACGCGGCTGGATCCCCGGCGTCATACGGCGACGACCTGCCATTCCTGGTTGGCGCCGCTGTTGGTGGCCCATTGGATGACTCGGGCGCCGTCGGCTGTGGAGCCCGCTTCGACGTCCGCGCACAATCCGTTGCCGATGTTGATCAGTCGGTAGTAGCCGCTTGTGGCCGCGGGGACGAGTTTCCACCGCTGGTTCGCGCCGTTGTTGTCGGTCGTCTGAACGAGGGCGGTGCCCTGGTTGGCGTTCGGGCTGCTGAGGACCTTGCCGCTGCCGACACCGGACAGCCGGAACGAGCCGTCGGAGTTCTGCGACATCTGCCAGCGCTGGTTGGTCCCGCCGCTCCAGGGCCACTGGACTATGGCGGCGCCGTCGGCGGTGGAGCCGCCGGAGACGTCCAGCACCTTGCCGCTGTTGCGGTTGACCAGGCGGACGACGCCGGTGGACGGGCCGCCGGCCCCCAGGCCGACGGTGATCTGGGTCGTCGTACCTGCGGTGAGTGACACCTGGCGGGCGTGGCTGCCCAACGGCGAGGTGGCGACGCCCGCGCTGGTGGTGACGGAAACGATCCCGCGCCGGCAAATGAGCGTTACGGTCTGGGCGATGTCGGAGATGACGCTGGCGGTGACGGTCCGGGCGCTGATGTCCCAGGTGAGCGACTCGATCCGGATGCGGTTGCGGCCGCGCACGCCGTTGATCGTGCCCTTGGCGAACTGGTCGGGCAGCGCGGGCAGCAACTCCAGGATGCCGGGCCTCGTGTAGATCAATGCCTCGGCGAGGATCGCGGGCAGCGAATTGGCGGCATCGGCGTTGTAGATCGCCAGGTTCGGGTTGTGCGAGGTCATCAGCGACCGGAAGATCATGTTGTTGCCCAGGATCTTCCGCAGGTTGCCGTACACGCCGGCGCCGTCCTTGAGCCGGGCTCGGGCGAGGCTGCGGTGGATGGCGCCGTGGGCCTCTCCTGCCTCGTCTCCTCGCAGATCCAGTGCGCGGCTCGCGTAGCGGATCAGGTCGGGCTTGTCCTCGGGGTTGATCTCGTGCAGCGGCCAGAGTGGGTACATGTGCTGTGCGTGACGGTGGTTGTACCGGTCGGTCAGGCTGGGCCACGACCATTCCGCGAGCGCCCCGTCGCCGTTGATTCGATAATCGGGCATTTTGGTCAGCAAGGCGGTCCAGCGTTGCACGCCTTGGCCTGAGCCCTGCTCGGTGCCGAGGAAGTTCGCGGCGTCGACGGCGGCCTGCAGCGCATGCTTGCCTGCGGCGATCTCGCCGGTCGCATTGATCGACAGCTGCCTGCCCGTGTTGCCGGGGCTGTTCTCCATGGAGAAGCACGGCACGAAGATGACCTTGCCGTTGGCGTCGGTGCGGGTGAGAAAGTCCTCGTAGAACAACGCGAGCTCGATCAGGACCGGAGCGAGCTTGGTGCGGTAGAAGGTGGCGTCACCGGTGACCTGGTAGTACTCGAGCAGCGGATAGAGCAGCCAGTCGGCGCCGCCGATCCAGGTGTGGCCGGGAAACCCGCCGTCGAAATGCAGCATCTTGCCGTACTCGCCGTCGGTCCGGGAGGGAGCGAGCAGGCCGCGAGTGCCGTAGAGGTTTCTGGCGTTGGTGCGCCAGTCGTTGATCTGGCCGAGGATCAGGTTGAAGTAGCCGTCCATGGCTTCGGTGAGGGACAGGATGTTGCCGCCGGCGACCTGGAAGTTGACGTTGGCGTCCGTGGTGAAGTCGCCGGCCCACGCCGCGTCCCAGGCGCCCGTCCACAGGCCGGTCAGCCGCGGCGGCAGGACGCCGCTGGAACTGAGGAACAGGTAACGGCCGGAGTCGTACATCCGCTCCAGTAACGCGAGGTCGATGACATTGCGGTTGGAGTTTTGCCGCGCGATCAGCTCACTGGTCGACAATTGCCGATCGGCGGCGCTGACGTTCAGGTCGAGGCGTGAACGGTCGTACAGCTCGGTGTGCAGGGCGGTATGCCGCGTGAGCGACGTCGCGTAGTCGGCGCTCAGCACGGCCAGCGCCGTGTGCAACGGTTTCGCGTCCCACGCCGTGGACGACTCATAGCGATCGAGTTTGGTCAGCAGCACGAGTTTGGTCGCCGCGGCCACAACAATGGCCGACCCGCTCACCCGTATCGAACCGCCGGTCGCGACTACCCGGGTGACGCCCTCATAGCCGAACGCCCCCTGCCCGGCGGGGTATCTGCCCCGCAGGTTCAGGTAGCCGTCACCGTTGCCGACCGTGGCCAAAGTGGTGAAACCGACGGACCCCGGCACACCGCTCAGGGCCGTGTTGACGCTGAGCGTGGTGTCGATCGTCCGGCCCGGCGCGGGAGTGAGTTCGTGGACGATCACCCGGTCGGCTCGGGAGGCGAAAGCCCGCCGGGTCCACGCGCCGTAACCGTCGGTCCACGTCGAGGTGACCTCACCGGTCCTGAAATCGGTGATCCGGGCGTAATCGCTGGCCGTCGTCATCCCCGGGGTGTTGATCTGCAGCTCATAGCCTGGATGGAAGGTCTGAGTCCAGCGCAGCGACCAGCCGGAGGTGAAGTCGCCGGTGGCACCGTTGAAGTCACCGGCGAGCGCCTTGTCCCTGACCCCCGCCAACCGGCCCGACAGCACCGGCGGAGTTACGTTACGGGTGCCGTTGGGCAAAACGAACCGATGATGCGTGAAGATCACCTTTTCCAGGGTGGGCGCGCCGTAGAGCATGGCCCCGTACTCACCGTTGCCGGTCAGGAAGGCATCGGCCCAATTCGCCGCGGCTGCCGTGTCGTAGATGCCGCGTTGCGGCAGCGTCAGCTGCGGTGGCACGGCGGCGGCCGCCCGGTCAGCGAAGATCGCCGAAGGCAGCGTGGCAGCGCCTGCGGTCGCCACCGTGGTGGCGATGAAGCGTCGACGATTCATCGGCATGTTCATCGAAACTCCCGGTGACGAGATTGGAGTGATCGTTGCGGCCGGGTGCCGCCTGTGCCGCCACGGCTGGTCCACCGCCGCGATACAGCCGCCATTCGACGGGACACCCTGCGGTAGAGCACTCGGTCAAAAAGTGCTTCCGAAGGCAAGCACATCATGTGGTTTGTCTGAGAGACATCCCATGAATAGCGCTCGTGCAACGTATGACGTCCTATGTCTTACGTCAAGAACAATTGTGAACGCCGCGTAACCTCTGATCCCGGTTTCCAGGATGGCCGACGACTCTCTCAGGATTTCGGTGTAACTTTCATCAGCAGGAAGGCCGGGAGCCAGGACGGTGACCACGAGGTGTGTGCCTACGTCGGTTACTTCCTTCGTCTTCATTCATCCGCGGGCGCGCCATGGCCATCGGGAGTCATCCCATGATATGTGCCCGAGGTGTCCGTCCTGCGGAGGGAAGCTCACCGCGCCGGACAGTGCTGGGACGACGCACTGGCCGAATCGTTCTTTTCCACTCTCAAGGGCGAGATGCCAGGCGATCGTCCCCGCGTCGGGAGTCGTCACGAGTTGAAGCGGGCGACGGAGGATTACTGGGTCGGGCGGGTCGATGCCGTCGGCTTGCAGGAGACGGCCGCAGGGTTGCGGCAGGGGGTGTGGCGGGAGTCGTCAGGGGTCGATCGCGAGGATTCTCATCACATGGTCAAAGGTGGTCCGCTCTGCGGCCCGCCGCGCGTCGGGCGGTCGCTGGCCGCGCGCCAACGCCACCATGTGAACAGTCTCAGACAAGAAAAGAGCATCACCGGCCACGGCAGGCCACGCGGAAAGCACATCTCTGACAGAGTCCTGCGTGCCGGCTCGGCCCGTCGTACCGGGAGTGTTTTTCATCCTGAGTGGCGGTCGTCCTCAACTCGGAACCACTCGTATAAAACACTTTAATCTTGGCTGGCGTTACCCTCGTCCGAGTGTGGTTCCTGAAGTGGCCCACCACTCGTTGATCCAGGCGCGATCCCGGCCATGTCCGCGCCGTCATTACCTGGTGCGCAGGACCCGGCGGAATCCAGCGCCCGTATGCCGGCCGTATTCTCTGAATATATCGAGGTCGTATAGGGTTTTGGTCGGCGCAAAACTCGAGAAACGCCTGGAAGGAAAGTAATTTTAATGACCGGCAAGCGGAAGGGGATGTAGGCGTTGTGTCCGTTCTCGGTGTTTCGACTGGCGTCGTTATAGGGGCAGCACCGAGACGCGGATGTGTGGGGGCCACATGCTCGGCACCCGCGCAGCCGGCCGGCTCCACCTTCACCCGGCTCGACGCTCACTCTTCGGCTTGACCGCGCTCCTCAAAAGTATCTTCCGACCGGTCAGATGATCGTCTGTCCATGAATGCCTTGCATGATGAAGGAGAACCAGTGCGACCCCTCACGCGACTCCGGCTTCCCACGATCGGAGTGGCTCTCACCGCCACCCTCGGAGCCGGGCTGTTCGCGGCGCCCGCTGCGCACGCCGCGCCCGACCAAAGAATCAGCTACGTCAAGCGAGTCAAGCCGATCCAGTCCGTGATCACCCATGTCGCGATCAAGGACCACCGTGGCCGGCAGTACCCGATCAAGGTGACCACCACCTGGGCCTACAAGTCCTCCAAGTCCGCGCAGCTGCGGTCCATCGTGATCCGCGAGAACGGCTTCCCCAGGGGCGGATGCATCTTTCCGGACCTTTACTTCGCCAACGCGAACGACTGGGAGGCCCAGCGGGGTAGATACGGCAAGATCTGCGATGGCGGTTCCAAGGCATATTCGGTCATGCGGACGGTCAGAGCACGCAGCGGCAGCAACCTCGGGCAGCTCTGGATCCGGACTCCCAACCCGAGTCACCCCGGCTGCTGCGGAGCGCGGCAGTACACCATCCAGTACAACATCGCGAAGCGCTGAGCTCACTCCTCAGCCTGACCTTTTCCGAGTACGGCGAGAGTCGCGATCGGGAGCGGCATGATCGGGAGCACCGGAGAGCACCGGCTCTCCGGTGCTCCCGGCCGGCGTCGAGCCGGTCGTCCAGAGCGTGACGACCTGCTGCTCCTCCGGCTCGACACACGACTGCAGGAAGCCGTGGGCAAAGGCGTGAACGGCGCCCACACCAGGCCGCCCAGGCCGAACACGACCACGCCGAGGTGGGGTCGCACGTGCGGGGGAGCGCCATCTTCGGCGGCATGTAGAAGAACACCACGACCAGCGGTCGTGCGGCGACCGGCCGGCGACGCAGGATCCGCCACCCCGACTTACCGGCCTTGGACGGCACAACACGTCGCGGCCCCTCAGCGCGACGTCAATGAGTGGGCCGGTCAGTGAAACTCGTCCGAGGCTCTGCAGGTCATGATCGCGTCCAGGGCCAGGCCCCCGTCCAGCACCCCTTCCACATACCCACATCCTGCTATGTAGCTACCTCGCGCGGCGATCGCGGCGAAGACCGCTCCGGAGAACAACTGCCTGCCGGAGGGATTGGAGATCCGTGGATGGACGCTACACCTGGTGGCGTTGTTACAGACCTTCGTCTTGCGCGCGGTTCTCATCGGGTTGTTGTGGCGGTTGACGTCCGCCGAGACGATGATGCGGTTCTGGACCCGGTCGCATACGACGACGTACGAGGCGACGACGGCAGAGCCGCTCGTGGAGATGCCGGAGACCTGCCCGCGGCAGTTGTCACGGTTGGCGGCCTGTGCCGGCAGTGCTCCGACGAGCAGGGATCCCGCGGCGATCGTTGCCACGAGGGCGACCCTCATGCATTTGTTCATGGAAAACCCTTCGCGATCGGAGGACGGGCGAGATGTCGCCTCCTGGTGAATCGAGATGAGAACTGCAATTGACGGCGTGGAGGGCCCTGTCCGAGCGTCAGATCCCGAATTGGAACGTCCCGCGCAGGACGGTGCCCCGCCCGCTCCAGTAGCTCTCGTAATCGGCCCGGTAGGTGACGTCCTCGAAGGCGGTGAGTACCGCACAGGTGGCGCCCGGGTGCCGGATGTTGTCGTCTCTGATGACGATGGGTCTTCCGATCACACCCGGGCGGGTCAGGGTCACCTCCACCCAGGCCGTTCCTGTGGTGTCATCCGCCCGGACGCACAACTCGTTGGTGGGGTCGGCGTAGCGGACGATTCCGTCTCCGACATCCCGTTGAAAGCTCGCCGCCAAGGCCGGCTGTGCGAGGATGACGCTCGCCACCGCGACAGCGACGCCGACGGTGACCGTTTTGAGCGGGTTCATCGTTCCTCCTTCTCGGACGGAGATCAGCCCTCCGGGGCGCCTGGTATTAAAGGGCGAAATATGGCCTCTAACGAGGATTCGTCATGCTCGAATCACTCTGACGGGCCGGAGTTCGTTGGAGTGATCGTTGCACCCGTCGGTAGCACTGTGGAATACGCGCGGAATACGCCTGGTCACTTGAGCTCGACGTCACCGCCGGTTCGAAACCCCGGGTCCCCGCCCTGCCCGCGATGGAGTGTGACGGCCCCGAAGAGGGCGCGGACATCGTCGGATACTGATCCTCGGCAGGCGGCACCCGGCTCTCTGCGACCGCCGGCCGTCTGATGGCGGTCGCCCACGGCGAGTGTCGCCGAGAGCCTGGCCGCCCTTCACCCGAGCCGGGAGTCCAGCGTTCTCACGCCGTTCTCGTGCGAGATCCCGCGGAACAGTTCACGGGCCTCCTCCCAGACGGCTCTGGCCGTGCGGTGGTCGCCGGCGGCGGCGTGGGCGTCGCCGAGGGCGCGGAGCGTCCGCGCCAGGTAGGGGATCGAGCCGCGGGTTCGCCACACCCGGACCGAGCGTTCGAGGGTGGCGACGGCGGCGGGCAGGTCTCCTTCGGCCAGGTTCAACTGCCCGAGCACGCTGAGCGCGTCGGCGAGATAATGGCCGAAGTTGCCGTCCTCGCTGTGGGCCAGCGTCAGTTCGGCGGTCGCCCTGGCCCGCTCGTCCCCGACCGCGGCGAACAGCTTCGAGAGGTAGAGCAGCGAGAACGTCTCCAGATAGCGGTAGTTCAACCGCCGTGCCATTCCCAAGGAGCTCTCCAGCAGTTCCCGGCCGCCCGTGATGTCACCGCAGAACGATTTCGCCGCACCGAGGAACTGGGTGATCGTCGTGGTGTAGTGAGCGTTGCCGAGCGCCTCGGCGACCTTCGTCGCCTGCTCCAGGACCTTGAGCGCCCCTTGAGGGTCGTCCTCGCCGTGGATGATCGCCATCACGTGATAGGCCCGCGCCTGGCCGCCGAGGTAGTTCGCGTCGGCGGCCGTCCGCAGAGCGCGCTCCGCCAGGGCGAGCGCTTGTGCACCACCGTTCCCGTCGGCCGTCATGCTCCAGGCCAGGGTCGCCAGGGCGTCGGCCGTTCCGACCGGATCGTCCAGCATGGTGAACAGGTCGAGGAGCTGCGAAGCACCGGTCCGCATCCGTGTCATCGCCGGTCCGGGGCCCGCCGGTGAGCTCCAGGTGGTGACCTCCAGGAGGCCGCGCATCAGCACGGCCTCGCCGCGCTTGTCGCCGGCCTCCCGGCAGAGCGCGAGCGCCTGCTCGTGCATGCGCTGCCAGCCGTCATACAAGCCACGCACGTTGAGGTACGTCTCGGTGGACCCCGCGAGATCCCATGCGAGTTGGGTCAGGCGAGCCTCGCAGGCTTGGGCGACCCCCGCCATCAGCGCGGCGTGCTCCGCGCCGAACCAGGCCATCGGATCGGCCAGCAGCGGGCCGGCAACCGCCGCAGGCAGCCGCCAGCGCGGCGCACGGCTGTGCATGAGTGCGTGGCAGGGGCCCGGGACGCGCTCCGCCGCGACCTCCGCCAGCGCCAGCCACGCTCCCAGGGCCCGCTCGAGCGCGGCCCGGCGCTCGGGTTCGGGGTCCTCGCGTTGCGCCCGCTCACGCGCGTACAACCGGATCAGGTCGTGGAACCGATACCTGAGCCCGCCCGTCTCGTCCGTCCCGGTGAGGTTCAGCAGATGAGCGTCGATCAGGGTTTCGATCTCGTGTTCCGCCTGCCGTACCGGCACGTCCAGGAGGGCCGCCACCGCCCAGGGGGCGAAATCGGGCGCGTCGAGCAGTCCGGCCAGCCGGAAGGCCCGCTGCGCACCCGGGGGAAGCGTCCGGTAGCTCATCTCGAATCCCGCGCGGATGTCGAGGTCGCCCGCCACGAGTTCGTCCAGCCGGTGCCGTTCCTCCCCGAGGACGCCGGCGAGGTGGGAGAGACTCCACTGCCTTCTGCCGAGGAGCCTGGCCGCCGAGATGCGGACGGCCAGCGGGACCCGGCCGCACAGCCGGATGATCTCCAGAGCCGCGTCCGGGTCGTCCTGGACGCGTTCGTCGCCGATGATCCTTCTCAGCAGGTCCATGGCCTGGGCCGACGGCAGGACGTCGAGTTCCAGCAGGCTCGTGCCCTCGAGACCGACCAGCCGGACACGTCCGGTGAGGAGCACGGCCGTGCCGGGGGCCCCGGGCAGGAGCGGCCGCACCTGCTCCTCTCCGGCGACGTTGTCGAGCAGGACGAGAATTCTGCGTCCGGCCAGGCAGCTCCGGTAGAACGCCACGCGTTCCTCCAGCGATTCGGGTATGCCGGTGGCGCTGATGCCCAGTGCGAACAGGAACCGGCTGAGCACGTCCTCCGGGCGGGCAGGGTCGGCGGAGGCGCCGCGCAGGTCCGCGTAGAGCTGGCCGTCGGGAAAGCGGCCCGCGATCCGGTGCGCGACGTGCACGGCGAGCGTGGTCTTGCCCAGGCCCCCCAGGCCCGCGATGCTGGCCATGGCGACGGTGCCCGGCCGCGGCTTGGTGAGGACCTCGGTGAGGTCTGTCACCTCGCCGTCCCTGCCCGTGAAATCCGCGATGTCCGGCGGCAACTCGGCGGGGGCCGGAGTGGGGGCCGCTTGAGGTTCGGGCATCGGGGCCGTGGCACGGACGGGACGGTCGGCGGACAGGGTACGCGTGTCCCCGCCCGGCTCGATGCCCGGTTCGTCCGACAGGCCCGCGGCAGTGTCACGGTAGGCCGGCCTGTACGGGCCCGGCCCCGCAGGGGAGCCCGTGATCGTCGTCATGAGGCGAGGAACGAGGTCGAGTGAGGGGTCCTGGGTGAGGATTCTCCGATGCATGTCGTGCAGCTCTTCGGCCGGGTCCAGACCGGTCTCCTCGATCAGGGTCTTGCGGGCACGCGTGTATTCGGCGAGCGCGTCCGCCCGCCGGCCACAGCGGTACAGCGCCAGCATCAGCTGCGCGCGCAGCCGCTCCCGCAGTGGGTACTCGTTGGTGAGCGCGGTCAGCTCGCCCAGCAGCCCGGCGTGGCGTCCCAGCCTCAGGTCCAGGGTGATCCGCGACTGCAGGACCGACAGGCGGACCTCGTCCAGCCGCGCGGCCTCCGCGGCCAGCACCGGGACATCGGTCATGCCGACGAACGCGGGCCCGCGCCAGAGACTCAGCGCCTCGTGCAGGTGGTGGGTCGCCTCCTCCGGCTCACCGGCGGCCTCCACCTCCTGCCCTGAGCCGGCGAGGTTCTCGAACCTCGCCGCATCCAGCTCGTCCCGGACCACCAGCACCAGATAGCCGGAGCCGTGCCGCACGACGCGAGCCGGGTCCCCCAGGTGCCGCCGGAGCCGGTGGACGTAGGTCTGCATGTTCTTGATGGCGCTCTTCGGAGGGGTGTTCCCCCACAGCGCCACAGCCAGTTGATCCTCCGAAACGGGATTACCCGCTTGGCACAGCAGAACCGCCAGCAGCACCCGCGCCTTGGGTGTGCCGAGATCGAGCTGCTCACCCTCTCGCCACACCGTCAGCGGACCTAATATCCCGAATTTCATCGCACCCCCTTGACTGGACGCACTGTAAACCTGGACGGCCTGGTTCGGTGATCCACTGGGTGACGAAACGATTGCGAACTCTTCCCGCCCGGGTCGAACTCCAGGACATGGCCGGCTGGCCGCCGAACCGTATCGCGGCCCCGTTCCACCAGGTCCGCCACGTTAGGCGGCCCGAGCAGAGCGGGAGGTGCACCGGGGGGATGCGGCTCTCGATACGGCCGGCTCCCGTCGGAGATACCACGCTGGTGATCGTCCTGACCGCAGAGCCCGGCCTCACAACCCGGCCGATCCTGACCACTTTCCTTGATCCGACCGCCGTGCCGGACACCAGTGCTTCCACCGACCACTGCCTCGCGGTCCTGCCACATGACCACGGGTCTCATGGCGCCGCCCGTTCTTTCGTAATCCTGTGAGCGGTGGTGATGCGATGCCGAGCCACCTCGGCCCGGAAGGGTTCGCCGTGTCGTCGGACATCCGGTCCAGCATGGCGGAGTCTGCTCGACGAGAAAATGACCGCCCTGCAGAGAACTGTGGGTGGATGGTGATCTCACGACTGGGATAGGTCACGAAATCGTGACATTAGCCCGTAGAAGATATGGAGGTGTGGACCACGTACTGAAGGGTCGATCAAGATGATTGGTCGATGATTGGGGTGGGGATGGCCTTGAAAAGACTGGTAATTGCTGGAATCGCCGCCTGCGCGATGCTGCTTGTGGCGTCCTGCACAGCAGGAGAGAAGTCGCCGGGGTCCGATATCGAGGCAATGGACTGTGTGCACTTCAGTCGTGTCGTATTGATGGGTTTTTCTGTTGCGAACCCTGACTGCCGTATGGAATACAAATTGACGCCTGCTGATGAGTGCAGGCGCGACTCGCCACCTGATAACAAGCCGCCGTCGTTCAGTGGTTCCCTGATGGTGAAGGTGGGTCCTCGAGTTGTGAGCGGTTGGCCTTCCGATTTTCCTGGAATGGATATCGAGTTTCGACAGGAACCATCGGGAGAAATCCGCACACCGCACCCCGGATCGTGGTACTTGACGGAACTTCTCAATTTCTTCGGCGGTGGGGACCCGGGCACCGAAAATCGTCAGACGATCGACCTTGTCAAGGGGTTGCGCCCACTGAAGCATATCGTTCATGCCCTGGTTGAGTTACGGGAGCCGCTGAGCGAGGAAGAGGCCAGAAAAGTGCACGACATTGGAATTGGTGAGGTTGTCATTCTCTCGTCAGGGAAAGGAGGAAAACCTATTGGCTGGTCGTTTCCCTACCCGGGTGTGATCGGTGGGTTCGACATATATGCAGGGCAAAAAAGCGTGTCGAGGGTTCGTGAATTTCAACGCTGGGTGTCTCTGCTTCGGCCGGAGGACGAACCTGTACTGGATGAGCTTGGGCTCGACCTGGCGGAGCTTCGCGACTATGCCGGCAAAGGTCGTGTGTACGGGTTCACCATTATGAACTACCCGGGAGTGATCAAGTCGTTGACAAAGAATCCAAAGGTTCATTCGGTGCGCATTATTGACGTTGCGCCGGAGGTGGGCTGAGCCGTTCACGGGCTGCCTTCGACGCGAGGTGTATCAGGAGGTGAGGGCAGCTTTCCAAGAAAAGTCCGTCGGCCGCCATGGATGCCGGAGGGATCGCCCTGCTTGTAAATTCGCTGCGTTCCTGGCCTGACGGAAAGTGATCTACGTTTCTCCGGGAACCGCACGGACGGCAGATCTGAGAAGATTCATCGTCGCATCCCGGCTGTCCACTGTGGTGGAAACCTGAAGGTGGTCAGTCATGCGGCTAAGCCTAGATCACTCCCCGGATCCGGCACAGAAGAGTGAAGACGCTTTCAGGCGGCTGGAACGCATCCTTATAAGATCACTCCATTTCACGATGAGTACGTTCTTTGGCGATCTCGCGGGCAGTCACGACGCGTTGCCCAGCCACCTCGGCCCGGAAGGGTTCGCCGTGTCGGTGGCCGCTGCCGGCGCAGCGCCACTCGGAGAAGGTGAGCGTGCTCTCTTCGGCAGGGGCGAGCAGGCCGAGGATCATCTAGTCGGCACGAGTGCGGCGCGGTCCGCCGAGCGCGAAGCAGAACGTGAATGGTGTTGCGATCCCCGCCGGGAATTTCCGACGCCGCCTCTGTCTCGCCGTCGACGAGGGGGCGCGCTGTGGAGGTGAAGCCGGACACCACCTTCGGGGTCGCGTGACGACGGTCGGTGGATTCCCATCCGTCAGGCCTACCGATAGCGGGCGGACTGGGCATCCTCCCTCAGACGCCGCGCCACGCGCCCAGCGGCCTTGTCGAGTTCCGCCTCGATCTGCTCCGAGCTTGCGGCTGACACCCTGGGTGCCAGGTACGGCAGTGCCAGCACGCGTTGCATGCGCAGGTACGTCGGCGGATGGGTCGTGTCGGCCCCTGTCTTCTCGACGCGGGCGAACTCGCGGTGTCGTTCGAGCTCGGTTTCGGCAACGGCGTTCACATGGGACCGGAGAGCCGTCCACAGGTTCCCGGTTCCGACGGCCACCGCGCTGGATGCGAGGAAGCCGCCGACCGGCTGCGTCCGGGTGATCAAGACGTCCAGAAGCGAGGCAGCGGCCGCGGAGCCGGCGACCTGGGCCTGCATCTCGTCGGCACGGTATTCGGCGTGTTGAGAAGAGCGGTTCAGCAGGAGTTCCATTAGGAAGATCAAGACGCGGACGGGAACGCCCAGGATCGCGAGGAGGCACTGGGTGATGAGAGCGGACACGCCGTCACCGGGTTGCCACCCGAAGCCGGTGACGATGCGAAATTCGTGGAGCGAGTACAGGGCACTGCCGACGACGAGACCGTGTCTGGCGTCGCCGTTCCTGGAATGGGCCATTTCGTGGGCCAGGAGGGCGACACGTTCCTGCGGGGTGAGGATCAGCCAGAGCGGGTAACCGATCTCCACCAGACGGCTGCGTCGCCAGCCGTAGGTACGGAACGAGGCGTTGACCGCACCGCTGATGGCGATCAGGTCCGCTCGGGGAGCCCGCAACTCCTCGCCGATGCGGTCGACGAGGGCGTACAGGTGGGGAGCATCCGAGCGGGTGAGGGGTATGGCCGTGGCGGGGAAGGGGGCGGGGCGGGGACGCAGCAGCCAGGCGAGGTCCAGGGCCACGAGGCCGAACAGGATGCCGACCATCGTCAGGCGGGTGACCAGGTACACGCCGGTGACCAGGAAGACCGGTGCCAGAAGGTGGACGACCGAGGCAAGGATGTAGCCGCCGGTCCGGGACACGCGACCGGCCGCTCGGCGCGACTGGACGGGAACTGACGGAAAGGGCGGGAGGGGCCGCGGAGGTTCCCGGAACGCGCTCGGTGTTTCGTCCGGTAGGTCGGTGGACACGACGAACAAAATGTCAGAACCCGAGAATGGCGGCAAGACGCCGAAGGTGGCCGGTCATGCGGCCAGGCCTGGATCGCCTTTCCGAATCCGGTGTGGAAGGGTGAACGCGACTTCCGGATCACTGGAATGCGTCCCTGCGAAGTCGTGAGGGAGCGTCGTCCGCGTCCGTGGACTGGGCAGGTCCCTTTGCCGCCCGGCCGGTCTGCTGGAGGGGGGCGTGTCTGGCATATGCTCGTGGCGCGGTTGGTTCTCCCGGCGTTGTGTTGGTGTCGGGAGTCGTAAGAGGGAACCCGGTGTGATTCCGGGACTGCGCCGCGAGCCGTGCGCGATAGGTCAAGTCCGCCGCCAGTTGGGCGTGCAGCCGTGGCCAACCGGCGGCCAGCACCGCTCGGTGGAACGCCGTGAAAGCGTGTCTCAACATTCGCCGACCGCGGTCGGGATGGTGCAGCGTGTCGACGACCACCGGAACGCTCTCCAGTACGCTGGCGAACGCGGCCATGTCCTGCTGCACCGGCACGGATGGGTCGTCGAGCGCCGCGTGGAGTTCATCCTCGAACGACATCGAGCCGGCAGCGGGCTGCGGCGTCAGGAAGTCCAGCATGTGCCGGGTGTGCGCCGAGCACAGTGTCACCACCGGCCGGGCCACCGCGGGCAACACCGCACGACCGGCCTGACGCCACGCGGCCAGGCCGGGCGGCGGTTTCGGCAGTCCGAGGCCACGCGCCGCCTTCAGCGTTTGACCTCGATCATTCCGGCCGCGCCTGGATGCCGCCCGATCCCACGCCTGCCCGATCCCACGCCTGCCTGATTCCCGCCACAATCCGCGGTGACCCACACCCATGGACGATTACATCCCGCGATCGTCCAGCACCGGAACATGCAGGACGTGAATGCCTGCTTTTCAGGTTCAGTACGGCGACCCCGCTTCACAGGATCGCGCCCCGACGAAAGGAGCCATGTCGGTGCGCCGGAGAAGCAGAGGTTTTCCCATTCGGCGGCTGTTCTTCTGCCATGAATGGGCTCTGGGGATTGTGTGTGGTTTACTGCTCACCTCATGCATCGCCATTCTGCGGCGTCGGGAGCCGGAGCCGGGGGTTGCGGGTAGATGAGTGGTCTTTGGAATCGGGTCGCGGTGACGCGTGTGGGTGCGGCCGTGTTGCTGGCGATCGCGTTGGGGGTGGCGTGGACCTCCCGCGATGAGGAGGTGCCGGAGCGGCCGGCGCAGCTCCCGGCCTCGCCGCACCTTGCTCCGATCGGTGAGGTCTGGCCTGAAGCAGTCAGCGTGGTACCCGCCGAACGAAAGGACGGCACGTGGCTATGGCCAGTTGGCGCACTTGACAGTGACCATCTGCTCTTGAGGACGCATGAGCACCGTACGGAATTCATCAGTTTCAACACACGGACCAAGAAGCAGCGCGTCATAGCGCGGGCTCCCAAATGGGCAGCGTGCGGTGGGTGTTTCGAGGTCCAGAAAATGGCTCTCGGAACGTCCCACGTAGCGTTCTTCGTCAAGGGGTACGCGCCAGGCGCTTCTCCCGGCGGGCAACGTCACTACGAGCTGTGGACCATGTCGCGAACAGGTGGACCCATGCGTATGGCGGTGCGGTTGCCGTCAAACGTTCAGGCCGAGGACGCCTATGTGCACGGCTTCCAGATCACGGGTGGGCACGCTGTCTGGTGGAGCTATGACGGCGACGTCTGGCGGGTGCCGCTGAGCGGCGGCGAACCTGAGCAGGTGCTTCCGGGGAGGCGTCTTCGAGTGAGCTCCTGGCCATGGGCGTATGACGAGTACGAGCGGACCGTGGTCAATCTCGACACAGGCCAGGAGACCGAGGTGACCGAAATCGATGATCTCCAACACCGCCTGGCCTGCGGGCCCGCATGGTGTGTGGGCGAGGACTGGCAGGAGTTGTGGAAGGTCACGCGGGCGACGGTGCTGCGTGTGGACGGTTCCGATCGCACCACGTTGCCGGGGGACGCACTCCTGATGAGACCGTTGATTCGTGATCGACTCGCCCTTCTCGGTGTCCCGACGATCACCGGCGTGTCGGCCGTCGACGAAGATGACTTCATTCCGCGGACCTGGGGAGCCGGGGGCCTCGGACATGTGACCCAGGTTCACGATCGCTGCACGCGCCAGACCGCGTTGCTCGGGTCCTACGCGTTGACCAGGGCCGAGGGGCCATGGGGTGAGATCAAGATCGGTGCGTGGACGCAGGACGGGCCACTCGTCTTCTGGCGAACGACTCGGGACCGGCTGGTGGTCGCTGACCTGGCCCGCGTGGGTGCTTCCAACTGCCCGGCTTAGTTTCCGGTGGGGGGAGGAATGGGCCAGGAGCCCGCACAGTGGCTCCTGGCGAGTATGGCGACGCCGTCCTTTCGAAAGAGGTGTGGCGGGAGCTGTCGGGGGCGGGGCTGGACGCGGTGCCGTCCAACACCTTCTCCCTGTATGACCACGTGCTGGACACGATCGCGCTGGTCGGTGCGGTGCCCGAGCGGGTTTCCGGCAGGGGCGCGGCTGCGTCAGTTCGACCGCGACCTTCCCGTGCCTACTTCTTCGGCACGTACAGCCGGATGTTGTCGATGCGGGCCTGGCCCTCACCGACGTTCGTGTACGGCTCACCGATGACGAAGTAGTCGGGGTAGGCCGAGCCGGCCGGCCACTGGTTGTCCCACGTCTTGGAGCCAAATTCGCCCCGCGCGGTGTGCGACGTGTTGAACTGGCCGTCGTACTCCTCGGCGTCCACGTTGTAGTGGAAGATCGGGACGTTCGCCCCGACCACGCCGGCGTCGTCGTCGATGAAGCCCCGGGTGAACCGGTAGGTCTGTTTGCCGACGTTCTTGAAGTTGCCGCTGACCTCGAGCGTGTAACCCGCCTCGGTGCGCTCGATGGCGAACGTGTAGTCCTGCTTGGGCATCAGCTCGGGCTGCAGTTCCACGGCCGACTTCTGCACGCCGGAAACCGGCCGACGGTCGCAGCTCGTCACGAACGTCTGCGACTGACCGAGCGAACCCGTGAAGTAGAGCATGTTCACCGTGGTGCGGTTGCTCTCGTCCCAGGGGTACTTCTCACCGGTCCGCGAGTTGCAGACGTCGTAGCCGTCCGTGTTCCGGGACGGGGCCGGGCTGAACTGGTCCATGAGCACCTTGCGGTGCCAGTGGTACATCGCCAGGTTCCGGGGCATCGCCGGGAAGTCCAGGATCGACATGAAGTGGAACGCGTTGTACGCCTCGTTGCTGTCCTCCCGCACGGAGCGTGTGGCGCAGGGGTCGGCCGGTTCGATGTCGTTCGGGTCGCCGACCCAGGGGTAGAACGTCTTGCACTCCTCGAGGGCGTACCCGTTGTACTTGCCGTCGTAGAACAGCGAGCCGTCACGCAAGCCGCCGAAGTCGAGCGTCTTGAGGTCGTACTCGATGCGGTAGTACTTCGGCAGCGGCTCGGTGTTACGGATGATCGCGCCACCTGTGTGGTTGGGCACGGTGATCTTGGCGACGGAGCCCGCGTTCTTCAGCGACTCCGTCACGATCGACGGACGTTCGGCAGTGTCGGTGTAGCTGTCGTCGACCCGCCCGCCGCTCTCGCGCGCGGAGAGGGACGCCGTGAGCCAGCCGTCCCGGCCGAACTCGGTCTCCTGCCGGTAGGTCCGCATGGTCGCCATCGCCGCGTCGAACTCGGGACCGAGCTGAAGGCGGTAGAGGTCGCCGTTGTCGTCGTTGAAGTCGTCGACCGGCTCGCTGTAGTCGTCGAGCACCCACGGGCTGGCCTCAGTGCGGATCGGCTTCCCGAACTGCTCGACATACTTGAGCTTCCAGCGCGGGGGGACGGGTTCCGGCTCGGGCGAGGCGGCCGCGCACGGCGGGGTCACGCCGTCGTCGTTCTGGATGATCGTCAACTTCACGCTGTGCAAGGTCACCCCGGCCGTGCCCGCCTCGACGCGGAAGTCGGCGCCGCCGTTCTCGCGGTTGGCGAACCGGGCGTCCATCAGCTCGAAGCCCGCCGTCTTCCACGTGTTCGACCCGGTGCGGTTCACCGAACCCGTCGAGCCGTACGCGCTGCTGGTCGAGTCGTACTGGACGCGGAATGTGGCCCCGCCCTCGTCGAAGTACTCGACCTGCAGGCACGCGACGAACGCGCCATCGAAGGCGATCGCGTCGTCGACCTGGAAATACATGTGTTCCGCCGGTGCCGAGGTCTGCACGGTCGCGCGTGCGCTCAGCCCGCCAACCGTCACGGGTGCGGTCGTGCCGTCACCCTGCTCGATCTGGCGGAGACCGTTCTCCTCGTTGACCTCGCCCAAGATGATCGAGGCGCTGGGCCCGTCCGCGGCGGCCGACGTCGCGGCGAGGACCAGAGATGCCCCCAGGGTGACCACGCTCAGGGCCGCCACGGCCGAGCGACGTCTGCGATTGCGAGTTGTTGCTCTCATTGCGCTTCCTTCTCCGTTGAGCAAGGCGTCCGTTCGTGCCGCTCCGGGCCTCGGGGCCGCGCGTGAGGCGCGGCCCCCGTCACGGGTGCCGATGTGCGCTGGTTCGGTTCACTCGTCGGTCACGCTCGCGCGCAGTAACTCCTTCCCGCCACCATCGGTGAGCACGAGCGTCGCGGTCGCACCGGACTCGACAGGTGCCGAGAGTTCGTGCGAGACGTACGCGTCACCCGTGAGTCGCACTCGTCAGCGTGCTTCCGGTCGAGTCGTCGACCAGGGCGGCCGTCACGTCCTGGCCGATGAGGGTTGTGAACACGTTGGCCGTGACCGGCACACCTTCGTCGTCGTGGGCGAACCCGACGTGCGCGGCGCCGTCGGCGGTGGCGTTGGTGACGTCGGCGAGCCCAAGCGCCGGCGCCAAGGACTCCGTCCACGAGCCCGTCTGGTGCGGCTGGTGGACCGCCGGGGAGAAGAACCTGTCGGACGTACCCGCCCAGAGCTCGATGTATGGCCGTTCGGACGACCCGCGCCGGAATATGTTCGTGTCGAAGGAGCCGTTCTGTCCCCACTCCCAGAACTTCATGCCGGGCGTGATGGTGTTGTCCCCGACGCGGACGACGCCTTCACGGTTCTCCTGGTTCACCACGCCCCAGAAGTTGTTCTGCGGGGTGATGGCCAGATCCTGACCGTAGGCGGTGCCGTCGCTACGCCACTCGCTCATCTTCTTGATCTTGTCGAGCACGAGATACCGGTCGGTCGGCGTCTGCGGGTGAGCCGGCTGCTCGACGTCGGCCATCCAGCGGTAGGCCGAGTCGTACCGGAAGGTGTCGACGTTCGTGACGATGTCCATCGTCGGCGAACCCCAGGTCGACTCCTCGCCCGGTGCAAGCGTGGTGCAGGTCCAGTACTCGTAGCTTTTCGCCGTGTCCGTCGGGTTGTGCAGCGCCACGGACATGTCCACAGACGGGCTGTCCTTGAACACCGTGTAAGGGACCTCGGCTTCGATCTGCGTGGCCCCGTACGCGAATCGGCTGGGCCGGTCGGGGTGGTCGATCGTGTCCTTCTTGGTCATCGTGATGTCGACGAGCCGGTACCGGTCGCCGCCGTCCTTCTCCAGGACGCCGAGCTCAAGCAGGGATGCGGCGTAGCGGTGGGCCGTGCTGACCGCGACATGGGGCGCGGCTGCCAGATCGTACAGGCTCGCACCCGCTGTGCCGGCGGACGCCACCGTCTCCAGCAGCTCGAACGCCTTGGTCGTACTCGACGACTTCCTCGTCGTCGGCATTCCTGTCGTCACCATTCGAATAACTCGAATCCTCTTCGATTTGGTATCTGATCACAGCCTTGATAAATGCGAGACACCTTGTCAAGGGTTTCGATTCGTGGACTTTCCTGGCTGATCGACGGATTCCTCACCGGGCATTCGAGCATGTCGAATCGACGGTTCATCTCGGCACCGGCGTGGGCCGTCGACGGTCGCGGCCACGGTGATGGGCACTGCGGCAACTGGTTACGCCGCTTGTCGCAAGGGGAGACAGACTCCCGCCGCACGTCGAGCGCGAGCCTGGTCACCGGCAGGCGGCGTTCGAAGGACGTCAGGCGCACGCTTGCTCGTGCCAACCCTGAGGTCCACTCGGTGGACTTGGCCGCCGGCTGCGTTGTCAATGGCCAGTTGCCAAGTGAATCAGAACAACTTGAGGAGGGCCTTGCATTAATTATGAAAGGCTTCCGGATCGCTTTAGAGCGGGATTTCCCCGATCTCGTCCGCGTGGCAATGATGCTCCTCCGCAACCTCTATCGGCAGAACCCTTCGGAGGTAGCGGAGACATGGCGCAAGGCGACCTCGACTGAACCGCCGGAGTGGATGACGCAGTGATCATCTTGGCACAGAGGGTGGGCCCGTCCATCAAGCAAGCAAAAGCCTTCAGCCAGCCCTAAGCCACGCCGCACGCCCGATCCCTAATTGCGAGGAGGATTGGCAATGGCGTTCCAGGGTGATGTACTCCGGCTTTCGTGGAGTCGGTGGTCTGCCCCGGGTCCGGTGGAGTCGCGTTTCTGGATTGTCATGCCACGATGGTCGTGTTTTCGAACTCTGTCGGGGTCAGCATGGCGAGGCTGCTGTGACGCCGTCTGCGGTGGTGTCAGATCTCCAGGTACTCGAAGATGGCGTTGGCGAGCTCGATCCGGGTGTTTCAATGCTGACGGTCGAGGAGTTCGACCTGCATTCGGGACCAGAACGCCTCGATCATGGTCACCAACGCGGCGGTGGGAGATGGGTCGATGGACCAGCCGACCACGCGGCGCGAGGAGGCATCCAGCACCACGGCGCGGTACACCTTGCCTTCGCGGGTGGGGTGCCCGGTGATATCGGTGACCCATAGCTGATTCGGCGCGCTTTGGGAGAACTGGCGGTCGACCAGGTCGGTGGCGATCTGGTCGGGTGTGGACCGGCGCCACCTGGGCCGGCCGGTGACCCCGGCCGGTCCGGCCCGGCGCATCAGGAGTTTCACTGCGCCGTGGCTGACCGGCACGCCGTGGCCCAGCCGCAGCCGCTGACCCCTCAACGCAGCGAGTTCGCCTGGCACGTCCTCTCGCCACGCCAGCCGGAATCCTTGCCCGACCCAATCCAAGGGCCGAGCCGGATCAACGGTGTTCCAGGTGATCGAAATCTCATCGAGCTTATGATGAACGATCTCAACCTGCTCCCCCTCGAAATCCAGCGGGATCAGGCCGTCGGAGAACCCCTCATCCTCATCGAGATCCCAGACCAGCAGGGTCTCGCCGATCGGGCCGGACGACGCCGTCGCGATCAACAACACCCTCAACGTGATCCGCAATGTCGTTCACCTCGACGACAGGACTTCCACGCCCGCACAGGTGTTGGTCGCGAGCAAGCCCGCGCGACGCCACACGCGATGAGTGATGCCATCAGGGCGATGAAGGAGCAGCGCCAGGCCGAAGGCAAGAAGTGATAGGCCGCCAGGCCAGAAGCCGCTTCACACGTTCTCTTGATCTTGCTTGCCTTCGTTCGGCCTCGGCCCCCAGTCACCAAGAGAGGCCATCTCACCCGAGGGGCCTTATCGCGTTGTCGTCAGCAGGGGAGGGATTGCTCGGTCCAGATGCATTTGCCGTCTTGGAGGTAGCGGGCGCCCCAGCGCCGGGAGAGGGCGGCCACCAGCTGCAGGCCCCGGCCGCCTTCGTCGGTGTAGGAGGCGTGGCGGATGCGCGGGGTGCTGAGACTGCCGTCGTAGATCTCGCAGATCAGGGAGCGGCTGCGCAGCAGGCGCAGACATATGGGGCCCTTTGCGTGCCGGATCACGTTGCCGACGAGCTCGCTGACCAGAAGTTCGGTGGTGATCGTCAGATCGTCCAGTCCCCAGATGGCCAGTTGTTCGCGGACATATTTGCGGGCCTGTCCGGCTGCTCTGGGATCGTCGGGGAGGTTGCAGGTGGCGACATCGTCGGCGGCGGTACCGCGGGTATGGACGATGAACAGGGCGGCGTCATCGTCGGTCTGTTCACGGGCGGGCAGCAGCGCCGAGACGACCGTGTCGCAGAGATCCTCCAGGGGCCCGACGTCGTCGCCCTGGCGTCCTGACCAGAGGTGGGGAATGCGGGGCACGGCCTGGGCCACGATTCGGCGGAGCTGGGCCAGGCCCTTGTCGACGTCGCGGGTGGCGGATTCGACCAGGCCGTCGGTGCAGAGCACCAGCAGGCTCTCCTCAGGCAGGTGCAATTCGTGGATCTCGAAGGGCGGTTCCGCGGCGCCCAGCGGCGGGTCGGCGGCCAGGTGGGGGCACAACACGGTGCCGTCGGGGTGGACGATGACCGGTGGGGGATGGCCGGCCAGGCAGAACGTACAGGTCCGGGTGGTGGGATCGAAGACGGCGTACAGGCAGGTGGCGTAAAAGTCGTCACCGAGGTCGCTGACCAGATCGTTGAGGTGGCCGAGCAGTTCGTCGGGGGGCAGGTCGAGATCGGCGAGGGTGCGTACAGCGGTGCGCAGGCGACCCATGGTGGCCGCTTCGGTGATGCCGTGTCCCATGACGTCGCCGATCACCATGGCGACCCGGTCGCCGGACAGCGGGATCAGGTCGTACCAGTCGCCGCCCACCTCCTCGCCCCGGCCCGCGGGCAGGTAGCGCGCGGCGGCGCAGGCGACGGGGAGCCGGGGAAGCTCCCGGGGAAGCAAACCGCGCTGCAGTTCCTGTGCGCGGGCGTGTTCCACGTCGTACAGCCGGGCCCGTTCCAGCGCCTGACCGACCAGACCGCTCAACGCCGTCAGCAGGGTGCGCTCCTCGTCGCTGAAGACACGCTCCCGGGTGAACGACACCACACATGAGCCGATGGACCGCCCGGAGGCGATCATGGGCAGGAACGCCCAGGCGTTCTTCGGTGACGCCTTCCCCACACTCTCCATCGTTGGATAGCGCCGGCAATACTCCGTTTCCGATCCGATGAACCGGGGAGTACCGGTCCCTAACACATCGGTCACCGGGAGGGTTTCGGTGAGCGGGAGCCGGTCGACAAGACTGAGGAAATCCTGTGGGTACCCGGCGGCGCCGACCACATCCAGCCGGCCGCCTTCGATGAGCCAGACCACGAGCCCGTCGGCACGGAACGGAGGCAGGACATGGTCCGCGACGGCCTGCACGACGTCCCGGGTGGTGACGGCCTCGGCGAGCGCCACGGTCAGCTCGCCCATCCGGACCGTCCGCTCGGACCCGGCCGCCGAAGTAACGCCTGGCTCCGTGCCGGGCAAGCCTTCCAGGCGCGCAGCGGCCCATGCCGCTACCGCACCGAGAAAGGATCGCTGCTCGTCATCCGGCTCGGCGGACCCTGCCGTGAGCACGGACAACACCCCGACCGGCCCATCGGCACCCGGGAGGGGCAATGCCGCCGTGCCGGTTGCCCCGATCCCCAAGCTGTCCCCGCCCACCCAGACGTAGCCACCACGCCGCACGGCGCGTGTGGGCGCCACGTCCTGCACGGTACGAAGATCCGCCCACGCCTCGGCGGCCTCCGGGAGAAGCCCGCTGGCCGCCGCCAGACGCAGGCAACCGGTAGCGGAATCGCACCTGTGCACGAGGGCGCCCAGACCGCCCAGTCCCGTCGTCGCCTGCTGGAGAGCCAGCGTCAGCGTCTGCGCGCTCCACTGCCCTTCGTCCGAGGTCCCCGTAACGCCGAGCTGCTCCGCCTGCGGCTGCTCGGCGTGGCCCTCGGACCTAACATTCCGGGCCGCCACCTCACCTCCTGGCATAAGCGCGACAATGTGAAAAGTCACCACTTATGTACATCCACACTAGCTTTCACCGCCATACGCGGCACTTCTGGGGTCCGCGAAACTCCGCCGCTTCGTGTGCGCCCCTTGGCAACACGACCCGGTGAAGCCGGCCGCGCTCATCGCCACCCAGAGGACCGAGCATGCCCATCGCGAGGGCGCGGGCGCACGAGCAAGATCCTAAAAGTAAAGATGATCAATCATGGCCTCTACGGTTCCAGGAGATTGGCGAGGTAGAGCGAGCAGCCGACACCCTGCACGCGATCAGGGAGCAAGACACCAACGCGCGTCCGGTCGGCCGGCTACTCCGAAATGTAAGTCGAGGAGTAGAACGCCGTGAGCACCTCATGACAAGACCAGGCCACGAGTTGATCGCCGTGCCATTACTGAGGCTGAAGCTCGGGAGTTAGATCATCAGTGGTGATTTATGGCCGTTGGATGACCTCACGTTCGGTATGCCGGAGCTATGAGATATCCCGAAGGCGGTGAATTGACCGGCAAAGACCGAGCGCGACGTGAGGCGGTGCGACTGCAGGCGGCGGAGATGTTCGCGCAGGGAACGTCGCAGGCCGAGGTGGCGCGGTTGCTGCGGGTCTCGCCGATGTCGGCCGGCCGCTGGTATCGCACCTGGCAGGCCGGGGGAACCGCGGCGCTGGCCTCCAAAGGACCCGAGCTCATCACCGGCTTCTTCAACGAGACCGGCCTATCCTTCTCTCTCGGGGGCGACGCGTCAATGATGAGCTTGTCGTTTCGCTTTGCAAGCGCATTGCGCGATTACGTCGAATCGACGACTATCTAGGTGGTGCCGAAACCTATCCTCCCTATGCTGCTGAACTTGAGAGAACGAGCACACTCGTCAGCGAGGCCAGTTATACGGAGAAGACGGGAAGAGCGCTGCTAAGCGTGGTCAGCGAGCAAGCGCAGCAGGCGGGATGGGCTGCCTTCGACGCGGGATGGGCCAAGAGGGCGAGGCAGCTTTTCAAGAAAAGCTTGTCGGCCGCTACCGATGCCGGAGACACCGCCCTTCTTGCCAATTCGCCGGCGTTCCTGGCCCATCAGAAAGTAAGTTATGGCTCTCCGGGGATTCAGGAAGCGGATGCTTCGTGCCGGGTGGCGGAGCGAGGGACTCCCCCTGAGGTCAGGGCACTCCTGCTGGAGCGAGCGGCATGGGCGTACGCGTCTGAAGGGCAGAGATACCAGGTTGAGGTCGAAAGAGCCCTTGAAGAAGCCGGTAGGGCACTAGAGGAGAGCAGTGGTGAGCCGAACCCAGATTGGGCACTCTGGGTTGACCGGCTCGAACTTCAGATCATGACGGGGCGGTGCTGGGTCGCGCTGAATCAACCCGTTGAGGCCATCGCCGTTCTTGAGGATGCCCTCTCGAAATACGAGGACACCCACGCCCGGGACAAGTCCCTCTATACGACTTGGCTTTCGGAAGCGTATCTAGACGCCGGGGAGATCGAACGCGCATCCGCCGCCCTGAGTCAGTCGCTGAGCCTCTCCGTGGATGTCGCGTCGATTCGTCCACGCCAGCGCGTCAGTGCCGTTCTTGAGCGACTTGAGGATCACAGGTCGCTGTCATCCGTTGCCGAACTCTTCGACCGCATGGCTACGCCGTCGTCTTGCTCAGCCATTCCGAATACGGAGCCGACCCACCGTCAATCGATGTGAAGGTCACTTCAGGGTTGTTCCACGGATGCTCGGATATCAAATGTGCCTCCAAGTCCGGGTAGCGCTCCACAGTCGTCCTCAGGAAGATCTGCCACTCTTCCCCTTCGCCTATTTCTCCCTCATGCCAGAAAACAGACTGCGCAGGCCCGAAGACTTGGCCCGATGCTGCTAATTTCGCACGAACGGCAGATCTGAGAAGATTCATCGCCGCATCACGGCTGTCCACTGTGGTCGAAACCTGAAGGTAGCCAGTCATGTGGCCAAGCCTGGATCACTTCCCCGGATCCGGCACAGAAGAGTGAAGACGGCTTCCGGAGGGACTGTACGGTTTTCGGCTCTGTCGCAGATTCGGTGGTGACAAAAGGTTCGACTGCGTCACAGTGAGTCATGCATGATCTTGGTTGGCTTGTGACCGTGGTGTTCTCGGGGTTGTCGCCGCTGGTCGTGGAGGACGTCGCGGACGAGGGCGAGCGCATCCATGTGCGAGCGAGGACTCCGGCCGGGCCTGTCGCCTGCCCGGACTGCGGAGCTCCGACGGCGCGCGTGCACGGCCATTACGAGCGCACTGTCACGGATATCCCGGTCGACGCACGCGATGTAGTCGTGGTGGTGCGGATCCGCCGCCTGGTCTGCCCGACCCGCGGTTGTCGCCAGACCTTCCGTGAACAGCTGCCCGGCGTGCTGGAACGCTATCAGCGGCGCACGCCCCGCCTGGCCTCCCAGATCGGTGCGGTGGTCCGTGAGCTAGCCGGACGCGCCAGTCAACGAGTCTTATTCGCGCTGGCCGTACGGCTGTCTCGGCATACCGCCCTGCGCATCCTGCTGCGCCTGCCCTTGCCTCAGCCGCGGGTGCCCCAGGTGCTGGGCGTGGACGACTTCGCCCTGCGTCGGCGCCAGCGTTACGCCACCGTGCTCGTCGACGCTCAGACCCGCGAGCGCATCGACGTCCTGCCCGGCCGCACCGCAGACGTCCTGGAGGCGTGGCTACGCGCCCATCCCGGAGTGCAGATCGTGTGCCGGGACGGCTCGGGCGCCTATGCCGAAGCGATCCGCCGTGCGCTCCCATCCGCTATCCAGGTCACCGACCGCTGGCACCTGTGGCACAACTTCGGCGCGGCCGTCCTCAAAGAAGTCGCCGCCCACAGCGCCTGCTGGGCCAAAGACGGACCGCCCCCGCAAGAGGGCACACGCGCTCAGAGCACCCGCGAGCGCTGGCGGCAGATCCACGACCTGCTCGGCAAGGGTGTCGGCCTGCTGGAGTGCGCGCGCCGGTTGAACCTGTCACTCAACACGATCAAGCGCTACGCGCGGGTGAGCGAACCAATGCGCCTGCAGCGCGCTCCGCAGTACCGGCCTACCCTCGTTGATCCCTACCGTGACCACCTGCGGCGCCGCCGCGCCGACGACCCTGCCGTCCTCGTCCTGCACCTGTTCAACGAGATCAAAGCCCTGGGCTACCCAGGCAGCTTCAACCTGCTCTACCGCTACATCACTCAGGGCCGGGTCGAAGCCGACCGCCTGCCCATCTCCCCACGCCGCCTGGCCCGCCTCCTGCTCACCCGGCCCAACGACCTCAAAGACGAGCACCGGCGCCTCCTGAACGACCTCACCACCGCCTGTCCGGAGATGATCAATCTGGCCGGGCTGGTGCGCGGCTTCGCCGACCTGCTGCGACCGTGGGAGGGCAACGCCGATCGTCTCGACACCTGGATCGCCACCGCCAAGGCCGCCGATCTGCCTCATCTGCACGCCTTCATCCGTGGTCTTGACCAGGACCGCGATGCGGTACGTGCAGCCGTCACCTTGCCCTTCCACAACGGCGGCACCGAAGGTGTGAACACCAAGACCAAGCGGATCATGCGTCAGATGCACGGCAGAGCCGGCTTCGCACTACTCCGCCACCGCATCCTGTTGGGCTAACACTCCGTCACCACCGAAAGAGAGACAGAGCCGTTAACTGGACAGACCCCGTCTGACACCCTCGTGGCAGTTGGCACATGGATTACCGGGGGCGGCGGCGGTGCTCGGGGTCGAAGGCTGCTGTGTAGGTGATGGCCGGATGAGGCCACGCGGGGGCGGTGGTTACGGCGGTCCTGATCGTGACCGGTGGGGCGGAAGTGACGCAGCGGGTGCGGGGCGCCTTTGGGCGGTCGAGGCAGACTCGTCGGTCCGGCCCTTTTGGGTTTTGGCCTGTGGCTTCGCGTCGGTCGAGGTGTGCCAGGGAGGTTATCCGGTCCCGGCCGGGTGGATAGCGGATGGGTATGGGGCGGTCCTTAATCAAATGAGAACTTCGTTCGGTTTGTTTCGGTCTGACCTGACTTGCGGCGGTCATTGTGAGTATCGGGGAGATTGCCTAGCGTCAGCGCCGTGGGCCCTCCGGGCCCGGCTGGGAGGCATGCGATGGGGCTTTTGCGCAGCAAGACCACAGGATTCTCCGCGGTCGTCACGACGACGCTGAACCAACCGTGGACGTTGTGGTTCCTGCGCGGTGATGAGGCCGCGCTGGTCGACACGAAGGCTCTGCAATGGCACAAGCCGCTGGCACAGGCGTTCGACGGGGCGTTCGCCACTTTGCCCGAGCCGTTCGCCAGCTGCAGCGACGGCGTCATACGCCTGAGCCACAGCTCCACGCTCTTCCTGGCCGGCGACCAGTGCCTGGAGCAGGACTGGCACAAAAAAGTCCTCTACCGGGGGCCGATCACCAGCTACCCGGCCGTGGGAGCTTACATCCCGGCCGCGTTCCGCAGCGATCTCGATGTCGCCGTGCAGTTGCCCAACGTCTACGACATACGCCGCACCATGCTGATCAAGGGTGATCAGTGCGCGGTCATCGTGTGGGGCCAGGGCGTGGGCTATCAGGGCCCGCTGTCGGGCATGGAGGGCGCCGGGTGGAAGATGCTGCCCGAGGACATGAGCGGCGACTTTGATCACGCCGTTATGTGCCTGCCCGGCGGGGCGCATCGAACCTTGTTCATCAAGGGCGACAAGGCGATGGACTTCGACTGGGACACCGGCCCCATAGCCGTGGGCACCTGGGATGAGGTGATGGCCGGACTGGCCGCCCTGCCCGCCGACTACCAAAAGCCCCGCCTGCCGGCCGCGGGGCGGTTCATCGGCACCACCGAGGACGGTGGCTCAAAGATCGACCTGCGGGTCGACCTGGTCGGCGCGCTCCCGATCGTGTCCGGAGACATCTTCAACATCACCGATGACGGGGAGGAGTACGTCAACTCCTTCGTGCTGGACGGCGCCGAGCCGCTCGCCCTGCCGGGCGTTCTGGAGGGCACCGCGACCTATGCCGAGCCGACCACGCGGCTCGAGCTGTCGGTGACGGTCGACACGCTCGCCCCCGGCGGCACCGCCTTCGTCACCCGCAGCAGCACCGACGACGAACTCGAACCCGTCGTTTACACCTGCCCCTACGTCTCCCGGTTCCTGCGGACCATCGACTGGGAGATCGACTACGTCGCCGGCACCCAGCCGGTCAGTCAGTACGCCACCACCGACCACCCGCGCCCGCCCGGCCTGGACAAGCGGATCATGACGGCCCAGGCGGCCTACGCCGACGCCGGCGTCGAACTGCGCACCGCGGGCATCCCCAACGAGATCTCCATGGAGGGAGCCGGAGAGAATCTGGCCTGGTCGAAAGCCGAGCTGCACGCCGCGATGGTCAGCCACTTCAGCCTTCATCGCGACACCCAGCAGTGGAAGCTGTGGACCTTCATCGCCAACCGCTACGAGGACACCGACCCGACCCAAAAGAGCCGCATCGACGGGACCTCGTTCGACGACCGCGACGAGGACCCGAAGTTCCAGCGCCAGGGCATGGCCATCTTCTACGACGCCGCGGTGGAGGCCGGGTACGTCGGGCGGCGCGAAGGACTCTTCAGCTGCATCCACGAGATCGGCCACACCCTCAACCTGACCCACTCCTGGGAGAAGAACCTCAGCAACCCCCCGCAGCCGCTCGGGCCGCTGAAAGGCTACGGCGACCTGTCGTTCATGAACTACGCCGACGAGTACAAGGGCGAGCCAGAGGGCGAGGACCGCGAGGCCGCCTTCTACTCGAGGTTCACCTGGCAGTTCACCGAAAACGAGCTTCGCCACATCCGCCACGGCTTCTACAACCACGTCGTCATGGGCGGCAGCGCCTACGGGACCGACTCCGCCCACCGGCCCGCCCTGCCCGACGACGACCTGCCCGCCGCCAGCCGGTCCGGGCTGCGCCTGGAGGTCTCGGGCAAGGACACCTTCTCCCACGGCGAGCCCGTCACCGCCGAGATCAAACTGTCCCTGGACGGCAGCACGCCGACAGCGCAGGCCTTCGACGACCTCAAGCCCGGAGGGAGCCACCTCACCGTTCTGGTCACCGACCCGGCCGGTGCCACCCGGCCCTTCCAGCCCATCGCCCGCACCTGCGGACGGGCCCACCGCCTCACCCTGGACGCCGACACCCCCGCCCTGTATGACAGCGCCTACATCGGCTACGGCGCCGGCGGCTTCACCTTCGACCAGCCCGGCACCTACCGGCTCGCCGCCCGCTACTACGCCCCCGACGACTCCACCGTCGCCTCCCCCGAGCACCTCATCCAGATCAACCCGCCGGCCGACGAGAACGACAAGGCCGCCGGCGACCTGCTGATGGGCCCCCAGCAGGGCAAGCTACTGGCCCTGCTCGGCTCCGACGCACCCCAGCTCGCCGACGGCAACGCCGCCCTGGACCAGCTCATCGCCGACCACGGCGACCACCCCTTGGCGGTGTACGCGCGGATGGTCAAGGGCGCCAACGCCGGACGCCACTTCCTCACCCTCACCGAGGGCGGTGTCGAAGTCCGTCCCGCCGACACCGACACCAGCATCGAACAGCTCGGTGCGGTCGTGGAGACCACCCTGGACTCCGGCACCGACGCCGGCGTCGACAACATCACCCTGAACGAGACCATGCGCCGCCTTGCCCGCGCCCACGCCCGCGCCGGTGACCTCAAGCAGGCCGACACCGTCCTGGGCCAGCTCGTGGACACCTTCGCCGACAAGAACGTCCCGGCCCCCGTCCTGGCCACCATCACCGAGCAAGCCGAAGCCACCCGCACCCAGCTCCATGACCAGCCCTGACGATCAAACCTGAGGGCCCCGCACAGTGCGCCCCCGCCCCCTCACACGAGGGGGCGGGGGTGCCGCAGGATCACGACGGGCCACCGCAGCCCACCCCGAGCCGTCGAAGAATCGAACATCAGGCACGACGAGCCGGACGCCCGCACGCTGACACTCTCATGGCAGTTAGCAATAGTGTCAGCGGGCTGCGACATCAGATGTCAGTGACCGCGTCACGAGAGCGTCAGCGGTCGCGACACGAAAGTGTCAGTAAGTCACGCAGCTCCGCATAGGCGGTGACACGTGCGGTGAGGATCACGACGAGGCTCACTGCGTTGGTTCCTTTCCGTTTGGCGAGTCGGTGGGCCGGATCATCGGGGGGTTCAGAACGTCGCGAGGGCCGGCTTTGAACAGCCGAGCCGGTCGTCCGGTCGCGGCCTTCCGTGCCGAACCGGCAGAGACGATGAAGCCCTCGGTCTTCTGGACCTTGCGGTAGAAGTTGCGGGGGTCGAGTGGCATCCCCCATACCGCCTCGTACACGTCCTGGAGATCGGTGATCGTGAAGGTCGGCCTGCAGAAGGCTGTGGCGAGTGCGGAATGCTCAAGCTTGACGCGGGCGCGCTCGACGCCGTCCGCGACGATGTGCCGGTGGTCGAAAGCGAGCTTCAACGCTCCGGAAAGCACCCGGTCGGTGGATTGCCAGCCTGCGCGGGCGGCGTCGGTCCCGGCGATCGGCTCGGGCAGCCGAGGGGCGATGGCCAGATAGGCAACGCTCACCACCCGGCCGCGAGGGTCACGGCCAGGGTCGTCATAGACGCCGAGTTGCTCAAGGCGGAGTGTCTCGACATCCAGGTCGGCCTCCTCCGCCAGCTCCCGGTGAGCCGCCTCGATGAGGCTCTCTCCCGAATGCTGAAGGAAGCCGCCTGGCAGAGCTTGGGCACTCTTGCACGGCTCGATGCCACGCTCGACGAGGAGCACGTGCAGGCGCGATTCGCGCAAGGTAAGGATCACCAGGTCAACGGCGAGCAGGACGGCTGGTGGCTCCCATCGGTCATCGCTCATGGAGGCGACATTAGATTTCTGTCACTTTGACAGAAAGTAGCGCAATGGTTAGTTCTAGACAGCCACGGTCCGCTGAGGGTTACTTCACGCTGATGGGGATGAGCGCGCGGCCGGGTGATCGAAGGTGATCCCTGCCTCATCGATCCGCTGGGTGGCGTCCCGGTCCGGTGGGGGTGGGGGCGGGTTATGCTCGTGGCGCGGTTGGTTCTCCCGGTGCCGTGTTGGTGTCGGGAGTCGTAAGAGGGAACCCGGTGTGATTCCGGGACTGCCCCGCAGCGGTGAGTGGGAACGAACGCCGTCATCGGCACTGGGTGCGTGTCATCTGGGAAGCGACGGTCAGTAGGAGTGTGTGTGATGCCCGCGAGTCCGAAGACCTGCCAGCCGCTCGTGCGCCGTCCGGTGTGCGGTGATCCGTGGTCTCGTGGGAGGGCCTGGGATGGGTTTTTCCTGGGTGTTCCTTCCGTGTGGCCGTGGGTCGGCATGGCATGAGCCGAGGGAAGGACGCCATGAGCAAGGTCACCACGACCGTTTTGGGTTATCCCCGTATCGGGGGCCGTCGCGAGGTGAAGCGGGCGACGGAGGATCACTGGGCCGGGCGGGTCGACGCCGCCGGCTTGCAGGAGACGGCCGCCGGGTTGCGGCAAGGAGTGTGGCGGGAGCTGTCGGAGGCGGGGCTGGACGCGGTGCCGTCCAACACCTTCTCCTTGTATGACCACGTGCTGGACACCACCGTCATGGTGGGCGCGGTGCCCGAGCGGTTTTCCGGGGCCGCGGACCCGTACTTCGCGATGGCCCGCGGCGCCGAGGGGGTCGCACCGCTGGAGATGACCAAGTGGTTCGACACCAACTACCACTACCTGGTTCCGGAAGTGGGCCCCGAGACCCGGTTCCGGCTCGACTGGAGCAAGCCGCTGGCCGAGTACGCCGAAGCGCGGCGGCTGGGCGTCGAGACCCGGCCGGTGCTGGTCGGGCCGCTGTCGTTCCTGCTGCTGGCCAAGTCCACCGAGCCCGGCTTCGCGCCGTTGCGGCTGCTGGACGGCCTGCTGGAGACCTACGCCGAGCTGCTGGAGCGGATGGCCGCGGCGGGGGTGGCCGAGGTGCAGCTGGACGAGCCGGTACTGGCCGCCGACCATACGGAGGAGGAGCTGGCCGCGCTGCGCCGGGCCTACGCGCGGCTGGGGGAGCTCAGCAGCCGCCCCCGGCTGCTGGTGGCCACCTACTTCGGCGAGATCGGGCCCGCACTGGAGATCCTGGCCCGCAGCCGGGTCGAGGCCGTCGGCCTGGACTTCGTCTCGGCGCCCGGCAACCTGGAGGCGCTGGCCGCCGCCGGTGGGCTGCCCGGCAAGACCCTCGTCGCCGGGGTCGTCGACGGCCGCAACGTCTGGCGTACCGACATCGCGAAGGCGCTGGCGACCTGCGCCGCGCTGCTCGGCCTGAGCGACCGGCTGGTGGTGAGCACCTCCTGCTCGCTGCTGCACGTCCCGCTCGACCTGGACGCCGAGACCTCGCTGGACCCGCGGCTGCGCGAGCGGCTGGCCTTCGCCAGGCAGAAGGTCGACGAGGTCGTACGGATCGGCCGGGCGCTGAACGGCGAGGAGGTCGTCGCGGGGGAGAGGACCGTCGAGCGGTTCCTCAACCCCCGGGTGCGAGCCAGGCTGGATGCCCTGGGCGAGGGCAGCCCGCGCGCCCCGCACGCCGAGCGGCTCGCCGTGCAGAACGCCGACCTGGGCCTGCCGCCGCTGGCCACCACCACCATCGGCTCCTTCCCACAGACCGGCGAGGTGCGCCAGGCCCGCGCCGCCATGCGCTCGGGCGACATCGACAGGGCCGGGTACGAGCGCAGGATGGAGGCCGAGATCGACCGCGTCATCGCGCTGCAGGAGGACATCGGCCTGGACGTGCTGGTGCACGGCGAGCCCGAGCGCAACGACATGGTCCAGTACTTCGCCGAGATGCTGGAGGGCTACGCCGCCACCGAGCACGGCTGGGTGCAGTCGTACGGCAGCCGCTACGTCCGCCCGCCGATCCTGTTCGGCGACGTCTCCCGTCCCGAGCCGATGACGGTGCGCTGGGCCTCCTACGCGCAGTCGCGGACGAAGAAGCCGGTCAAGGGCATGCTCACCGGCCCGGTGACCATGCTGGCCTGGTCGTTCGTCCGCGACGACCAGCCACTGGGCGAGACCGCCAGGCAGGTGGCGCTGGCGTTGCGCGACGAGATCCGCGATCTTGAGGCGGCGGGCATCAGGATCATCCAGGTCGACGAGCCCGCGCTGCGGGAGCTGCTGCCGCTGCGGCGGGCCGACCACGAGGCATACCTGGAGTGGGCGGTCGCCGCGTTCCGGCTGGCCACCAGCGGGGTGGCCGACAGCACGCAGATCCACACCCACATGTGCTATTCGGAGTTCGGGGAGATCATCGGCGCGATCGGCGACCTGGACGCCGACGTGACCAGCGTCGAGGCGGCCCGCTCCCGGATGGAACTCCTGGACGACCTGCGCGCCTTCGGCTACGCGCGCGGCATCGGGCCCGGCGTGTGGGACATCCACTCGCCCAGGGTGCCCTCGGTCGGGGAGATCGAGGCCGCCCTGCGTACGGCCGCGGCCTCGGTGGATCCGGCCCTGCTCTGGGTCAACCCCGACTGCGGCCTGAAGACCCGCGACTACCCGGAGACGGAGGCCAGCCTCAGGAACATGGTCGAGGCTGCCCTGCGTGTCCGCGCGGAAGCGGTCTAGAGCCGGTTCAGAGGTTCGATCATGTGGCTGGGGTGAGGAGCTTCAGCCACATGATCGAGCCTCGGAGGCAGGGGCCGGTCTCGTGGCTTGCCGGGGTCCTGCGTCGCGGCGTCGCCAGGCGGGCCGGTGCGGAAGATCGTTGATCGAGCGCCTCTACGTTCGGCCGAGGTCGTGCATGCCGGAACGGCTGACTCCTGGCGAGCGCGCAGACCTCGCTCGGGCGGCCGGGGACCGATGTCCAGCCTTTGCGCGAAAAACGCCGATGAAGGAGCTTGATTCATTAACCTTTTGTCCATGGATATACCGGGCGTGGACTTGACCGTGCCGAGCGCGGCACGCATATACGACTACCTGCTGGGCGGCAAGGACCACTTCGCCTTGGATCGTGAAGCCGCCGATATGGTGCTCCAGTCCGTGCCGAACGCGCGCGAGAACGCCAGGGCCAACCGTGCCTTCCTGAGCCGGGCCGTGCGCACCCTCGTCGACGCGGGCGTCCGCCAGTTCCTCGACATCGGCGCCGGGTTGCCGACGCAGGAGAACGTTCATCAGGTGGCCCAGCGCGCGGCGCCGAGCTCACGGGTGGTCTACGTCGACAACGATCCCGTGGTGCTCGTCCATGCTCGCGCGCTGCTCGCCGACAACCCCGGCACGGTGGTCGTCCCGGCCGACATCCGCGACCCGGCCGCCCTGCTGCGGCACCCCACGGTCCACGACTACCTGGACTTCACCCAGCCGGTGGGAGTGTTATTGCTGGCCGTCCTGCACTTCATCCCCGACGACGAGGAGGCGGCCGGCATCATCGCCGAGATCCGTCGCCCGCTGGTGTCCGGCAGCTACGTGGCCATTTCCCACGGCCACCCCGGCGAGCTGACCGGAGACCTGGCGAAGAAGGGCCAGGAGCTGTACGGCCGCACCCGTCAGGGAGCCGTCGTCGGCCGCACCCGCGCGGACATGGCCGCGTGGCTCGAGGGCTTGGAGCTCCTGGCTCCGGGCATCGTCCCCGTCCAGGGCTGGCGCCCCGAGGACGACTTCGACCCCATCCCCGACCTCGCGGAACCCGGCATCTTCGGCATGGTCGCGAGAGTTCCGTAGGGGTCGCGTCCCTTCGGGAGACGTCCACCGGGTCCCGATGGTGATCCGTTCCAGGTTCACGAAACGGCCGGGGGAGACCTTCCCGCCGCGCGAGCACACCCACCTGCCGGCCGCCCGAGTCGACGCCGTCCACACGATCTGCGCCGAGCTCGGGCGCACCTCCTTCGCAGACGATGATCGCCGGGGCCGCTGCCCGTGGGCAGCCCGGCCTTTCTCGGGGCGGGTGACCGGCAAGGTCCACCTGCCGGTCGACCGGCGATGTCGTCCGCTGTCCTTCGTCTTGGCCGTGGGGCAAGCGTTGACCGTTTGACCGTGGGGCAAGCGGGGACAGCGCGCGGTTTCGCGCCGTCCTGGCTCGTATCAAGGTCCGGCCGCCCGTGTACCCGCCCTGCCGCGGCGGCCGCCGACAAGGCCTGCTCCCTCCCGTTCCTCCCGCGACAACCGCGGCCATCTGTGCCGACGCCACATCAGGGCCGTCATCCCCGAAAAGAGCGACCGGGCGGCCAACCGTGAGAACCGCCGCTCCCGGGGCCCGGCCGAAGGGGCCGTCGTGCCTGACCGGCTTCCGAATATTTCATGACTCGAATGTTTACTGTTAGGAAACTTTCTTTTATATTCGAGTCACCCCCCAGCGAAGGAGCAGGACATGCGCAGAACGGTCACCTTCCTCGCGATGGCGATCATCGCCGTCGCCTCGACCGTGTTCATCGCCTCGCCCGCCAACGCGCACGGCTACATCTCGTCGCCGCCGAGCCGCCAGGCCATGTGCGCCCAGGGCCGGGTCTCCAACTGCGGCGACATCATCTACGAGCCCCAGAGCGTGGAGGGCCCCAAGGGCCTGCGGAACTGCCACGCCAACATCGCCCGGTTCTCCCAGCTCAGCGACGAGAGCAAGGGCTGGCCGGCCACCAGCGTGGGCAACTCGGTCACCTTCAACTGGGTGCTGACCGCCCGCCACGCCACCAGCACGTGGGAGTACTACGTCGGCAACACCCGGATCGCGGTGTTCAACGACGGCGGCAGGCAGCCCGGCGCCACGGTCTCGCACAACGTGAACCTGGGTGGCAGGACCGGCCGTCTGAAGATCCTCGCCGTCTGGAACATCGCCGACACCGCCAACGCCTTTTACTCCTGCGTCGACCTGCAGCGCTGATCCGCGATCCGCGATCCGCGATCCGTGACCTCAAGACCCGATCCGGCCGGACCTGTCAGGTCCGGCCGGATCGGGCCGGCGAGGCCCGGCCCGTCAGAACCGAACCGCTCCCGCGCCCTCCGCGGCCCGACGGCGTCCCGCGCCGTCTCCGGCCCGATGGGCGCGGGGGCGGTTCGTCGTTCCATCACCTTCTTCGGACCCTCTCCCGGACGCTCCAGGAGAGGTCACCGGGGGCGGTCGCGTTGTCACACGAAAGGATCTACCTTGAATGGATCCGGAATGGCGGCCACGATGTCGTGGACATAGCAGCTCAAACTGTGCAACGCGGTTTTCGTATGCGCTTTAATTGCCGAAACCTCGGTGATTCAACTCAGCGGCAATGGGGAACAGATATCGTGCGTCCAGGGTTCCCGGCGCCCGTCGGGGCAGGGGTCGGCACTGTAGGGGTGGACGGTGACTCGTCGCACAAAAAGAATCACCGATGTCGCCACGGCGATTCTGGTGGTTTTGGGAATCCTGGTCGGACTTCCGGTGCGAATGGTCGAAGAATATCTTCCGGACACGGTCGTCGAGCACCGGATCGAATGGATCGCGATTTTCGGATTAACCGCCTCCCTTGTCGTCCTGCTGACATGGCTGACGCCGAAACTGAGGGAGTCACGCACGCGCGGCGGGCTCTTCCTGGTGCCGGACAGGCAGCCGGGCTGGGTCAGGAGAACCGAGCTGGACGACGTGGTCTCCACCCTGACGATGAGGGGTTCGGGCACGGTCGGGCTGACCACCGGCCTCGCCGGGGCGGGCGGGTTCGGCAAGACCTCCCTGGCCGTGGAGGCGTGTCACAGCGACGAGGTGCGTAAACGGTTCGGCGGCGGCGTCATATGGGTCACCGTGGGCCGTGACCGCGCCGGTGCCGACATCGCGGCGCTCGCCAACGACGTCACGGAGGCCGTGCTGGGCGTCCGGCCGGAGTTCTCCAGCCCCGAGCAGGCCGGTCACCGGATGGCCGAGGCCCTGGCGGAGCGGGGCCGCGTGCTGCTGGTGGTCGACGACGTGTGGAGCCTCAGGCAACTGCGCCCCTTCCTGGCCGCGGCCGTGCGGTCCCGGGTGCTGGTGACGACCCGGCTGCCCCGGGCGCTGCCCCCGAAGGCGATCGCGATGATCGTCGACGAGATGGCGCCGCGGGTGGCCGTCCAGGTGCTGAGCCGGGGGTTGCCGCCGATGAACCCCGGGGTCGTCAGCGACCTGGTCGGACTGACGGGGAGATGGCCGCTGCTGCTGTCCCTCGTCAACGCGCGGCTGCGCGACGAGCACGGCGCGGGAACGAACGCCGACGTCGCCGCACGCCGGGCGGCCGAGCGGCTCGGCCGGGCCGTACCCGCCGTCCTGGACGTCACCGTCGCCTCCCAGCGGGAGACCGCCGTGCTCGCCACCGTCGAGCACGGCCTCGAGGCCCTCGGCGCGTTCGACCGCGCCCGTTTCCTGGAACTGGGCGTCTTCCCCGAGGACGCCGAGATACCGGTCACCGTCGTCGAGCTTCTCTGGCGGGGCACCGCGGGACTCACGTCCAAGCAGGCGGAGCGGCTCTGCGGAAGGCTCCAGGACCTCTCACTGGTCAGCAGACGTCACGCGAGGGGAACGACGCCGTCGATCACGATCCACGACGTCGTCCGTTCCGCCGTCCGCTCGGAGGGCGGCCTGGGAAAGGAGCGCGCCGAGGCCGCCAACCGCGACCTCCTCGACGAGGCCAGGAACCTGATACCCGACGACGACCTCACGGCGGACGCCGAATGGTGGAGGCTGCCCCGGACCGTGCCCTACCTCTGGGACCACCTGCTGTTCCACCTCTCCGAGGCGAGGAGATACCGGGAGCTGGAGTCGCTCCTGCACGACGTGCGGTGGTTCGTCGCCCGGGTACGCGCGTTCGGGGTGGCCGCGGCGGAGGCGGACCTGGCCCTGTCGACCTCCCGTTCCGTCGCCGGGGTCCGCCGGTTGATCGACCGCAGCGCCCACCTGCTGACCCCCTTCGAGTCGGACGCGGTCTCCACGTCGAACCTGCTGGCCCGCCTCTACGCGTTCCCGCCGATGCGGGCGTCGGTCGAGCGCTACAGCCAGGAGAACAAGACCACCTTCCTGAGAGCCCGCTGGCCGCTGCCCGACGACGGCGCCACCTGCCTCCTGCGGACCCTGACCTCGGCGACGAGACGGCTCGACGAGGTGTCGATCACACCGGACGGGTCACGGTTCGTCGTGCACGCCCGCGACGGCGGCGCGCAGATCTGGAAGGTCGACGGCACCACCCGGACGACGCTGGCCACCCACGGAAGACCGGTGCACGAGGTCGTCGTCGCGCCGGACGGCTCGTGGCTGGTGACCCGCTCCGGGAGCAGGAAGGTGCAGATATGGGGGATCGGCGGCACCGAGAGGGCCGTCCTGCGCACCGGGACGGGAAAGCTTGCCGCGATGGTGGCGGCGTCCGACGGGTCGTGGCTGGCGACCCTCTCCGCGAGCGGGAAGGGCCGCCTCTGGAATCCCGACGGGAGCAGGCGAGCCGCCCTGCGAAGCGGGGCGGGAAAGCTCGCCGGGCTGGTGGCCGCGCCGGACGGTTCGTGGCTGGCGTCCCGCTCCGCGACGGGACGGGTCGCTCTCTGGAGTCCCGGTGGGAGGAGACGGCTGGTCCTCAGGAGCCGGGTCCGGGTGAGAACCAAGCCGCGACGCCTGAAAGACGTCCTGAGGATGCGCGGCTGGAGCCAGGAGGACGAGAAGGTCTCCGGCCGGGACAGGCCGATCGGCAAGGTCTCCGAAATAGCCGTCTCACCTGACGGTTCGTGGCTGGCGACCCTCTCCGGAGACGGGAGCGTGCGCCTGTGGGGAGCCGACGGCGTCGAGCGGGCCGTCCTGACGGGACACACCGGGGCGGGATCGGGCATGCGGATCTCTCCCGACGGTTCGTGGCTGGCCACCTGGGCGTCCACCGGTCCGGTGCGGCTGTGGGAGGCCGGCGGCAGGCAGCGGGCCGTCCTGACGGGTCATGCGGGGGTGGTTCGTCAGGTGGTGATCGCGCCGGACAGCGGCTGGCTGGCGGTTCTCTCCGGTGATCGGAGTGTGCGGCTGTGGGAGGCCGACGGTGTTGAGCGGGCCGCTCTGACGGGTCATGCGGGGGTGGTTCGTCAGGTGGTGATCGCGCCGGACAGCGGCTGGCTGGCGGTTCTCTCCGGTGATCGGAGTGTGCGGCTGTGGGAGGCCGACGGTGTTGAGCGGGCCGCTCTGACGGGTCATGCGGGGGTGGTTCGTCAGGTGGTGATCGCGCCGGACAGCGGCTGGCTGGCCGCCTGCTCCGACGAGGGGACGATCCGGATCTGGCAGTCGGAGCGCACCGCGCGGCAGAGCCGCAGGGGCCGGACCGGGACGGTGCGCCAGGTGACGATCTCCCCCGAGGGGAGCTGGATCGCCACGCACTCCGGTGACGGGTCGGTGAAGCTCTGGAACGAGGACAGGATAGAAGGGGCGACCCTCACCGTTCCCCTCGAGAACAGCCACCACGGCGTTGTCTCGCCGGACAAGACGTGGCTGGCCGTGTGGTCGGCCGACCACGTCGTCCGGATACGCGGCGCCGGCGGCCGCAGGCGGGCCATCCCGACGGGGCACGCGGGACGCCTGCGCGGGGTGGCGATCGCTCCCGACAGCACCTGGCTGGCCACCTGGTCGGCCGACCGGACCGTACGGCTGTGGGGCGCGGGCGGCAGCAGGAGGGCGGTGCTTGCCGGTCACACCGGGCCGGTGCGCGAGGTGGTGATCGCTCCCGACAGCACCTGGCTGGCCACCTGCTCCGAGGACGGCACCGCCCGCGTGTGGTGGGCCGACGGCACCGAGCGCGCCGTTCTGGTCGCGAACGTCAGGGCGACGGCCCACCTCCTCATCTCCCCGGACGGCGGCTGGCTCGCGACCCTGTCCATCTACGGGAAGATCCAGCTCTGGAAACCGGACGGCCGCAGGTACGCCACCCTGAGGAACAGGGTGGAGGACATCGGCGAGATCACCGTGGCGCCGAACGGCAGATGGTTCGCCATCTTCTCCGCCAACGGGACGGCCGGTCTGTGGGGAGCCGACGGGAAGGCGCGGGCCTCGCTCAAGGGATGCCCGGGACCGGCCCGGGGGGTGACGATCGCCCCCGACGGCACCTGGCTGGCCGCCTGCTTCGACGACGGCGGCGCCCGTGTCTGGTCGGCGGGCGGCACGGAACGGGCGAGACTGTCCGGCGGCGAGGGAAGGATCCGGGGCGTGGCCATCTCCCCGGACAGCAACCTGCTCGCCACCTGCTCCGACGACGGCACCATCCGGGTGTGGGACAGGTACGGCGAGTCGTCCGCCGCCGGAGCTCGGGTCGAGGCGGGCCTCAACTGCCTGGCCTGGTTCCCCAGCGGCTTCACCCTGGCCGCGGGCGGCGACCAGGGCCTGTACGGGTTCGACCTCTACCCTCCGCCCGAATAGCGCCCCGATCGCGCTCGCGGTGGGCCGGCGCGACCGGCGCGGTCGTCACCGCGGCTCCCGCGCGGTGGGCTCCCGCGTTCGGCCTCGCGGCGGCGCGAGCGCGGCCACGGCCGTGAGAACGGCGGACGCGAGCACCCCCTCGGCGGCGACCGGCGCGATCCGGATGTCACCGGTAGTCCTCCGGGGCGACAGCGCCGCTCTGGCGCTGGGTCGCGCCGAAGTAGCCGCCCCAGTCCGGCCGGGAGCCGTCGGCGTCGGTGAAGCCGTACTCCTTGGCCAGCTGCCAGGTCGACAGTGAGTGCCCGCTCCAGCGGCTCACCTCCGGGTCGGCGGCGAGCGCGGCCACCGCGCGGCCGAGGTAGGCGGGTGTCTCCGACATCGCGAAGTAGGAGTCCCTCGCGATGCCGTCGCGCCAGGTGGCCTCGGTGACGCCGAAGTGGTCGAGCATCGCCTCCGACCGGAGGAAGCCGGGCGTGAGCGCGAGGGCGGTGACGCCGTGCGGCCGCAGGTCACCCGCCTGCGCCAGGGCCGCCCGGATGACACCCGCCTTGGCCAGGTCGTAGAAGAAGGTGCCCCGGTAGTCCTGGTCGGCGGTGCCGTCGGTGACCTCCACGACCAGGCCGCGGCGGCGGGCCACCATCAGCGGCAGCGCGTGCCAGCTGGTGATGATGTGCGTGTGCACCGCCTGCCGCTGCAGCAGCAGGCCGTCCTCGAGAGGCTGCTCCCACAGCGGCTTGTCCCACACCGTCATCGGGTCACCGCCCCAGACGTTGTTGACCAGGATGTCGAGCCTGCCGTCCTGCTCGCGGTCGATCCGCGCCACCAGCTCGCGGACCTGGGCGACGTCCAGATGGTCGGTGGGGACGGCGATGCCGTGACCGCCGGCGGCGGTCACCAGGTCGGCGGTCTCCTCGATGGTCTCGGGACGGTTCATCGGCGATCTCGCCGCCGCCGTGCTGCGGCCCGTGACGTAGACGGTCGCGCCGGCCGCGCCGAGCTGGACGGCCGTTCCCCGGCCTCCGCCACGGGTGGCTCCGCTCACGAGGGCGACCTGTCCGGTCAGCGGTCTGTTCTTCACCGGTTCTTCTGTCACCGGTCCTCCTTGTCGCGCCGATAGGGGTCGAGCAGCGTGCTCAGGTCCCGGCGGAGCGCCTCGGCCAGCGGCTCCGACCTGGTCATCGCCCAGGTGAGCTGGGTGCCGTTGCGGATGGAGTCGACGGCGGCGGCGAGCGCGTCCACGTCGGCGCCCGTCGCCAGGTGCCCGCTCGCCACCGCCGACCGCAGGCAGGCGGCGAGCTCGGCGCGGACCGCCGCGTCGTGCTCGCCCAGCAGCTCGCGGAACTCGGGGTCGGCCAGCTCCAGGTGAAGGAACGCCAGGTGGTTGGCGAACTCCTCCGGTTCGGTGTCGGGTCCGGCGCTGCGCACCACCGCGCGGATCAGCCCCTCCACCGGATCGGCGGCGGACTCGAACGCGGCCCGCATCGGCTGGACGAACGTCTTCTCGGCCAGACCCCACCGGACGAATCCGAGCAGCAGGTCGCGCTTGCTGCCGTACCGCCCGACGAGCACGCCCGTCGACACCCCGGCCTCCCGGGCGACGTCGGCCAGCGTCAGCCGGCCCGGTCCCACCCGTCCGACCGCCGCGGCGAGCGCGACCATGATGCGCTCCTCGCTGATCGTGCGCGGCCGTCCCGCCATGACCCCTCCCATTAAATAATGAACCTTCATTATTTATAGCACACGGCGACGACCCCCCCGATCGGAGCGCCAGGAAGCGGCCGGTCCGGCCGTTCACATGGGTGAACGGCCGCGCACGCCTCCAGCCGCCGGCGGCGGGCCTTCACCGCGGAATCGGTTCCAGGAGTGATCACCTCCTTGGCGAGGGCGGCCGCCCAGAAGGTGAGGCCGGACCAGCGCTCCGTCTCGTACAGGTGGGAAAAGGCGCGGTCTCGCCTCCGAACCTCGAGGCCACCCGTGCCCCGAGGGCCGCGGGCAGCGTGCGAACGGCCTCGACGATCAGATCCGCGCCCGTGCCGAAGGCGGCCGCGTGCTTGAGGGCGAGCTGGGCCGCGCGTCCCTGAACCTCGTAGGAGGTGTGCGCGAACGCCGTGACGAGCGCGTGCGCCAGCTCGCCGGCGCACGCGGGCGAGCGCCGCACCTCCTCGTCGAGCCAGCCCAGGCCCGCCCGGGCCATCCTGGCCTCGGGGCGGAAGGTCAGCGCGCCGATCGCCTCGACGACGTCGGCGCCGTCGTGGGGGCCGGTACGGCGCACCTGGGCGAGCGCCAGCTCGGCGACCGTGCCGGGGGCGGCGGGGAGCAGCCGCAGGTAGTCACGCGCCCGCGCGGCCGCCTCCTGCGGCACCGGGTCGATCAGGTCGTGCAGCCGTACGAAGAAGCGCAGGTCGATGGCGTCACCTCCGCGCAGGAAGCGGCTCACGCAGCCGTCCAGGAGATCCTCGCGCGACACCTTTCCGGCCGCGAGGAGCCGTCCGAGCAGGGAGAGCCACCGGGTGGGCGCGGGTGTCAGCCGTTCCTTCCGCAGGACGCGGCCCACCCCCTCCACCTCGAAGATCCTCGCGAGCAGCGGACCGGCCAGCGGGTCGTCGTCCACCATCTCGGCGGAGAGCCAGGCGAGCACGAGGGGGTCGTGCTCGGGCGGCTCGCAGCCGGAGGCCCGCAGCAGCGCCAGCGCGAGCGGGACGATGCGATCACCCGCCGCGCGGATCCTCCTGGAGAGCCTGCCCGCCACGTCGGCCTGCCAGCCGGCGGGACGGACAGCCAGCACCTGGACCACCCCGGCCGGATCCGCCCGCGGCGCCCACCGGGGGTTGAGCTCGCGGCGGGCCAGCCAGGCGGCCACCGCGGCGGGCCCCGAGATCGTGCCCGCGCCCGCGATTCGCAGCGACGGCTCGAACTCGGCCAGCGCCTCGTCCGCCCTCGAGCGGGCGATCGCCTGACGCACCTCCTGCTCCCAGGAGAGCAGCTCGTCTCTCTCCTCGTCGGAGGCGAGGTCGACGTCGAGGTCGGCCGGCCCGCTCTCCCAGGCCATCCGCGTGGTGGTCTCGCGCAGTTCCTTGAGGAACCCCGGCAGTCGCCCCGCCACCTCGGCGCGCTCGGCCTCGGTCAGCGCGACCACGCGGTCGGCCAGCGGTCCGGTCTCGCGCCGGGTGATGAGGTCGCGCACCTCCTGCCAGGCGGTCACGAGGTCGTCTCCACGGTGATCCGGGCGGCCCGCGCCTCGCGCGGCCCGTCGTGGCCGGCGCGGAACGTCCCCCTGCCGGACACCTCGCCGTCCAGGGTCTCACCACCGGATGCCGGTGACCCCGGACGCCCGTCTTCCACCGGGGAGGAGGGCGCGGCGTGGCCGTACGCCCGTGTCGCATGTGTCATGTGCCGGAGAGTAGAGATCATCACCGACAAAGTGAGCGCGGCGGCGGACCGGTACGGCAGCCGGACGAAAGTGTCCTGCCGATCCCGGCGATCCGCCCGGCGCGAGAGCCGGCCACGCCGGCTCTCGCGCCGTCACGGTCCGCTGTGGGGCGCCGTCCCGCCGAGGCGCCCCACAGCGGAGGTCCTCATGGGACGACGAGCTCCGCGGCGAGGGCGGCGGCCCGTTCGGTGGTGAGCCGTCCGTCGGCGACCACGACGGTGATCGCGCGTTCCAGCCGGTCGGGGACGGTCAGCGGCGCGTCCCAGGCCAGGGCCGGTCCGACGCCCGGGTACTCGGCGACGCGGACGAACCACGGGTCGAGCCCGAGGGTCTGCACGAACAGCAGGCTCCAGTCGTCGGAGACGAGCGCGAGCCAGGGCGAGAGGCCGCCGTGCACCGCCCGCTCGCCGGAGGCGTCGGCGGCGAAGACGTCCAGCCCGGGGGAGTCCTTGGGCGCGCGCCAGAAGAACCCGCCGTAGCCGGCGCCGGTCCGGCCCTTGCAGGCCGAGCTCTGGATCGACAGCGGCTCGCCGGTCCGGTTGTGCAGGGTGAAGGCGACGTCCAGCGCCCAGGCGCCGGGCAGGGCGCGGGCGGTGAGGGTCCGCTCCTCGGTGGCCAGGACGGCGCCGTCCGGTCCGACCCAGTCGAGGTGCTCGGCGAAGCCGCCGTCCACGGGACGCAGCGAGCGCCGTCGCTGCCGCCCGTGGTTGGGGAGGATCCTCGGACCGGTGCCGGGTACGTAGGTGGAGCCGCCCCAGAAGTTGACCCCGTTGACATCCGAGATCGCCACGCTCGCCCCGAAGTGGTGCACGTGGTCCGCGGGCTGGGTCTCGGTCACGAGCGTCCCGTCGAGGGTCCGGACCGGATGCAGGTGGGGCCGCGGCGCGTCCGTCGGCTTGAGGTCGCCCCGCCGGGTGTAGGTCGCGACCTCCCGCGAACCGACGCGCAGCGACGACTCGGGCCAGGTGCTCGGCCGGGGGGCGAGGCTGCCGGGGAAACCGACCTCCGACAGGGTCTTCAGCTCGGCCGCCGCGCGCACGGCCAGGCCGTCGATGCCCGGCAGCACCAGCCGGGACGGCTCCGCGCGGGAGCCGTCGACGGGCAGCGGGTCGGGCGCGCGCCGGATCTCGTCGAGCAGCCGGGTGAAGCCGCCGGTCCGCTCCAGCGGCACCAGCAGTTCCTCGCCCTCCCCGACGTGCGCCAGGAGATTGTCGAGGAGGTCGACCCGGTCGAAGCCGGTACGGACGCCGTCCACCTCGATCTCGTCGAGGGTGTAGAAGAGCAGGGCGGAGCGTGTCTCGCCGTGCAGATGCAGGTAGGGCTCGGTCCGCCGGTCGCCGCAGAGGCTCACGGTGACCGCGATGACGGTTCCGTCGGCGAGGCGCAGCCGGGCGCTGGAGGTGTCGTCGGAGGAGATCGCGTTGGCCCGGTACAGTTCCAGCTCGATCCCCTCGACCGAGGAGACCGCGTCGGCCCCGGCGACGGCCAGCGCGGTGGCCACCGCGTGCGCGAACGGGTTGGTCAGCGCGCCGTCCATGACGTCCACGCCGTCCAGCCGCCGGTGCCCGGCCCAGGGGGCGCGCGTGTAGTAGGTGAACGGGCGCGTCCAGGCTCCGGCGACGCCGATGGCGCGGATCGGCTCGCCCAGCAGCCCGGCCGCCGCGGGGACGGCGGCCGAGCCGAGCGACTGGAAGCCGACCTGGCAGGCCAGCCCCGTCTCGGCCACGGCGGCGGAGATCCGCTCGAACTCCTCCACCGACGGCGCGGGGGGTTTCTCCAGCAGCACGTGGGCCCCGGCCCGCAGGGCGGCGACCGTCAGCGGCGCGTGGGTGTGGATCGGTGTCGCGATCACCGCGACCTCCGCCCCGGTCTCGGCGATCAGCGACGGCAGGTCCGCCGACCACGGCACGTCGAGGCCGGTCGCCGGCCGGGTGTCGCAGACGCCGGCGAGCTCGGCCCGGCCGGCCGCGGCCAGCCGCCGGACGTTCTCCACATGGTTGCGCCCGTGGCCGTGGATCCCGGCGACCACCACTCGAACCGGCTTCACGGCGCCCACCTCGTCGGTGCCCCGGTCGCCCGCAGCTCCGGCCCGGTGATCTCCACGGGGAAGGGCGGGGCGAGCAGCCCGAGATCGGTGAGCGCGGCGTCCTCCACCCTCTCCACCATCGAGGGATGGTGCAGCGCGAGGGCGAGCTGGCCCGACAACTCGGTGAGCAGATGCGGATAGACCGGGACGCTGAAGGCGCGGGCGAGCTCGGCGATCCGCAGGAACGGCGTGATTCCGCCGACCCGCACCAGGTTCGGCTGGACGACGTCGCAGGCGCCCCCGGTCAGCAGGTCGCGGAACCCGTGGACGGTGGCGACGTTCTCGCCGACCGCGATCGGGGTGGCGACGCTCCGCCGCAGCTCCACCTGGGCGGCCAGGTCGTCGGCGGGCAGCGGCTCCTCGATCCAGAACAGGTCGTACCTCTCCAGGGCCCGCAGCGCGGTCCGGGCCCGGTGCAGGTCCCAGCGCTGGTTGGCGTCGATCATCAGCAGCCGGTCGGGGCCGATCACCTCGCGGACCGCCGCCACCCGCTCGACGTCCTCGGCGAGCGAGGGGCGCCCGACCTTGATCTTGACCGCGGTGTATCCGGCGGCGACCCACCGTCCGGCCTGCGCCCGGAGCTCCTCCAGCGGGTAGTGGAGGTTGACCCCGCTGCCGTAGACGGGGACGCTCTCGCGCCGCGCGCCGAGGACCTCGACCAGCGGGCGCTCCGCGCAGCGCAGATCCCACAGCGCGAGGTCCACCCCGGCCAGGGCGATCGGCACGATCCCGGACCGCCCCGCCTCGCCGAGACGGGCCGACAGCCGGTCCCACACGAGCTCCGGATGCGGCGGCAGGCCGATCACCGCGTCGCGGATGTCGTGCTCCAGCAGGGCCTGGACCGCCTGGGCCCCGATCTGCGGCGTCCACGCCAGCCCGGTGCCGCGCCGCCCGTCGTCCAGCGTGATCGTGACGAGCAGCGCGTGGTTGAAGGGCACGTCCGCGCCCCAGGGCCGCGTCAGGGGCACCGACCGCGGCGTGACCGTCAAATCCTTGATCATGGCGTTACCAGGGCGAGTCCGGACTTGATCAGCGCCTCGAGCTCGGCCTCGTGCTCGGGCGCCACCGGGACCAGCGGCGGCCGGACCGCGCCGACGTCCAGCCCGCGCAGCCGTACCCCCGCCTTGACCAGCGACACCGCGTAGCCCGGCACCTTGGAACGCAGCCGCACCAGCGGCGCGTAGAACTCGGTGAGCAGCCGTTCGTCGCCGTTGAGATAGGCGTTGGCGATCTCGGGCGCGAAGCAGAACACCGCGCTGGAGTACAGGCCGACGCCCAGGGCCCGGTAGGCGGGCTGGGTCAGCTCGGCGGTCGGCAGCCCGTTGAAGAACAGGAAGTCCGGGTGCGTCTCCCGGACGGCCAGCACGATCCGCTGCATCCGGTCGATGTCGCCGAGGCCGTCCTTCAGCCCGATGACACCGGGGATCGCGGCCAGCTCGACCGCCGTCTCCGGTTCGAGCGCGATCGGCCCGCGCTGGTAAACGATCACCGGGAGCTCGGCGGCGATCGCCCGTACGTACGCGGGGAAACCGGGTCCCTGGACGAGATAGGGCGGCATGAGAAGCAGCCCGTCGGCACCCGCTTCGCGGGCGGCCCGCGCCTGGGCGAGCGCCGCGCCGATCGGCCCGCCCGCCCCGGCGAACACCGGGGCGGCCCCGGCCGTCGTCTCCACCGCCACCCGGACGACCTCGGCGTGCTCGGCCTCCGACAGCGCGGTGAACTCGCCGGTCCCGCAGGCGGCGAACACGCCGCCCGGCCGGTGCTCGAGTCCCCGCCGGACGTGGTCGGCCAGCACGCCGGGCGCGAGCCCGCCGTCCGGGCCGAAGGGGGTCACGGGAAAGAACAGGACACCATCGAGGTTCATGATCAGAGTCTCTCTTTCAGGAGAGTCAGGAGAGTTCGGTGCGCCAGCTGCGCTTGGCGGTCCAGCCGAGCAGTCGCTCCGCCTTGGCGGAGGAGAAGGCGGGGGCGGTGCCGGTCAGGTGGGCGGCGAACGCCTTCGTCTCCGGCATGACGGTCGGCAGCAGCTCGGCCAGCGGCTCGCGCGCCAGGGCGTCGCCGGCGCCCGCGAAGAAGACCTCGCCGTTCGTCTCCAGCAGGGGGAGCCCGGTGATCAGCGCGTCGACGAAGTCGCCGGCGTCGCGGGCGTCGAGGTAGTTGAACAGGGAGACCCCGCCTATCTCGGGCCGGTCCAGCCGCTCGGTGATCGTGTGCCCGGACTGGGTGGGCGCGCCCTCCCACTCCTCGGGCGCGACGACGAAGCAGGGGCGGAACGCGGCCATCCGGGTGGTCTCGCTGGTCCGGGCGAACGTCCGCATGGTCTGCTCGGCCACGACCTTCGACAGGTTGTAGGCGTTCCAGGGCTCCGTCGGGTGGTCCTCGTCAAGGGGCAGGTAGGCGGGGGTCCAGCCGCCGGGCGCGCCGTATCCGATCACCGTGGGACTGCTCGCCACGATGAGCTTCTCCACGCCGAGGGCGACCGCGGCCGCGCAGACGTTGAAGGCGAGCTGGGTGTTGACACGGAACGTGGTGGGCTCGGAACGGCTGAACGGCACCGCGATGGCCGCCAGATGGACCACCGCCTCCGGCCGGAACCGTGCGATCACCGCGTGGGCCTCACCCAGATCGGTGAGATCCGCCGGAAGGGTCGAGGCGGCCTCGCGAGGGGTTCCCGGCGCGCTGTCCACGCCGATCACCTCATGCCCGGCCGCCGCGAGCGAGGCGACCACGCTGCGGCCGAGCCGGCCTGCGCTGCCGGTGACGAGCACTCTGCTCACCGTGTGGACTCCTTTTGAAGACTGCAATCAGTTGCAGTAAACAATCGCGTCAGGCGGGACAATACGTCAAGTGAGCGGGGTCAATCACCGGCAACCGGTCTCAGGATGGTTGACCCGCCTGCAAACGATTGCGTTAAGGTGTGCGGCATGTCAGTGACCATCCGGGACGTCGCCCAGGCGTCAGGCGTCCATGTGTCGACGGTTTCCCGGACCTTCTCGGCGCCCCATCTGGTGAACGCCGAGACCCGGACCCGGGTGCTGGCGGCGGCCGAACAGCTCGACTACCGGCCCAACCGGGCGGCCCGCTCGCTCAAGACGGGCCGCACCAACAACATCGGGCTGATCGTGGCCGATCTGGCCAACCCGTTCTTCCCTCCGCTGATCAAGGCCGCGCAGGCCGCCGCCCGCCGCCAGGACTACCACCTGTTCGTGGCCGACACCGGCGAGGACCCCGTCGAGGAGGAGAATCTCGTACTGGCCTTCTCCAAGCAGGTCGACGGCATCGTGCTGTGCAGCCCGCGGCTGTCCAACAAGGCCCTGGAGAAGCTCTCGGAGCAGGTCTCGTTCGTGCTGGTCAACCGGCGCATCCGCGGGCTGACCACGGTCGTGATGGACGTCGCGAACGGCGCCCGCGCCGCGATGGAGCACCTCGTGAGCCTCGGTCACCGGCGCGTCGCCCTGGTGGCGGGCCCCGCCGGCTCGTGGACCAGCGGCGAGATCCGCAAGGCCGTCTCGGAGATCCCCGGTCTCGACACGGTGGTCATCGGCCCCAACTCTCCCACCGAGGAGGGCGGGATCGCCGCCGCACCCAAGGTCGCCGAGGCGGGGGTGACCGGGGTGCTCGCCTACAACGACCTCGTCGCCATCGGACTCATCGAGGGACTGGAGGTCCTCGGCGTCGACGTGCCGGGCGACGTCAGCGTGATCGGCTTCGACGACAGCATCACCGGACGGCTGCATCGTCCCAAACTCACCACGGTCGCGATGCCCGCGAGCGACGCCGGCCGGATGGCGGTGGACCTGCTCATCCAGTCGATGAGCGCCGCGACCGTCCTGGAGACCCATCTGGTGGTCCGGGAGTCCACCGCGCCTCCCGGGGGCCACCGCGCCTCCTAGGGTCCACCGCGCCTCCTGGGGCCCGTCGTGCCTTCCGGGGTTCACCGTGTCCTCCGGGGCCCGCGGCGCCTTCCGGAGTTCGCCGTGTCCCCGGAGTCGAGCGCGCCACCCGAAGGGAACGCCGGGAGCGGTGGGCCCGCGGACTTCCGGTTCTTTCCCACGCTCCACGCGCGGCCGGATCCCGGCACAACGGTGCACGTGATCCCGTCGCGGTGGTGACGCGCTTCGAGCGGACACCTCGCCCGGAGGGCGGCCACCAGGCACTTCTTGCTCGTCGCGCCGCGGGCGGATCACGGTCCGCTACTGCAATCGGTTGTACTAACTCGTGTTCAAGCGAGTTTTTTCCGTTCGGCCTCTGACGAGGGATATCCCGTCTGACCTGCGATAACAATAAAACCGAAGGTTACGATTCGTGAGCTAGCTCACTGCAAAGGGTTGACGTCTTAGTTTGTGAAGCTATAGGAAAAGCGCATCCCATTCACCAACTCCCCGAAGGGCCAGTGATGACGCTGAGTCCCGCACCGGCGGGGACGACCGAGGTGCCGGTCGCGCCCCCGGAAAAGGCGGGCGCCCCCCACCCCGGGCGTCTCAAGAGCCACCGCAGCCGATCGCAGGCACGGGCGGCCTATCTGTTCCTGGCCCCTTGGTTCATCGGCCTGTTCGCGATCACGCTCGGCCCCATGATCGCCTCGCTCTACCTGTCGTTCACCGACTACAGCCTGCTGACCGAGGCCAAGTGGGTCGGGTTCGACAACTACGTGGAGATGTTCACCCAGGACGAGCGGTTCATGGCGTCGCTGCAGGTGACGACGACCTACGTGCTGGTGTCCGTCCCGCTGCAGCTGGCCTTCGCCCTCGCGCTGGCGCTCGTGCTGGACAAGGGCCTGCGCGGCCTGCCGTTCTACCGCTCGATCTTCTACCTGCCGTCGCTGCTCGGGGGCAGCGTGGCGATCTCGATCCTCTGGCGGAAGATCTTCGGGACCGACGGCATCGTCAACTCGTTCCTGGGCCTGTTCGGCTACGAGGGCCAGGGCTGGGTGACCAGTCCCGACACCGCGCTGTGGACACTGATCGTCCTGCACATCTGGACGTTCGGCGCCCCGATGGTCATCTTCCTGGCCGGGCTCCGCCAGATCCCGCAGAGCCTGTACGAGGCGGCCTCGGTCGACGGCGCCGGCAGGTGGCGCAACTTCCGCTCGATCACCCTGCCGCTGCTCACCCCGATCATCTTCTTCAACCTGGTGCTGGAAGTGATCAAGTCGTTCCAGTCCTTCACCCAGTCGTTCATCGTGAGCGGTGGCAACGGCGGGCCGGTCGACTCGACCCTCTTCTACACCCTCTACCTCTACATCAAGGGCTTCAAGAACTACGAAATGGGTTACGCGGCCGGAATGGCCTGGGTGCTGCTGCTCATCATCGCCGCGCTGACCGGTGTCAACTTCCTCATGTCTCGATTCTGGGTTTTCTATGGCGACGACAAGTAAGCGCGTGCCGGTCCTTTTCCGGCCCGCCCCGCGCCTGCTCAGGCACCTGCTCCTCATCGGCGCCGGGCTGTTCATGCTCTACCCGCTGCTCTGGATGGTCTCCAGCTCGTTCAAGCCCGAGGAGCTGATCTTCCGGGAGCCGGGGCTGATGCCGACCGCGGTGACGGAGGCGAACTACACCGAGGGCTGGGACGCCCTCAAGCACTCCTTCGGCTACTACCTGTGGAACTCGGCGGTCCTCACCGCGCTGGCGGTGGTCGGCAACCTGGTCGCCTGCTCGCTCGCGGCGTACGCCTTCGCCCGGCTGGAGTTCCCGCTGAAGAAGATGTGGTTCGCGATCATGCTCGGCTCAATCATGCTGCCGCACCACGTCACGGTCGTCCCGCAGTACATCGTGTTCGCCAAGATCGACTGGATCAACACGATCTGGCCGATCGTCGCGCCGAAGTTCCTCGCGACCGACGCGTTCTTCATCTTCCTGATGGTGCAGTTCATCCGCACCCTTCCCCGGGAGCTGGACGAGGCGGCGGCGATCGACGGCGCGGGCTACTGGCGCACGTTCATCCGGGTGATCATGCCACTGTGCGTCCCGGCGCTGGCGACCACCGCGATCTTCACCTTCATCTGGACGTGGAACGACTTCTTCACCCAGAACCTCTACCTGACCAACTCCGACAATCTCACCGTCCCCGTCGCGCTGCGGCAGTTCATGGACTCCAGCGGCGAATCCTCCTGGGGACCGCTGTTCGCGATGTCGATCATCTCTCTCGGCCCGATCTTCGGGTTCTTCCTCGCGGGCCAGAAGTATCTTGTTCGCGGCATGGCGACCACCGGTCTCAAATAACCCCTCCCACCCCCATCCCCCCGGAGGTATCTCGATGAAGCGAATCCTGGCGGCCACCGCCATCACCCTGCTCGCCGTCTCGGCCACAGCGTGTGGCAGCGACGACAGCGGCGGCGAGTCGGACGGGAAGACGAAGGTCGTCTTCTCGTACTGGGGCAGCGATGCCCGGCAGAAGCTGACGGAGTCGGCCATCGCCGCGTTCGAGAAGAAGAACCCGACGATCGATATCGAAGGCGACTTCTCCGACTGGGACAGCTACTACGAGAAGCTGGCCACCAAGACCGCGGCCGGCGACGCGCCGGACGTCATGTCCATCGAGATCCGCGGTCTCGCCGAGTACGCGGGCCGCGCCACCCTCGCCGACCTCAACGGCAAGGTCAACACCGCCGACCTCGACCAGGAGGTGCTCAAGGCCGGCCAGGTCGACGGCAAGCAGTACGCCATCCCCACCGGCGTCAACACCTTCCCGATGATCGTCAACAGGGCGGCGGTGGAGAAGGCCGGCGAGAAGGTGCCGGACGACACGACCTGGACCTGGGACGAGTACATCGCGCTCGCCCAGAGGGTGACCGAGAAGGGCGACGGCAAGGTCTGGGGCACCGAGTACAACGAGAACCCCGCCTTCCTGCAGCTGTTCGCCGCCCAGCGCGGGGAGCAGTTCTACAAGGACGGCAAGATCGGCCTGTCGGAGCAGGTCATCAAGGACTGGTGGGCCCTCCTGCAGAAGATCATCTCCACCAAGGCCGGCCCGGACGCCGCCCTGATGCTGGAGACCGGGACCAAGGTCGACCAGGCACTGCTCGCCACGAACGCCAGCGCGTTCGGCAGCTGGTGGAGCAACCAGCTCACCGCGCTGAGCAAGGGCTCCGGTCAGGAGCTCGACCTGCTGCGGATGCCGAAGGCCGAGGGGGCGGCCACCGCCGGCATGTTCCTGCAGCCGGCGATGTACTACACGATCTCGTCCAAGACCGAGAAGGCCGACGCGGCCCAGAAGTTCGTCGACTTCCTCGTCAACGACCCCGAGGCCGGTGCCATCCTGCTCAGCGACCGCGGCCTGCCGACCAACGCCAAGGTCGTCGCCGCCATCAAGGACAAGCTGACCCCGACCGACCAGAAGGTGCTGGCCTTCATCGACTCGATCAGGAGCGAGCTGAGCCCGATCTCGATCCCGCCGAAGGGCGCCATGGAGATGGAGGACATCCTCAAGCGCGCCACCGACTCGGTGCTGTTCGGCAAGACCTCCGCCGACGAGGCCGCGCGGGCCTTCCTCACCGAGGCCAATGCCGCCATCACCAAGTAGCCGGCGGTAGCCGGGATCCGCTGACGTGCCGTACGGCTCGCGCCGAGCCGTACGGCACACCTGTCTCCACCCTTCACCGTCCTTCTCATGGAGTGATTGATGCGATACGCCTTCGTCGGGCTCGGCCACCGGGTGCAGCTGTACATCGACGCGCTGCTCGGCGAGTGGGGCGACACCGGTGAGATCGTCGCCCTCTGCGACGTCAACCGCACCCGGATCGGCTACTACCTCGATCGGATCGGACGCGACGTCCCGTGCTTCGCGCCGCACGAGTTCGACAAGATGCTCCAGCTCGCGGACGCCGTCGTGGTCGCCACCGTCGACGCCACCCACGCCCGTTACGTCGTCGCCGCGCTGGAGGCGGGCAAGGACGTCATCGTCGAGAAGCCGCTGTGCACCACCGCCGAGGACTGCGCGGCCATCACCGAGGCCGCCGAGCGGAGCACCGGCCGGCTCATCGTCACCTTCAACTACCGCTACTCGCCGCGCAACAGCGCCGTCCGCCGGCTGCTCGCCGACGGAGCGATCGGCGACGTCACCTCCGTCCACTTCGAGTGGGTGCTGGACACCATCCACGGAGCCGACTACTTCCGCCGCTGGCACCGCGACAAGGCCAACTCCGGCGGCCTGCTGGTGCACAAGTCCACCCACCACTTCGACCTGGTCAACTGGTGGCTGGCCGACACCGCCCGCTCGGTCTACGCCCGGTCGGCGCTGCGGTTCTACGGGGCCGGCAACGCCCGCGCCCGCGGCCTGCGCGACCGGCCGGGACGCGCCCACGGCGCGCCGGGGCTCGGTACCGACCCCTACCTCCTCGACATCTCCGCCGATCCCCGGCTCAAGCGCCTCTACCTGGACGCCGAGCACGAGGACGGCTACCTCCGCGACCAGGACGTGTTCGACGACGGCGTGACCATCGAGGACAACATGGCCGTCCTCGTCGGGTACTCCCGCGGGGCGATGCTCACCTACTCCCTCAACGCCCACGGCCCCTTCGAGGGCTACCGGGTGGCCATGAACGGCACCGCGGGACGGCTGGAGCTGGAGGTCGTCGAACGCGCCTGGACCCCGCCGCGGGCCGCGATCGACCCGACCGCCGCCGACAAGGCGCACGCCCCCGGCGCCTCCGAGCGGCTCGTCCTGCACCGGCACTGGAGCGAGCCCGAGGAGATCGCCGTCTCCTCCGGCGCGGGTGGCCACGGCGGCGGCGACGCCCTCATGCTGGACGACGTCTTCCGCGGCGCGGGCGAGGACCCCCTGGGCCGCCAGGCGGGGCACCGCGCGGGTGTCGCGAGCGTGATGGTCGGGGTCTCGGCCAACCTGTCCGCCGCGAGCGGCACGCCCGTCCTCCTGGAGGACGACGGCACCCGGTACGCGGGCTGACCCCCGGCGCTCGACGGGGACCCTGCCTTCCCGGCGAGGACGTCCCGCCCGTTCCGGCGCCCCACCTGCCGCTCCCGGCCTCCCGGCGGCCGCCGTAGAGTGGGCCGGTCCGCAGGACTTTTCGAAAACGGGTGGAAATTTATGGATAAAGAACTGACGTTGATGGCCGTTCACGCCCATCCCGACGACGAGGTGATCAGCACCGGCGGGATCCTCGCCAGGTACGCGGACGAGGGTGTCCGGACCGTCCTGGTCACCTGCACGAACGGCGAGCAGGGCGACGGCCCCGGCGGGGTGAAGCCGGGGGAGCCCGGCCACGACGAGGCGGCGGTGAGAGCGCTGCGGCTGGAGGAGCTCCGCGAGTCGGCGACCCACCTGGGGATCTCCCACGTGGAGCTGCTCGGCTACCGCGACTCGGGCATGGTCGGCTGGGCCGCCAACGAGGCGCCCGACTCCTTCGCCAACGCCCCCTTCGAGCAGGCCGTCGGCCGGCTCGTCGCGCTGATGGAGCGCTACCGCCCGCAGGTCGTCGTGACCTACGACGAGAACGGCGGCTACGGTCACCCCGACCACATCCAGGCCCACCGGATCGCGGTGGCCGCGGCCGAGGCGAGCGGCATTCCCGGCAAGCTCTACTACACGGCCGTGCCCCGCGAGCGGATGGCCGAGCTGTTCGAGTATCTCCGCTCGACCGGTGACGCCCCGGAGGGCTTCGAGTTCCCCGACGACTTCGGCGTCCCCGAGGAGCAGATCACCGCCGTGGTCGACGTGTCCGCCCAGGTGGAGCGCAAGATCAAGGCGCTGGAGGCGCACGCGAGCCAGGGCGACGGCATCTTCTTCCTGCGCATGCCCGCCGAGGCCCAGCACCGGGTGTTCGCGCACGAGACCTTCGTCCGCCACATCAACCGCGTTCCCGCCGCGGCCGACCGCGAGGACGACCTCTTCGACGGCCTCCGCTAGGAGGACGCGTCCGGGGAGGGGCCGCCTCCGCGGGGACGGCCCTCGGCGGGCCCCGCGGGGCCCGCCGAGGGCTACGGTGTCATACCGAAGTACGAAAAACCTGGTTCAACGCTTCTCGTCGCCTTTACGATCTTTTCTCTGGTATGCAACTCTGCAAACCCGGGGGAGTAAACGGTTATGCGTGATCGACGGCTCCTCGCGCTGATCTTCTCCGCGACCGCGATCCTCGTCTTCGGCGTGTACGGGGTGGTGGCCTCCCCCGGGGCGGTGGTGGCCTCGCCCTCGCCGCGCCCCGCGCCGGCCGGTGACGCCGACGACGCGAAGACCCCGGAGGACAGGGCGACGGTGACGAGAGCAGGAGAGGCGCCCAGCCCCGTGCCCGTCTCGCCGCCACCGAACCTGGTCACGTTGACCCCGGTCACGCCGGCCCCGCAGAGCGGTCCCGAGGCGACCGCGAGGAACTACCTGACCGCCTGGCAGAACGGCGACTTCACCGGGATGACGGGCATGGTCGTCGACCCCCCGGCCGACTTCGGCGTCCGGCACCGCGGGTTCGACGCCGACCTGCGGGTCTCGTCGCTGTCGCTCACCCCCGGCGAGCTGCGCCACCGCGGCGAGGAGGCGGCCGAGATGTCCTTCAGGGGGGTACGGCAGGTCACCGGCCTGGGCGAGTGGCCGTTCGACTCCGTCCTGCGCCTGGAGTTGCGGTTCGGGGTGTGGAAGGTGCGCTGGACCCCCGAGACGATGCACCGCTCGCTCAAGGACGGCGGGAGGTTGCGGCTGAAGGAGACCGAGGTCCGGAGCCCGGCCACGCTGACCCGCGAGGGGGTCCCGTTCCCCCGCGACAGCAGGGCGGGCCACTACTTCGGCGGGCTGAGTGACATGGCGGTCGAGCTGCAGCTGGAGGAGGAGCCCTCCGGCCGGGTGCTGCTGGCCTCCCCGCCCCGGCAGGCCTCGGGAACGAGGACCACGATCTCCCGGCCCGTCCAGGCCGCCGCGGCCCGAGCCCTGGACGGTGTCGGCCAGCCCGCCGCGATCGTGGCCCTGGACGTCCAGACGGCCCAGGTGCGCGCGGTGGCGGACACGCTGGGCGGCAAGGAGGCGTTCAACGGCCTCTACCCGCCCGGCTCGACGTTCAAGGTCGTGACCGCCGCCGCGCTGCTCCGCGGCGGCCTGACCCCGGAGTCGCAGGTCGCCTGCCCGGCCGGCTACACCATCCCGAACGGCAGGAGCTTCAGCGACTCCGACGGCGTCGACCACGGCAACGTGCCCTTCACCACGGCCTTCGCGCTCTCCTGCAACACCACCTTCGCCCAGCAGACGTACGAGCGGCTGCGCGACGACCGGCTGCGCGCCGAGGCGGCCGACCGGTTCGGCTTCCGGGAGAAGCCGGGGCTGAGCTCCTGCCGGATCCAGCCGTACGGAAGCCCGGACCAGCTGGGATCCGACGCCATCGGCCAGAACTCGGTGCAGGCCAGCCCGCTCTGCATGGCCGAGGTCGCCGCCGCGGTCGCGAGCGGCGTCTGGAAACCCGCCATCATGACCGAGGAGCCTCCCGCGGACTCGCCGGCCCCGGTGCCGCTGGACGAGGGGGTGGCCGCGAGCCTGCGGACGATGATGGGCGCCGTGGTCACCCAGGGAACGGCCTCCCAGGCCGGGCTCCCGCCGGACACCGCGGGCAAGACCGGCACCGCCGAGGTCGAGGGCGGCGGGGACCACGCCTGGTTCATCGGCTACCGGGGTTCCCTGGCCTTCGCGGTGTTCGTCCGGCACGGCGGCGCCGGGGGCAAGGTGGCGGCGCCGATCGCCGCGAGGTTCCTGAACGCCCTTTGACGCCCTCCGCCGCGCTCCCGGCGTTCCGGGTACGGGGAACGGGCTACCGTACACAGGGTGTACGTGAAGATCTGCGGGCTGCGCGAGCCCGGACATGTGACGGCCGCCGTCGAGGCGGGAGCCGACGCCGTCGGGTTCGTCCTCACCAGGAGCTCGCGGCGGGTCACCCCCGCGCGGGCGAGGGAACTGGCCTCGGCGATCCCCCCGCACGTGCTGACCGTGGGGGTGTTCGCCGGTGAGCCGTCCGAGGAGGTCAGGGCGGCCACGCTGGAGGCGGGACTGCGTGCCGTCCAGCTGCACGGCGACCATCCGCACGAGGACTTCACCGCGCTGAAGGACCTCGGGGTCACTCTGGTCCGCGCCGGGGCCGCGAGCACCGACCTACGCTGCGGTGCCCTCGACGAGGACCTGCTCATCGTCGACGCGCCCAGACCGGGCTCGGGGGAGCCGTGGGACTGGGCGGCCGTGCGCGGGCGCCCGGAGGGCCGCTGGATGCTGGCCGGTGGGCTGGACCCGTCGAACGTGTCCCGGGCGATCGCCGCCGCCCGGCCCTGGGGGGTCGACGTGTCGAGCGGGGTGGAGGTCGCGCCCGGGGTGAAGGACCCCGGTCTCATCAGGGACTTCGTCACCGCCGCCCGCGGCGGCTGAGCGCCGCGGCCGGTCACCCGGCACCATGTCCGCGAGGACGGTCTCCCGGCCGCCCGGACGTTCGACGGCCGGCCCCCGGGCCGCCCGGGGGAGCCGGTGCCGTTCAGCGGGCCCCGGTCAGCCTCGGGTAGAGCGCGGTGAGGTCGCCGGAGAGCGCGGCCTTGGTGCGCGTGCTGATCTCGTCGGCGAGGACCTCGTACCGCCCGGCCTCCACGCCGTCGAGGGCCGCGCGGGCGACGACCGAGGGGTCGCTCTTGGGCGCGTCGACGTGCGCGGCCATGGCGGTCTCCATGTATCCGACGTGCAGGGCGGTGACCAGGGTCTTCTGCTCGGCGAGCTGCAGGCGCAGCGCGTTGGTCAGGGACCAGGCCGCCGACTTGGCCGCGGAGTAGGCCGCGCTGCTGGGGAGCGCGACCCAGGACAGCACGGACAGGACGTTGAGGACGGCCCCGCCGCCGTTGCGGGCGAGGACGGGGGCGAAGGCCCGGCTCATGGCGAGCGTGCCGAAGTAGTGGGTCTCCATCTCGAGCCGGAAGGCGTCGAGCTCCCCGTCGAGGAGCCCCGCCTTGGTGGAACTTCCGGCGTTGTTGATCAGCAGGGTGACGTCCGGTGCCAGGTCGGCCGCCGCGCGTACGGCCGCCGGGTCGGTGACGTCCAGGGCGATGGGCACCACGCCGGGCGTGGTGATCGTGCCGGGATTGCGCGCGGCGGCGTACACCTTGGACGCGCCGCGTTCGAGCAGTGCCTGGACGAACCGCTCGCCGAGTCCGCGATTGCCGCCGGTGACGAGGGCCACAGAGCCGTTGATCTGCATGATGTTCCTTACCGTGGATGAAAGGGCGGAGACGCCGCGAGACGGTTTCCACGCCACGGGACCGCCGGAGGATTCTCCGGCACCTGAGTTGGTATATCCAATCTAGCACCCTGGATTGGAAAACCCAACCTCGCATAGACTGGAATCATGCCCACGAAGACAGACCGCGTACCCGAACCGCGCTGCTCCGTCGCCCGGAGTTTGCAGGTGCTTGGCGAGCGGTGGACGCTGCTGATCGTCCGGGACGCCCTCGCCGGTCTGACCCGGTTCGCCGACTTCCGCGACTCCCTGGGCATCGCCTCCGACCTGCTCACCGGCCGGCTGAACGCGCTGGTCGAGGCGGGTGTCATGGAGCGCCGTCCCTATCGGGAGCCGGGAGCCAGGGCTCGTCACAGCTACCACCTGACCCCGGCCGGCGAGGAGCTGGTGACGGTGCTCGCCTCGCTCCAGCAGTGGGGTGACGTCAACCGGCCCCACGAGGAGGGCCCCTCGATGTGGAGCCGCAGCCGGTCCACCGGGCGTCCCGTGCGCGTCACGTTCGTCGACGACGCCGGCACGCCCGTGCCCCGGGAGGACGTCGACCTGGTCTTCCTCGGCGCCTGAGCGGCCTTCCGGATCCGGCGTTGCCAAAGCCGTCAACCACCTTTACTATATAGACAACCTGGTTGACGGTATCGCCCCGAGGTGCGATCGCGCAGCCCACGTTCCGAGGACCCGGAGAACAAGAGAGAAGGCCCCCATGTCCCATGCCGTCTTCGTCACGCACACCGCCGAGAGCGCTCCGCCCGACGCCCGCCCCACCATCGAGGGTGTGCGGCGGAAGTTCGGCCACGTCCCCACGGCGGTCGGCCGGATGGCCACCTCCCCGCAGTTGCTCAAGGGGTTCCTGGCGGCGAGCGCCGCCTTCGAGCAGAGCACCCTGGATCCGGTCGACCGCGAGATCGTCGTCATGACGGTCGCCACCCGCAACGGCTGCCATGTCTGCGTGGCGGTGCACACCGCCACGCTGGCCCGGCTGGAGGCCCCCTCCGAGCTCGTCGAGGCGCTCCGGGCCGGCACGCCCCTCCCGGACGCCCGGTCGGAGGCGCTGCGGTCCTTCACCCTCGCCGTCATGGACCATCGCGGCGCGGTCGGCGACGAGGAGACGCGGGCGTTCCTCGACGCGGGCCACAGCGCGCGGAACGCTCTCGAGGTCGTCCTCGGGATCGGCGCGTACACGATCTCCACCTTCGCCAACCGCCTGATCGAGGCCCCCCTCGACCCGCCGTTCCACGCCTTCGCCTGGGACGGCGACGACAGGTGAGCCCGGACCGGTCCGCGTGACCGGTCAGAGGGATCGGCGGACCCCGGCGACGGTGCCGAGGCCGCCGGACAGCGGGATGCCGGCGGCGGAGCACCGGAGGCTCCAGCCGGTGGACACGGGATCCGGGCCGCCCGGAATGCTCGGGCGGCCCGGTGGCCGACGGCGCGAAGTGGCTGTTTCGCGAAAAACGATCATCGTCGGCACGTTCCGCACCGGCGGACACGGGAACGAACACCGGATCGGCTGGACGACATATCGCCAGGTCGTGCGGTGCCCGCCCACATCGGCGGGCGGCCGCACGCCGGGTTCCAAGGACGTGACGCATGCATATCGATCTCACCGGAAAGACGGCACTGGTCACCGGATCCACCCAGGGCATCGGGGCGGCCATCGCCACCGGCCTCGCGCGGGCGGGCGCGACGGTCGCCGTCAACGGCCGCAAACCCGACAAGGTCGACGCCGCCGCCGACGCGCTGCGCGCCGAGGTCCCCGGCGCGCGGGTCGTCCCGCTCGCCGCCGACCTCGCCACCGAGGAGGGCGCGGAGCGCGCCGTGGACCTCCTGCCGGACGTCGACATCCTGGTCAACAACCTCGGGATCTTCGAGTCGAAGGACGCACTGGAGATCACCGACGACGAGTGGCGCCGCTACTTCGAGGTGAACGTCCTGGCGGCGGTCCGCCTCACCCGCGCCTACCTGCCGGGGATGACGGCGCGCTCCTGGGGCCGCGTCCAGTACATCGCCAGCGACTCCGCGATCGTCACCCCCATCGAGATGATCCAGTACGGCATGTCCAAGACCGCCCTGCTGGCCGTCTCGCGCGGCTTCGCCAAGAAGGCCGCGGGCAGCGGCGTCACCGTCAACTCCGTCATCGCCGGACCCACCCACACCGGCGGCGTGGAGGACTTCGTCTACGGGCTCGTCGGCCGGGACCTGCCCTGGGAGGAGGCCCAGCGCGCCTTCATGCGGGCACACCGCCCGCAGTCGCTCCTGCAACGGCTGATCGAGCCGGAGGAGATCGCCAACATGGTCGTCTACCTCAGCTCACCGCAGGCCTCCGCCACCACGGGCGGCGCCTTGCGCGTCGACGGGGGATACGTCGACGCCATCATCCCCTGAGCGGCGAGGAATGCCCCCGCTCTTCCGGCGCGCCGCCGACCGGCTGACCGACGCCGCACCCGGCTGGCTGGTCGAGACGGTCAGGCCCGTGCCCGCGCCGCTCCGGTGGTGGCCGATGCTGCGCATGGCCGTGGCGGTGACCGTCCCGCTCCTGCTGGGGTTCGCCACCGGCAACGTCACGGCGGGCCTGCTGCCGGCCCTGGGCGCGATGAACGCCGGCATGGCCGACCGGGGCGGCCCGTACCGGACCAGGATCATCCTGATGGGCGCGGCCGGGGTCGCCGGGGCGCTGGGGTATCTCGTCGGGTCCACGGTCCGCGGCCACGGCTGGTGGATCGTGCCGGTCGTGGTGGCCGTCTCGGTGGTGTCCGCGCTCATCAGCACGGGCGGGGCCACCGGCTCGGCCGCCGGGCTGCAGCTGCTGGTGATGACGGGGATCGCCACCGGCATAGGACTGCCGGGGGCGTCGGAGGCGAACGCGCTCGCGTTCCTGCTGGGCGTGCTGTGGGTGATCGTGCTGGGGGTCGCCGACTGGCCGTTCCATCCCCGGGCACCGGAGCGGGCCGCCGTGATCGAGGTCTACCAGGCCCTCGACCGGCTGTTCTCCGATCGCGACGCCCCCGCGCTGGCGGCGTTCGACACCGCTCTCAAGGGCGGCTACGACGTCGTGCTCGGCGCCCGCTCCCCGGCGGCGGGGCTGGATCCCGGCCGCACCCGTCTGGTGGCCCTGCTGAACCAGGCCTCACTGATCCGCAACGCGCTGCTCTCGCTGCGCTACGAGGAAAGCGAGCCGCCCGCCGGGACCGTGTCCGCCGTCAGGGCCGTCGCCGGGTCACTCGCCGGTGGGCCCGCACCCCGGATGTCGCCCTGCGAGCCCGGCTCGCCCGCCGCGCGTGCTCTTTACTTCGCCGTGCGGGGGGCCGCCGAGCTGGCGTCCGGCGGCGACGTCGCGGCGGACCAGCTGCCCTACGAACCGGTCGGCTACCGCTCCCGGATCCTCGCCGTCGCGGAGCAGATGTGGCGGGGCCACCTCGTCCGCGTCTACACGGTCCGGCTCGGACTCTGCATGGGCGTCGCCGCCGCGTTCAGCGCGTCCGGCCGGTTCGAACGGTCCTACTGGATGATGCTGACCGTCGCGCTGGTGCTCAAGCCCGACTTCGGGTCGGTGTTCGCGCGTGCCGTGCAACGCGCGCTCGGGACCGTCGTGGGCGCGCTGATCGGCACCCTGGCGCTCGTCCTGGTGCCGCACGGCCCGCAGCTCCTGATCCCCATCGCCGTGTGCGCGGCGCTCATGCCGTACGGCATGCAACGCAACTGGGGTCTGATGTCGACCTTCCAGGCGCCGCTGGTCCTGCTCCTGGTGGACCTGCTGACCCACGGTGGCCCCGACCTGGGCAGGATCCGGCTGGTGGACACGCTGATCGGATGCGTGATCGTCCTGGTGCTGGGATACCTGCCGTGGCCGGCGAGCTGGGAGGCGCCGGTCGGGCCGCGGCTCGCCGACGCGGTGGCGGCCACCGCGAACTACCTGCGGCACGCGTTCGACACCGGGCACACCGGCAGGGCGCGGCTGCGCCGGGGGGTGTACGACACCCTGGGCGACCTGCGGACGGTCTTCCAGCGGGCACTGGCCGAACCCCCCGTGATCAGCCGGCGCGTCACCACCTGGATGCCGGCGATGGCCGCGCTGGAGCAGGTGGCCGACGCGGTCGCCGCCACCGTCGCGCGCACCGAGCGCGGCGCGCCGCCGCCGTCCGAGGCGGCCGTACGGGCGCTGGCGCGCTCCCTGGAGGACATCGCCGGGGACATTCGCGGGGGAGGCGACCCCGGCGATGTCGGGTTCTGCGTCGAGGAGTCGCTGGAGCCGGTCCACTCCGCCGTCCGATGCCTGCGCGACACGGTGTCGGGTGACCGCCAGGACTGACCGGCACCGTGTCGTGCGAAGGCCGCGAGGACCGGCCGCGGGAACTACAGGAACAGGCTCAGGATCAGGACGAACACCAGGCCGGTCACCGAGATGATCGTCTCCATCACCGACCAGGTCTTGATGTTCTGGCCCACGGTGAGCCCGAAGTACTCCTTGACCAGCCAGAAGCCCGCGTCGTTGACGTGGGAGAAGAACAGCGAGCCCGCGCCGATGGCGAGCACGAGCAGCGAGGTCTCCCCGACGCTGAGGTTGGCGACCAGCGGGGCCAGGATCCCCGAGGCCGTGACGGTCGCGACGGTCGCCGAGCCGGTGGCCAGCCGGATGAGCACGGCGACCAGCCAGGCGAGCAGCAGCACCGACAGGCCGCTGTTCTCCACCCATGTGGCGATGAGGTCGCCGATCCCGGTGTCGATCAGCGTCTGCTTGAAACCGCCGCCGGCGGCCACGATCAGCAGGATGCCCGCGATCGGCGGCAGCGACTGCTCCAGGGACCCGGCGATCGCCTTCCTGTCCATGCCGGCGCCGAGGCCCAGGGTGAACATGGCCACGATGACGGCGATGAGCAGCGCCACCAGCGGCGTACCGAGGAAGTCGAGCACGGTGCGCAGGACGTTGCCCTCGGCGAGAAGGATGTCGGCGAGGGCCTTGCCCATCATCAGCACGACCGGCAGCAGCACGGTGGCGAGGGTGACGCCGAACGACGGCCGCCGGGTGTCCTCCGCCGGGGGCCGGGTCTCGTAGAGCTCCGGTGCCGGTACGTCCACCCAGCGGGCCGCGTACTTGGAGAACAGCGGTCCGGCGACGGCGACCGTCGGGATGGCGACGAGCACGCCCAGGCCCAGCGTGATGCCGAGATCGGCCTTGAGCGCGTCGATGGCGACCAGCGGACCCGGGTGGGGAGGGACGAGCCCGTGCATCACGGAGAGCCCCGCGAGCGCGGGGATGCCCACCCGGATCAGGGAGACGCCGGAGCGGCGCGAGACCAGGAAGATCACCGGCATCAGCAGGACGAGGCCGATCTCGAAGAACATCGGCAGGCCGATCAGCGCGCCCACCGCGGCCATCGCCCAGGGCAGGGAGCGGGGGCTGGACCGGCCGACGATCGTGTCCACGATCTCGTCGGCCCCGCCGGAGTCGGCGAGCAGCTTGCCGAACATCGCGCCGAGCGCGATGAGCGTGCCGACACCGGCCGCGGTGCTGCCGAACCCGTCGGTGAAGGCGGCGATGGTGTCGGTCATCGCCAGGCCCGCGACGGCTCCGACCGCCAGCGAGCCGAGGGTCAGGCTCAGGAAGGGGTGCAGCTTGAAGTACGTGATCAGTACGACGATCAGCGCGATGCCGACGAGCGCGGCCGGGATGAGCCTGCCGGGGGAGGTGGCGGCGGGCTCGGCGAGCGCGGTCAGGAGGGGGCTCACCTCGTGCTCCCGGCCTCGCCGGCGTCCTCACCCGTGCCCCGCTCCCGGTTCTCGGGCGTGGCCGGAGCGGCGGGGCCGGCGGGGGACGGGTCCGGCCGCGTCCGGGCCGTCGTGGTGAGGTAGGCGTCCACGAGCTCGTCGACGGGCATGGCGAAGTCGAGGACGATCCCCCGCTCGTCGGGCTCCAGGGGCTCCAGGGTCTTGAACTGCGACTCGACCAGTGAGGCGGGCATGAAGTGCCCCGGGCGGCCGGCCACTCTCCGGCGTACGGCGTCCATGTCGCCGTGGAGATGGACGAAGGTCACCGTCGGTGCGGCCTCGCGCAGGATGTCACGGTAACCCCGTTTGAGCGCCGAGCAGCTCGCCACGCCGCCGGTGGCGGCGTGGTCGGCGAGCCAGGCGCCGATCGCGCGCAGCCAGGGCAGCCGGTCCTCGTCGTCGAGGGGGATCCCGTCCGACATCTTGGCGATGTTGGCCTCGCTGTGGAAGTCGTCTGCGTCGGCGAACGGCACTCGCAACCGCTGGCTGAGGGCGGCTCCCACGGTGGTCTTGCCGGAACCGGTCACTCCCATGACGACGAGCAGCGCGGCGCCGGGGGGTGGTGCGGCGGGATCCTGAGCGGGGTTCATGGAGACGGCCTCCCATGTCGATCTTCGCGACAGCCTGACTGGATCAGTGATCTGCGACCCAGGGTTAACAGTGATAAATCATATTTTGTGCTGTTATATCCCTGTTTGGGGTGTTCGGTCGCTGGGGGACAACGGCGGACGACTATGAGACTGCACCGGAGCGCCCTGAATAAACCCTGAACAAACTCGGCACGTCGGTCGCGTCAGGTGACCTCGTCGCCGGTCAGGTGCCGGAACCGGGGAACCCCGGCACCTGACCGGGGACGTTCGAGGGCGTCCGGGGCGGCGATCCGCGCCCCGCGACCGCCGGGCCGGTCGGCGACCGTGGCCGCGCCGGCGTCATCGTGACCGTGCGCGAACGGTGGAAACTCTCCCGGCCACGGGTCCCCGGGATCATCCGGCGGGCCCGGCGGAGCCTTCGGCGAGGGAGCGGAGGGCGGTCCTCGGGAGAGGCGACGTCAGGATTTGCGGGCGACGCCGCAGAACTGGGACACCTCCGCGGGCTCGCCCCACGGGGAGTGTTCCGGGCGCCACCTCGAGCAGGAGACCACGCCGGGCTCCAGGAGTTCCAGGCCGTCGAAGAACGAGGCGAGGTGGCCACGGTCGCGGGCCACGATCGGGGTGCCGCCCCGCTCCATGAACCGCCGCATCGCCTCGTGCATGGCGTCGCCGTGCACCTCGGCGGTGGCGTGCGCGATCACCAGGTAGCTGCCCGGCGCGACGGCGTCGACCAGCTCCTGCACGACTTTCCTGGCCTCGTCGTCATCGGTGATGTGGTGCAGGATCCCCAGCAGCATCAGCGCGACGGGCCTGGTGAAGTCGAGGGTCTCCGCCGCCGCCCGCAGGATGTGATGGGGGTCGCGCAGATCGGCGTCGAGGTAGGTGGTGGCGCCTTCGGGGCTGCTGACGAGCAGGGCGCGGGCGTGGGTCAGGACCAGCGGGTCGTTGTCGACGTAGACGACCCGGGACTCCGGGGCGATCCGCTGCGTCACCTCGTGCGTGTTGTCGGCGGTGGGCAGGCCCGTGCCGATGTCGAGGAACTGGCGGATCCCGGCGTCGGCGACGAGGTGCTTGATGCAGCGGCCGAGGAACGCCCGGTCGGCTCGGGCCGAGTCGACGATGCCGGGTATGAGCCCTTCGACCATGTCCCCGGCCTCGCGGTCGGCGGGGTAGTTGTCCTTCCCGCCCAGCCAGTAGTTCCAGATGCGCGCCGAATGCGGCCGGTCGACATCGAGCTCCACCGGCTGCCAGTCGGATTCGCGAGAGGTACTCATGGGGGTGGGATCCGTTCATGAGGAATTCGCATCGAATGGGATGGGAGGTAGTCGATCACAAACGTGATGTTCGGGGCAAATCAACTATGCATCCACGGTCATCGTGAAACCCGTATGCGGCTGCCATTCCACGTGCCGCTGAGGTTGAAAAGGTGGGAGTTGCGGTGATTGGAGGATGAGTTCGGTCTGGCCGATGAAGCCGGTAGCCGGAAGACCGTCAACTCGGCGGCCTCGAATCGCAATCGCTCGCCTTTGGCCCGTTCCTCCGCGGTCGGACCGCCCCCTTCGGGATAGCTCATACCTCCGGCATGGCGAACACCCCGGCAATCGCCCGCAACCGCACCCCGCCGTGACATCCGCCCTTCAACCTCGGTGGCAGCTCCAAGCTGCTTCGCGTTTCATGGAATGCCACGGACGGTGTCACTCTCGGGCTGCGTGATTCGCCCACGGGCGCCGGCCATAATTCGCTGGACGTGGCGTCCCGGCGGGGAACGGTGGCTCCGTCTCTGCCCGCTCGCTCGCACCGACCGGCCGGAAGCCGGCCTGAGGCGTTCAGGATCGGGCCGGGCCGTTCGTCGTGTCCGCCCGGTCGGGCAGGAAGATCTCCTCGATGGTCAGGCCGAAGACGTCGGCGATGGTGAACGCCAGGGGCAGGCTGGGGTCGTACCGCTCGGTCTCGATGGCGTTGATGGCCTGTCGGGAGACCTGACACCGGTCGGCCAGGGCGGCCTGGCTCCACCGGCGGGCTGCTCGCAGTTCGCGTAGTCGGTTCTTCACGGGTGCGGCGTCTTCATCGGTGCAGGCGGGTGCGCAGGTCGGCGACCACAAGCCAGATCGCCACCCCGCCGAGGAGGATCAGCTGCGTGAGCTGATGGAGCCGGATGACGCCCGCGGCGTCGAGCACGGTGGCCACCTGCAGTGCCACGAGGACTGCCGCGAAGGCGATGGCCATGCTTTCCAGCTGGATCTTGCGCAGGTACTCGTCCGCACGCCGGAACGCCCGCAGCAGGGCCCAGGCCACGGCGAGCGCGAACACGGCGGTAGCCGCGATCCACAAACCCTTCTGAGCGGTGCTCTGGTCGGGATCACTGCCCAGCGCCAGGGCCACAGGGCCCAGAGCGGCCACGGGCAGGCCGTCGATGAGGGCGGCGCGGTGGGCCGCGCGCGTCACTTGGTCCTGCTGTTTCGCCATGACACGAAGGTAAAGCAGCCTTTCCATACAGTCAAGCACCCTTGACTTAATGGAAGGCACACCTTACATTCTTGCCATTTTGACCGCGAGACGACCCCTGAGCCTGGCCCGACGCTCGCTGCTCGGCACTGCCGCGGCGTCGGCCTTCGCCCAGCTTCGGCGATCGCCGCCGAGCGGGTCCGGCCGGGCGCGTACGGCGGGCGGCCGCCTCTCGCGATGTGGCGGCGGGTGGATGTCCGGAACGGGACCGGTGGCTCCGACGTCTCCGCCGAGTGGCACCGCAGGGGTGCCCGGCGAGGAGACAGAACCGTGAAGTACAAGCTGCTGGCGTGTGGCGTCGTCGCAGGCCCGCTGTTCGTCGCGGTGGTGCTGATCCAGGCGTTCACCCGCGAGGGGTACGACCTGAGCCGCCACCCGATCAGCCTGCTGAGCCTCGGGGATCTCGGGTGGATCCAGATCGCCAACTTCACCGTGACCGGCGTACTGTACGTGGCCTGCGCCGTCGGCATGTGGCGGGCGCTGCGTCCCGGCCGCAGCGGCACCTGGGGCCCGCTGCTGGTCGGTCTTCTCGGCGCCGGGCTGATCGTGGGCGGGGTCTTCGTCACCGACGCGGGCGCCGGGTACCCGCCGGGCGCGCCGGCCGGGGCACCCGAGATCAGCTGGCACGGTGCCCTGCACGGTCTCGGGCCCATGCTGGCGGTCGGCGGGATGACGGTGGGATGCCTGGTGTTCGCGCGCCGGTTCGCCGCGCTCGGGCGGTGGGGCTGGGTCGCGACGTGCGTCGCGACCGCCGTGGCGGCCCTGGTGCTCACCGCGTGGCCCGATCCGGAGGGCCTCAGCGTGCGGCTGCTGCTCGCGTCGGCGGTGCTGTTCGCGTTCGTGGCGGCTCTGGCGGTCCGCGTGATGCGCGGCCTTCCGGACGCGGCTCCCTCGCGTCGCGAGGGAGCCGCGGCTCGCTGAGGCGTTCCTGGTGAAGTGCGGCCTAGCGGAGCGCGGCCCGCTTGTCCGCCGCCACCACGGCGATCCACGCCATCGCGGTGATCGCGCCGACGGCCAGGGTCAGGGAACCGGCCCGCCCGCCCGACATCGCCCAGCCGTCACCGAGGGCGAAGACCAGGCCGCTGAGCCGCGAGGCCGTGGCGAAACCGGGACGACCGGCGCGGGAGAAGTGGCGGCCCAGGACGAAGCAGGCGGCGATGAGGGCGGTGAACGCGATGGACCCGGCGACCAGGTGCATGAGCGCGTGCCAGCTCAACGTGCCCGTCTGGCCCAGGGGAGTGCCCGCGGGGAATCCGTCGCCCGGGTCCATCACGAAGACGCCGGCGGCGACCGTCGCGACGCCGTTGACCAGGATCAGCCGGGGCGCCCACGTACCGCCGGGCGTGCCGCGCATGACGCGGCGCAGGCCGGCCGCCCCGGCGACCGTCAGGGCGCCGCTGAGCAGGAAGTCGGCGATCTGGAGCCAGCCGAGGTCGCCGGTGGCGAGCATGCTCAGGGGGTGGCGCGTCAGGTCGAAGCCCTCGCGGGTGAAGGCCTGCGCCAGCGACACGACCGCGAAGAGGGGTGCGGCGGCGACGGAGCAGGCGAGCAGGACGCGCGTCGCGGGGGCGACGGGGTCACCGGCGGGGCCGTCGACGGAGCCGTTGGCGGGGACGGCGGGGTTGCCGGGCCGGATGGCGGTCATGTCGTTTCCTCTCGGCGCGACGGGGGCCGTCGCCGTTCTCGTTCCGCCGGTTCGCCCGGCCTCGCTGACGCGTCGAACGGAAGGGGCGGGAATCGACGTCCCGCCTCCATAGCGCCTCTGAGCTGCGATGACCTGGATCGGGCAGGCATTCCCTGTCACATGGCATTCCCTGTCACATCCGGTCGCCGCCCAGGTCGGGCGGTGCGTGTCGATTTCCGGCCGCTCCGTTCGACGCGCAGCCGAGGACCGGCGAGGATCGGTCACCCGGACACCCGAAGGAGATATGGCGATGCGGTTCCTGATGACGACCAAGGGCAGCCACGACATGGCACCCCCGAGCGAGGCGATGCACGCCGAGATGGCCGCCTTCATCGAGGAGATGACCAGGGCGGGAGTGCTGCTGGCGACCGGCGGCCTGGACCCGGCCGGCACCCACATCTCGTCCTCCGGCGGTGAGATCACCGTCACCGACGGACCGTTCACCGAGGCGAAGGAGGCGATCGTCAGCTTCGCGCTCGTCGAGGCGCGATCGAAGGAGGAGGCCGTCGAGCTGGCCCGGCGCTTCTGGAGGATCGTCGGCGACGGCGAGGGGGACATCCAGCAGGTCTTCGGCCCGGAGAGCTGACCGGACGCTTGCGTACCCGGTCCGGAGGGTGCTCTGATCGGGCACGTGATGTCCGGGGACGCCCACCGCGCGGTCGACGCGGTCTGGAAGATGGAGTCGGCGAGAATCGTCGCCGGCCTCGTCCGGATGCTGGGCGACGTGGGGCTGGCCGAGGAGCTCGCGCAGGACGCGCTCCTGGCCGCCCTCGAACAGTGGCCGGGGGCGGGTGTCCCGGACAACCCGGGCGCCTGGCTCATGGCCGTCGCCAAGCGCCGCGCCATCGACCACCTGCGCCGCGAGGAGCGGCTCGGCCTCAGGCACGAGCAACTCGCCCACGACCTCGCCACCCGGCGGGACACCGCCGGGACCGCGGGAACCGCCGAGGCCGACATCGACGCGGCCCTCGACGACGAGGTGGGCGACGACGTCCTGCGCCTGATGTTCGTCTCGTGCCACCCGGCGCTGCCCGCCGAGTCCCGGGTGGCGCTGACGCTGCGGCTGCTCGGCGGCCTGCGCACCGAGGAGATCGCGCGTGCGTTCCTCGTCCCCGAGTCGACCGTCGCGCAGCGTGTCGTCCGGGCCAAGCGCACCATCGCCACCCTCCGGCTCCCCTTCGAGGTCCCGGAGGGTCCGGACCGGGCGGCGCGCCTGTCGTCGGTCCTCGGGGTCGTCTACCTGGTGTTCAACGAGGGGTACGCGGCGAGTGCCGGCGACGACTGGATGCGTCAGGACCTCTGCCAGGAGGCGCTGCGCCTGGGCCGCCTGCTGGCCGGTCTCGCGCCCGGCGAGGCCGAGGTGCACGGCCTGGTCGCGCTGATGGAGCTCCAGGCGTCACGAGCGGCCGCCAGGACGGGGGCGTCGGGGGAGCCCGTCGCGCTGCACGAGCAGAACCGCGGGCGCTGGGACCAGCTGCTCATCCGCCGGGGGTTCACGGCCCTGCTGCGCGCCAGGCGGTGCGCCGCGCCTCTCGGCCCGTACGTGCTGCAGGCCGCCATCGCCGCCTGCCACGCGCGGGCCCGTACGGCGGAGGAGACCGACTGGACACAGATCAACGCCCTCTACGAGGCGCTCGCCCGGGTCCTGCCCACTCCCGTCGTGCAGCTCAACCGCGCGGTCGCGCTGGCCATGGCCAGCGGTCCGGAAGCGGGTCTGGCGCTCGTCGACACGCTGGTCGGCGAACCGGTGTTCAAGGACTACCACCGCCTGCCCAGCGTGCGCGGTGATCTGCTGGCCAGGCTCGGCCGCCACGAGGAGGCCCGGCGGGAGTTCGAACGGGCCGCCGCCCTCACCCTCAACGGGCCGGAACGGGCCATCCTCACGGGACGCGCCGCGGCCTGCGCCGACATCGCCGCGCGGAGAACGGCCGTGCCGGGGGCGGTCACCCCGGAAAGGGCCACCCCGGGAAGGGCCACCCCGGGAAGGGCCACCCCGGGAAGGGCCACCCCGGGAAGGGTCACCCCGGGAAGGGCCGCGCCGAGGACGGTCGTCACCCTGGCCGAGGCCGCGACCGCCTTCCTCGCCCGTGACGACCTGGACGCCGCGACCGTCCGCTCCTACCGCCAGACCATGAACCGGCTGCGCCGCGACCTCGGCGACGACATCCCGCTGCCGGACGTGAGCGCCGCGCGGGTGACGGAGATCTTCGGCGCCGCGTGGGGAGACGCGGCCCCCGCCACGTGGAACCGCCACCGCGGGGCCGTCCGCTCCTTCTGCGCCTGGGCCGCCGGCCAGGGTCCGCCGATGGGCGATCGAGGTTCGGCGGCCGGCGGTCCGGGCGGTGGAACGCACCGTGACCTGGCCGCGGGACTCGGGCGCAGGCCCGAGCCCCGGGGGCGCACCCAGCCCATGGACCGGTCGCGGGTCGAGGCGCTCTGGGAGCGTCCGGACATCGCCCCGCGCGAGCGCGCCCTGTGGCTGCTGCTCCACGAGAGCGCGGCCGGAGCGGGCCCGGTGCTCTCGCTCAACGTCGAGGATCTCGACCTGGCCGGGAGGCGCGGGAAGGTGGCCGCCGGATCCGGTTGGGTCCACTGGCGCTCCGGTACCGCCGAACTCCTCCCGCGGCTCGTCGCGGGCCGTCGCCGGGGTCCTCTTTTCCTGTCCGATCGCAGGCCCGGTCCCGGCCGGCTCCCGGCACCCGCCGACCTGTGCCCGGAGACCGGCCGCCGAAGGCTCTCCTACGAACGGGCCGAATACCTGTTCAAGCGGGCCACCGGCCACACCCTCGACCAGCTCAGGACCCGGTAGGACTCCGCCCGGCGCCCTTCCGCCGGACGGAGTCCACGGCATTACGACCCCCTCTCCTCGCCGGGTGCCGCGAACTGGACGAGGAAGGGCTGCGCGCCGGAGATCCGGACGCGCTGGACGCGCAGCGGGACGAACCGTCGCCTGATCCCGGCCGCGATGTCCCCGGCGTCGGGAAGCAGGACCACGGCCATGCCGCCGGGCGCCAGGACACGGCTCAGCTCCGCCCACCAGTGCGAGGAGGAGCCGGAGAGCCGGCCCCGCGCGGCGACCTGACCGTTCCAGGGGGGATTGCACAGGACGCGGTCGATGCCGCCGCCCGGTAGCGGCAGGTGACCGGCGTCGGCCTGGTCGATGGAGATCGGCAGCCCCGCCGCGTTCTCCTTCGCCGCCCGCAACGACTCCGAAGCCAGGTCGAAGCCGTGAAAGCGGGCCCGCGGCTGGTGGAGCCCGGCCTCGATCAGCAGGGTTCCGGCGCCGCAGCAGGGGTCGAGGACCGTGTGCCCGGGGTGGATGTCGGCCATCCGTGCCATCGCGGCGGCCAGCGGAGGATGCAGGGTCCCCGGGATGGAGCGCTGTTTGTAGGCGCGCCGGTGCAGGGGCCGGTCGGTGATCCTCAGCATGAGGGTGGCCCGCGTGCCGTCGAGGGTCAGCCGCCACCCGCTGTGCGCGGGTGGGGGACCGATGCCCGCCCGCCGCGAGTGGTAGCCGATCCCCAGCCGCCGCGCCAGGACCTGGCCGACGGCGTCCTCGGCGTCGTACCGGTTGAAGGTGCGCCGGCCCAGGAACGACGCCGACACCTCGACCCCGGTGACCGCGCCGGAACCTCCCTGCTCCTCCCGCAGCCGCATCAGCGTGCCGACGTCGGCGGTGCCGGCGAGCTGGGCGAGCAGGGTGAGATCACGCTTGGTCGTGCCGATGTCGGGCCGCTGCGCGGCGAGCAGGAACACGTCGTCCGCGGTGCTCAGCCCGAGCACTCCCGGTCCCGGCCGGGACGTGCGGAAGTGGACCTCTCGATGCCCCAGATGGGTGACCGTTCCGAGTCCGAGCTGGAGGATCTCGGCCGCGACCGTCGACTCCAGCCCGTGAACGCACCGCGCCACCAGGCGCGCCGCCGTCACGAGACGGCGAGGGCGCTGGGACGCGGTGCGGTGAGAAAACTCGCGCGAATGCGCATAGTGATCGTTCTTCTCCCACGTCAGCCCGGGACGGCGCTACGCCGTCCCGCGTCGTCGACGACGGGGTGTGCCTCGCTTCGCCGACGGGGGCTTAACGCAGGTTGAAGAAGAACGAGTACGTCATGACCGAGAATCCTAGCGATCGGGGCGGCGTACGCAACCGGGGGCGGGTCGGCCCCGCCGAGCCCGCCCCCCGAGCACGCTTCGAGGACCGTCCCGTGCGGTGCGGAAAGGCCCGCCGAGGGCCGGACACCGGTGCCGGATGGAGAATCTGCTGTCTCATTGTTTTACACCATTTCTGGCCTTGGTGATTGAGAGGGTGAGTCGCCGGGATGGATGGTCGCGGCGGTGAGGGCGACGCCGTCCGGGCCGCGGGCAGGGCCGAAGCGTTCTCACGTTGTGAGACCGAGTAACTGGAGTCCGTCTGCGGGGTGGCTGCGGTAGTGGTCGGTGGCGGCGGCGATGTTGGTCCAGCCGATCAGGCGGGCCAGGCCGATGGCCAGGTTGCGCAGGCTCGCCATGACCCGTGGGGCGGCGCCGGTGCGGACCTTGGAGGCGTCCTCGCGGTAGGTGACGTCGCGGATGTGGTGCAGGGCCTCGATGCTCCAGTGGCCGCGGATCAACGCGGCGAGGCGGGCGTGGGGGAGGAGGCCGGGCGGCAGGCTGGTGATCGCGTAGATCGTGACGATGGTGGTCTTGCCGGTTTTCTGATCGGTGCGGCGGCGTTTGATCTGGATGGCCTGGGCGGCGTGGGGGAAGGGCAGGCCGGGCCGGACGGTACAGATCTTCATGCGGCGGATCTCGCGGCGGCCGTGGCCGTGCTCGTCGGTGCGGTCGTTGAGGAACGCCGCCCGCCAGGGCAGGGCCTTGAGGCGGCGGTGCAGGGTGGGCTGGTTGCCCTTGACGAGGAAAATGTAGTGACCGCCCGCGGCGATGATCTGGCGGGCGTGCTCGGTCTGGGTGTGCAGGGCATCGGCGGTGAGCACCGCGTTCGACAACTCCAGGCCGGCCGGCAGGGGTGTGAACGCGCCGATCTCGTTGCTGTGGGTCGCGATCTGCCGCTGGGCCAGGACGGTCTGGGTGTCGTGGCGGACGGCGGCCAGGAGATGGATCATGGTTGCGTGGTCGGTGCGGCTGCCGCGCAGGGCCTTGCCGTCGATGGCCAGGCCGATCAGCGGGGGCGGGTCTGCGGGCGGACCGTCGGAGGTGAGGGCGGTCAGGTAGGTGCCGATCGCGGTGTCGAAGGCGTCGCCGTCCAGGCGGGTGAGCAGCCTGCGCAGGGTGCTGGTGGCCAAACGGTAGGTGGCGGGCAGTCCGGCGCGAGACAGGACGCTGGGGTCGTATCCGCTGATGGATCGGGTGATCGCCGCGATCGAGGTGGCTCCGCCGAGTACGGCGAGCAGGGTCAGGGCCAGGAGCGGGCCGAGCCGGTAGCGGCGTCCGCGGCGGCTGCGCGGGTCGGGCAGGGTGTCCAGGACCTCGGCCAGTGCGGGCAGATCGGTCCATGGGTCGGAGACTGCGGCGTGCTCGAAGTGGCGGGCGAGCACGTCGATCGGGGATGATGGCACGCGAACGCGACCCCTGTTCTTGATCGACTGGCTAGACACCGACGATCATCAGGGGTCGCGTTTGTCGTCTACTGCTGCATTCCTCAATGGAGGCCGCGAACACGCGGTCGAGAACCCGAGGCTGTCAGAGCGGCCTTTCTAGCACTCGGTGTTCCGGGGTCAGTGGGGGGATCCGTACTTCCAATGAGGAACGTCGCACTACGCATCGGGGTGCCCTCAACCATCGGCCAGGTACAGGGCTACAACCGTCTCACCAATCGAGAACGCCTCCGCCTTGGGGCCGCGGAAGAGACCCGCGCCGCTTTCTTCGCAAAGCGCGGCAGGCAGGTTCTTTCCCCAATCCCGGGAACACCGTTCCGAATGGCGCCGTACGGGCGGGGGCACATCCCCCACATGGCCGACACCGCCATCCTCGACATCGACGGCACCCTGGTCGACACCAACTACCAGCACGCGCTCGCCTGGTTCAGGGCGTTCGGGCGCTACGACGTGTGGCTGCCGGTGTGGCGCATCCACCGGCACATCGGCATGGGCGGGGACCAGCTGGTGGCCGCCCTCGCCGGCGACGACGTCGAGCGGCGGCACGGCGGCGCGCTGCGCGACGCGTGGGTGGAGGAGTTCGACGTGTTCCTCGACGACATACGGCCCTTCGAGGGAGCCACCGAACTCCTGGACGAGCTCGGCGGGCGCGGGTTCACCATCGTGCTGGCCTCGTCGGGCAAACCCCAGCACGTCGAGCACTTCCTCGACCTCATCGACGGCCGGTCACGCTGCCGGGCGTGGACCACGTCGGAGGACGTCGAGGCGACCAAGCCCGCGCCCGACCTGCTCCAGGTGGCACTCGCCAAGGTCGAGGGCGCGTCGGGTGTCACGGTGGGAGACTCCACCTGGGACTTCCTCGCCGCCCGCAGGGCGGACATCCCCGGTATCGGGGTCCGCACCGGAGGCTTCTCGCCCGAGGAGCTTCGCGAGGCCGGGGCCGGCCACGTCTTCGACTCCCTTCCCGAGCTGATCGGCAATCTCGGCCGCACCCCGCTGCGCGCACCTCCCTGAGAAGGGGGATTCCGGGCCCGGCGCGGCCCTGTGCCCGTCGCGGTTCCGGCCTGGTGCGATCCGGGCCTGGTGAGGTTCTAGGCCGTGAGGTCCCGGGCCGTGTGGCCCTGGCCGTGTGGCCACCGGTCCGGCGCGGTCAGCTCCAGGGCAGCGTGCCGCGCTTCGCCCAGTAGCCTTCGGGCTCCTCCGCCAGCCCGGCGAGCCGCTCGTCGAGCTCCGCGTCCCAACCGACCCCGGCCGCGGCGAGGTTGTCGCGCAGTTGCCCGGCCGAGACCGCGCCGCTCAGCACCACTCCCGCCCACGGCCTGGCCAGTACGGCCGCGAGGGCGAGCGCGTCCGGCGTGGTGTCCCGCTCGCGCGCGGCGGCCACGAGCGCGGCGGGGGCCGCGCGAACGGTCAACCGGCCGTTCGCCACCCCCTCCTTGACGATCACGCCCATCCCCGCCTCGTGCGCTCGCCCGAGCGCCTCACCTGCCGAGCGCTCCAGCAGGTTCCACGTCGACTGCACCGTGTCGAACAGCCCGGCTTCGATCGCCCGCCCGATGGTGTCCGCCTGGCGCGGCCCGCTCGTCGACAGCCCGACCGCGACCCCCTCCGCCCGCAACGCGCGCAGCCCGTCGAGCACGTCCTCGTCGTCGAGCACGCCGCTCTCGACCGTCGCCGAGTGGATCTGGTAGAGCGACAGATGCTCGCCGAGCAGCGCGCGTGTCTGTTCCAGCTGGACGCGGAACCGGTCGGCGGTGAGCTCCTTCACCTCGTGCCGCTCGGCGTCCAGCCGCCAGTCGCCGACGTAGGCGTATCCCCACTTCGAGCCGACCGTGACGGCCCCCGGGGCGATCCCGCGCTCGCGCAGCCACCCGGCGAGGAACTCCTCCGCCCGCCCGTACGAGCGCGCCGTGTCGAGGTAGCGCACGCCGGCCGCCCACGCCGCGTCGAGCACGGCCCAGGTGCGCGACCGCATCGCGGCGACGTCCCGGTCGTCGCCGAGGTCCTCGGCACGGCCGAGCGTGATGTAGGCGGGACGGCCGAGGGCCGCCAGTCCCAGGCCGAGCGGTGTCACGGACAGGGCGGTCTGGCCCAGCGGGCGTCGGACCAGCGCGTTCATGCCGCCAATATAGCGATCACGGCGCCCGGGAATGTTCGGGACCGTTCCCGGGCGTCCGGCCGTGGGAAGGTCCATGATCTACGCCGCGCGTACCGCGCCACGCTACGCCGCTCCGTGCCACCGATCGGCGTCACCCCGCCGCACCATGTCGTGCCGGCGATGGCTACCATCGCCGGGACCTCTCATGCCTTCGTATATCGAAACAGTTTTATGTTTTCTTTTTTCTCCAGTGGAGGTTTGACCACCTCTCGGAAGTCGCTTCCTTGCTCGCGGTGAGGGGGCCTTGACTTGCTTTCTTTACAAATCATACAATTTCTGGACTTATGGAGACATAAGACTAAAAGTAGAAAACAGCCGACTCCACAGGGATACGGGGAGATACTCCGGCCGGAGCGGTTCTGGAGGGCTCATGGGGAAGTGGCGGGCCGTGATCGTCGCGGTACTGGCGCTGTTCGTTCTGGGTGCGGGGGTGCCGTTTCACGTGGCGGCCGAGAAATCGTACGAGGTGTGGCTGGTCGACCAGTCCAATACCAACGGGCTCGCGCACGGCGGCACCGTCAGCGTCTACTCCGGACAGGACGTCACCCACCGGCTGTCGGCCGCGCAGCCCGTCCACGTCATAGACCTGGGCGGCGCGACCTCGTCCCTCTGCCTGGCGAGGACCGGAAGCGTGCCCGTGCGCCCGCACATGATCGTTTTCAACAAGGCCGACACCCACGCCGCGCTCGCCTTCGTCGCCAGCGGCCACGTGGTCGTCTTCGACGCCCGCACCCGGCAGCCGCTCACCTGCCTCCTCACCGAGGCGGGAGCGGGAGGCGTACGGCAGGCTCACGCCCTCTGGCCCACCGAGGACGACAGGTACCTGATCATCGCCAACCAGAACGGCAAGAAACTGGAGCGCGTCAGCACCGACTACGCCTCGAACACCTTCGTCCAGCAGCCGGCCGCGACGATCGACCTGGCCGGTTGCACCACTCCGAACGGCGCGCCGTGCCAGTCACCCGGGCTCCGGCCGGACAACGCGCCGATCTGCCCGTTCATCGCCTCGGACAACGGCCCGGTCTTCGTCAGCCTGCGGGGCGGCGGGATGCTCGTGGTCGACTGGCACACGACGCCGATGTCGATCGTGGGAGAGTACGACACGACCAGGATCCCGGCGAACGGGTGCGGGTTCATCGAGGCCAAGGGAACCGTCTTCGGCAACGGGGGCGGGGGCACGCACAGCAACCTCGACCAGTTCACCGTCTTCCGGCTGCCGATGAGCGGCTACTCGCCCGCGAACCCGCCCAACACCCCGGCGGTCCAACCGCTCTTCAACGACGATTCGCCCGAGCGCGACGCCCACGGCGTCCTCGTGTCCGCCGGGGAGCGCCACGTGTGGGCCGGTGACCGTGACGCCAACGTCGCCGAGGTCTTCGACGGGGCGAGCGGCGCCCACGTCGACACCGTCGACCTCGTCTCCCCGTTCAGCGCGGACCCGACGGTCGACCTCTTCGCGGTCTCTCCCGACCACAAGTGGGCCTTCGCCTCGACGCGAGGGCCGAACCCGCTGTCCGGCGACCCGCACTCCTCCCACGGGAGCGACCCGGGAATGCTGATCCTCAAGCTGACCGGCAACGGCAAGAAGGGCACGGTCGAGGGCCTGATCCGGATCTCCAACGTGGACGCCGGCGGTGTCCAGCGGGCCGACGCCCACGGCATCCGCGTGCGGCTCACGGACTGACCGGACCGACCGGACTGACCGGCTGTGCGGCCTGTGCGGACTGACCGGACCGACCGGACCGACCGGACTGACCGGCTGTGCGGCCTGTGCGGACTGACCGGACCGACCGGACCGACCGGACTGACCGGCTGTGCGGCCTGTGCGGACTGACCGGACCGACCGGACCGACCGGACTGACCGGCTGTGCGGCCTGTGTGGACTGACCGGACTGACCGGATTGGCCGGCTGTGCGGGTCCGCGGGCGCGCACGGCCGGCCCCCGGCGGCGGGTCACCGGCGCCGCCGAGCGACGGCCCGGGGCCTCGACGGCCGGGATGCCGGCGGGCGGCGGCGGGACCATCCGCCCTCAGGGGCGAGGGGAGGCCGGGAGGCCGTAGTCCTTGAGCGTGATGGCGTCGGGCCTGCCGGCCGCCTTCCGGACCAGGCCGGCCCACGGCATGTGCGGCAGCAGCCTGACCGACAGGTCGCGCATCCGGATGGCCGTCCGCGATCGGGGGACGAAACCCTTGACGCCGCCCGGCGGGAGTCTCCGGCTCTGCCGGACGAAGTCGCGCATCTCCCGTTCGTAGGCGGCGAAGGCGGCCGCATGATCCCCGCCGGCCTCGGCGAGCTCCCCGGCCAGCACGTAGGCGGCGACCACCGCCAGCCCCGTGCCGCCACCGCCCAGCGGCGACGGGCTGTATCCGGCGTCACCGAGCAGCACGACCCTGCCGCGGGACCAGCTGTCCATGACGATCTGGGTGGCCGAGTCGAAGTAGAAGTCGGTGGCCGTCCCCATCGCCCGGAGCATCGCGGGCACCTGCCAGCCCGCTCCGGCGAAGACCTCGGCCACGATCCGCCTCTGCCTCTCCGTGTCGTCGCGGTCGTAGTCGAGCGTTCCCGAGGCGAAGCCGAACAGGACCTTGGCCTCCCCCGGGCGCCGGGACGGGCGCAGGGCCGCCACCTTCCCGCCCGGCATGTTGTGGAACAGCTCCCAGTCCTGGACGCCGAAGACGTTGGGCGCGGTGAAGTACGCCAGGTGGCAGCCCAGTTCGCGGACGAAGCGCGACTCCTCACCGAAGGCCAGGGACCGCGTCACCGAGTGCGCGCCGTCCGCGCCCACCACCAGGTCGAAGACGCGCGGCGCGGACCGCTCGAAGGTGACCCGCACGCCGTCGGCGGTCTGGTCCAGCGAGGTGATCGTGTCGTCGAAGACGTACTCCGCCTCGTCCCCGTTCGCCCGGTGGAGGATGCCGGCCAGGTCGCCGCGGAGGATCTCCACCTCGCCGACCACGCCGTGCCCGCCGAGGAAGGAGGCGGGCATGTCGGCGACGCGCCTGCCCGCGGCGTCCACGTAGGACATCCCCTTGGAGTCGACGGCCGCGCGCCGGATCTCCTCCAGGAGTCCCGCACGCCTCATGACGTCGACGGAGACGCCGCGCAGGTCGACCGTGTGGCCGCCGGGGCGGATGGCCGGGGCCCTCTCGACCACGACCGGGGTGAAGCCGTGACGGCGCAGCCAGTAGGCCAGGGCGGGGCCGGCGATACCGGCACCGGAGATCAGGACTTTCTTCACGACGGGCTCCCTGTTCGGTGGCGTGCGTGCACCGTACCCACGGGATGCGTACACTGTAAACAAAGCACTAGTGCACCAAGTTCGCACGGTGCGCGCCGGGTGGTACGGAGCCTGGTGCACTAGAGCGGTGGGAGCGTGGGCGGTGGACGGGGCCGAACCCCTGTATCTGCGGATCGCCGCCGAGTTGCGGCGGCGCGTCACGACGGGCCGGCTGCGGCCGGGCGACCGGGTGCCCTCGACCCGGCAGATCGTCCGGGAGTGGGGGGTGGCGATGGCGACCGCCAGCAAGGTGCTGGCGACCCTGCGCGAGGAGGGGATCGTGCGGGTCGTGCCGGGGGTCGGCACCGTCGTCGCCGACACCTGTACCGACATCGACATCGGCACCGACACCTGTACCAACATCGGCACCGCCGCGCCCCGTGGGGCGGCCCCCGCCCGCGGACCCGACCTCACCAGGGAACGGGTGGTGCGCGCCGCGATCGGGATCGCCGACGCGGAGGGGGTGGCGGCCCTGTCCATGCGCAGGATCGCGACCGGCATGGGGGTGGCGGTGATGTCGCTCTACCGGCACGTGGCGGGCAAGGAGGAACTGCTCGGGCTCATGGCCGACGCCGTGCTGGCCGAGGTCGCGTTCCTCGAGCCGCCGCCGGGGTGGCGGGCCCGGATGGAGCTGGCCGCCCGGACGCAGTGGGCCCTCTACCACCGCCATCCCTGGCTGGCGCAGGTCACCTCCTTCACCCGCCCCCTGCCCACGCCCAACGCGATGGCCCAGGCCGAGTGGGCGATGCGCGCCGTGGACGGTCTCGGCCTCGACCCGGTGACGATGGTCCACATGTACGTCACCGTGGCCAACTACGTGCGGGGGACCGCCGTCGGCCTGGAGGCCGAGACCGACGCCCGGCAGGAGACCGGCATGACCGACCAGGAGTGGATCGACTCGGTGGTGCTCCCGCGCATGGACGAGTTCCCGCTGCTGTCGAGGATCCCTCGCGACTCCCTCGACCTGGACACGTTGTTCGAGTTCGGGCTGCGGCTGCTGCTGGACGGGCTGGAGGTGCTCGTCGGGGGTTCCCGCGAGCGGGCCGGGGCGGCACGCCGTCCGGGAGCGGGCGAGGTGCGCGAGGCGTGACGCGTCCGCCGCGAGGCCCCACGCGCGGGAGGGGCCGGCCCGGTCGAGCGGGCCGGCCCCTCCGGGGAGTCGGTGTCAGTTGGGGTTGGCGGCGTGGGTCAGGGTCTCCCAGGCGACGAAGAGGACGTTCGTCCCGGCCGGGCGCTGCTGCTCGGTGAGACGCTGGGTGTTCGTCATCGCGATGCCCATCCGGTTGCCCAGGGCGTTGAAGCCGACCTCGGTGATCGGGCCCAGCCCGAGGTGGAGGGTGCCTCCGCACAGCGAGGACGGCACGGCGGCGCCGAGCTGGTACTTCGCCTGCATGCCCAGCGCGTGGCGCAGCCGCTCGCTGATCTCCGGGTAGAGGTCCTGCCCCTGGATCCGGGTGGTCTCGGCGAAGTGCGAGATGGCCGACAGCCCGTACCCGGTGTGGGTGAAGTCGCGGCAGGTCTCCTGGGTGAGGCCGTCCATGAAGGTGGACTGGCCCTGCCAGTAGTTGATGATCTCGGCGCGGGTGTCGATGCCGCTCCCCGGAGGCGCCTTGGGGAGCGCGCCGTCGGACGAGATGTAGATGAAGGCCGGTACCCGCCCGCGGAACTTGGCCACGGCCTTGTCGTAGCTCACCCGGTCCTCGAGGAAGACGGAGATGCCGAGCGCGGCCTCCATCATGCTCAGTTCCCAGTTGCCGTTGCTGTTGGAACCGTTGATGATCTTCGGCAGGTAGACGGTGCGCAGCATGGTGGAGAAGCGGCTGACGGAGGCGGCGGACCAGCCGGTGTAGGTGTAGCGGATGATCTCGGCGGCCCTGGGCCACGAGGACCCGGCCCATCCGGTCTGCAGCGGGGCGTTGCTGTTGGTGTGGTCCCTGATCACCGCGGACCAGGCGTCCATGATCTGGATGGCCTTCTGGGCGTACCTGCTGTCCTGCGTGACGTACCAGGCCAGCGCCATGGTGTACGCGGCGAGCGCGTCCTGGCGCTCGTCGGTGCAGCCGTTGTTGGGGTTGGAGTAGGAGCCGCATTCCACGATCGCGCGCGGCTTGGGGGTCCGCGACAGCGACGCCAGGGAATGCCCCATCATCTGGTCGAAGGCGCCCTTCCACGGCTGGGCGCCGGCGTTGACCTTCGCTCGGATGAAGTCGAGCTGTGGCTTGCTGACCAGGACTCCGGGGTGGGTGAAGGTCGCGGGGGCGGCCTGCGCCCGCGCGGCCGGAAGGTTCGGCGGCGGTGTGGCGCCGGCCGCGGGGGCGGAGAGAGTGGTGACGGCGAGAGCGGCGGCACCCAGGATCGCGGCTGCCGTCGTTCGGATGCGTCTGAGCATGTGGAGCTCCTCGCTGGCCTGACAGGCCAAGGGGGTGGCGAGAGGTCTCGGCCGGGGGCCTCGATGACCGCCCATCCAACCGATCTCGACAGTGATCCGTCAATGTCCTTAGGAAAGTTTCCTAACATTTAAAGGTCTTGTCGGAGACCCTTATGGTGCTCTCCTCTGGGGTGCCCGAGCTCTGTGGGACCCTTGGCGGCCGACGGGCGGTGACGTGGATCCGAGGTGAGCGGGTAGAGGCGCGATGGGTCCATGCATCCCGTGTCCCGCGCTTCGCCGGGGTCGGACCGTGCCGTGCGGGCGAATCCGCGGTCTCGTGATCCGGGCCTCGACGGGTCCCGGACACATTGCCGCCCCCTGTCGCTGTGCCGGCGACGCGCGATCCGTCGCCCCGGCCTCCGTCGTCCCTGATGCAAGCCGACCGACGTTGTCGATTCACCGCGTTTAGGTAACGGTTGCTTCCGTCCGCTAAACCATGATTAATCGGAAATAGTTCTCATATGGCTTATATCGGACTTCAGGGTTGTGAAATTGAGACCTTATGGCTGCCCTCCTTTGCAATGCTTACTTCGTCATGAAAGCGATACCCCGATTACCAGGTGAGGGCCCATGGATATCGTCGTGACCACGGATTCCGGTGCCGATCGGCTTCGTGAGCTCTACGCATGGCTCGCCGAGGAGGCGGAGATCCGTGGGCGAATGCGTGTGATCGAGCGGCTCCCACCACCGGGAGGTCTCGGTCCGATGGCGGAGGGCCTTCAGTTGGCTCTCGGTTCGGGTGGAGCGTTGGCCGCGTTGTCCGGTGTGGTGATCGCCTGGCTGCGGTCACGTCCTGGCGAGATTTCCGTCAAAATCACGAAAGGAAAAAATCAGCTTGAAGTAACAAGTAAGGGTGTGAAGTCACTGACCGCCGAAGGGGTCAGTGAACTGACGAGGCAACTCGCCGAGAGCCTGGAAGGAGAGCCCCCGCGTGGCGGCTCCAGGCGCTAGGCGGCTGCTCTCCGGTGAAGGGGTCAAAGTATTGATCGTGGGCTCCGGGGCCTACCGGAGGGAATCACGACTCAGCCCGATTCCCTCGGTCGGAAGGACGGTGACCGATCTGGGGGCGTGCCTGGTGGAGCGCGCGGGACTCGATCCCGCGAACCTGGAAACGCTGGTGGACGCCGACGCGCCACAGCAGATCGCCGAAGCTCTCGAGCGAAGCGCGCGGGAGGCGTCCAGAGCCCTCGTCTTCTACTACGTCGGCCACGGACTGGTGAGCATCGACGGCGAGCTGCACCTGGCGACGGCCGCCACCGTGGACCTGACGGACAGAGTCGCGGGCTATCAGGCCCTTCCCTACTCCGTGGTCCGCGAGGTTCTCACCCGGAGCCATGCCCGGACCGTCGTGGTCGTTCTCGACTGCTGTTTCGCCGGCCGCGCGCAGGGGATATCCGGGAGCGCGGCCGACGACGCGTTCGACAACACCAGGTGGATAGGCTCGTACCTGCTGACCTCTACGAGCCGGGACGAGCTCGCCTGGGCGCCGCGGGACGAACGGCACACCGCCTTCTCCGGGGAACTCATCCGGATCATGACAGAGGGCGACCCCCTCGCACCCCGCCTGCTCACCCTGGACGATGTCTACCGTGTTCTCAACCGGGTCCTGAAACAGCGGAGGCTCCCTCCGGCGCGTCGCCAGGCGGCCGACGAGCTGGACCGGGAACCACTCGTGGACAACGCCTCCTACGCCTTTCCGCCGCCCCCTGAAGCCCCTCCTTCGATCGACGACGGCCAGCACAGCCCGTACCAGGGCTTGTCCTCCTTCGGGCCTGATGACACGGCGTACTTCTTCGGGCGCGAGCAGCTGACATTCTCACTGGCCCAACGGATAAGAGAACATACGTTCCCCGGTCGGCCATGGCTGGTGACCGGGCCTTCCGGCTCGGGTAAATCGTCCCTCCTGCGCGCCGGGTTGATTCCGGCTCTGTCCTCAGAGCCGGGGCCGTCGGACGGAGAGCGCTGGTCGTGCGTCTACCTGACTCCTGGAAACGACCCCTTCGAGCAGCTCGTACGGAAGATGTCCGCCGCCATGGGAATCGCCGGCGATGTCCTGCGCGCCCGGCTGGAGCACGCGGCCTCGCTCCGTAAAGACCTGGGTCGGCCCGGAGAGGGAGCGGCGGATCCAGCGGCCGCACCATCTCGCGTGGTGCTGGTGGTCGACCAGTTCGAGCAGATATTCACCGAGTGCGATGACATCGCCCAGCGGCTCCTCTTCATCAGGGCGCTGGGAAGCGTGTGCGAGTCCCGGACCATGACGGTGGTGATGGGTCTGCGATCCGACTTCTTCGGTCACTGCGCCGATCACCCGGAGCTGCTGCCTGCTCTCCGGCACGCCGATGTGGTTCCTCCCATGACCGCGGCGGAGCTCCGAGAGGTCATCGAGAAACCGGCCGAACTGGCCGGGCTGACCTTGGAGACGGGCCTGGCCGATCTGCTGCTGGAGGAGTGCGGCAGTGACAGCGAGATAGCGGCCAGGGGACCTGGAGGTGTTCTCCCCCTCTTGTCGCACGCCCTTCTGCAGACCTGGCAGCGCAGGCAGAACGGTGTCCTCACCCTGGCGGGATACCGCGCCACGGGAGGCATCGCGAAATCCCTGTCCCAGACCGCTGATGTCACCCTCGACGGCTTCCCCCCGACGGCCGAGTCGCTCGCCCGGCGCATGTTCATTCGCATGGTGCGTCTGGAGGACGGCCTGGAGGACACCAGGCGCCGCGTACCGCTCACCGACCTGCAAGCGCACCTGGAACGGGAACAGCGGGCCGAGGCGGGCGACCTCCTCGGCAAGTTCGTCGACGCCCGGCTCGTTTCCGTCGACGGGGGCTTCGCCGAGCTCACCCATGAGGCGCTGATCCGGCACTGGCCGAGGTTACGGTCCTGGATCGACGAGGACCGGAGCGGCGTACTGGTGCGCCAGCGCATCGAGGACGCCGCCTTGACATGGGACGCGAACGGAAGACACACGAGCTTCCTTGACCGCGGCCCGCGCCTGAACGAGGCCATGGCGTGGGCAGAGACCCGCACGGAGGAATTGGGCCCGCTCGCGTCGGAGTTCCTGCGGGCCGGTGTTCGCGCCCATTCGCTTGAGAAGGAGGCGGAAAGGCGCCGCGCCAAGCTCCGCCGTCAGGCGATCGTCTCGCTCGTGGCCTTGCTGGTCTTGGCGGTGACCGGCGGGGGGGTCGCCGTCAAGGCACGCTCGGACGCGGACAGGGACCGCGTCTTCGCCCTCTCCAGGCAGGTCGCCGCCCGTGCGGACGCGCTGCGCAGCCTCGACCCGTCCCTGGCCATGGGGCTCAGTCTCGTCGCTTATCACATCTCTCCCACCGAGGAGGCGGGCAACAGCCTGCTGTCCGTTCCAGGAACTCCGGCCGCGACACGACTGCTCGGTCACGACGGACCGGTGAGGAACGTGGCCTTCCGGCCGGATGCCCAGGTTCTCGCAAGCGTCGGAGCCGATGACACCGTCCGCCTGTGGGACGTGTCTTTGCGACGGCAGGTCACCGTGCTGCCGGGGGCGCGGCTCCCGAAGGGGGGGCCGGGCCAGGTCCTCTGGTCGCCCGACGGGGCGATGATGCTCGTGGGATCCATGGGAGAGGCCCCCTGGCAGCTCTGGGACGTCAAGAATCCCGGCGATCCCCGCCTGATCGGCCCGCTGACGCTGACGGCGCGGGCATGGACGGCCGCCGTCAGACCCGACGGAAGGGTGCTCGCGACCTCCGGCACCGAAGGCCCCACCATCTTGTGGACCGACATCTTCAAGGGGCGCCCGGTGGCCGTCCTGAAAGGGAATCTGGGAGGTGCCGCCGATCTGCTCGCTTTCGCACCCAATGGGCGGACCCTGCTGGAGGCGCCGATCATCTCGTACGCGGGACTGTGGGACGTGGCCGACCCTCGGAAGCCGGAGTTGACAGTCATAGTCCCGGACTCCTACGCCGCTCACGCCGCGGCCTTCTCGAGAGACAGCCGCCGGCTGGCGATCTCGGGCTTTCCCCAGCAGCTCAGCGTCTTCGACATCAAGAACACCGAGAAGACGCGGAAGATCGCGAATCTGAAACTCGCCCAGGACACCAACCTCGCCGTGAGCCTCTCCTTCAACGCGGACGGATCCCTTCTCGGGGCCGCCAATCTGTCCGACAACATGGTCAGGATCTGGGACGTGGCCACGAAGCGGGTCGTCTTCTCCCTGCCCCACGTCGGCAATGTCCTGGCCGTTGACTTCGCCCCCGTGGGGAACTCGATCGTCACCGGGGGGAACGATGGGATCGTCAGGATCTGGCCACTCGACGCGTGGCCCATCGGAGTCCACACGAACATGGTGAACGCCGTCTCCTTCTCCCCGGACGGGAAACTTCTGGCGTCCTCGGGCATAGACGCCGTGCGGGTATGGAACGTCCCCGGAGGGACCGCGTTGCGGAAAGCATCAGAGGGTGAGGGGCAGTCGACCAACCCCTGGGCGACGCTCACCTTCGGCCCGGACGGTAGAACGCTGTTCACCTCCGACCAGATGCAGGACGGAACGCCCTACCGCCTCGACCGGCGTCTCGTGCCCGCCGAGGTTCCCCTCGCCAAGGGAAGCCGCGGCTGGGTGGGAGAGTCCACCTCGGGGATGGCGCTTCGCGGCGACGCGCGCCTGCTCGCGGTGACCATAGGGCCGCAGCGCAACACCGGAGAGGCGGTCGTCGATGATCCCCGGATCGAACTGTGGTCGCTTGACGGCCAAGGGCGCCGGAAGGCTGTGATGTCCGCTTGGTCGCTGGCGCGCGGCGACGAGCGTTCGACGCCGCTCTGCCTGGCGTTCGACCCCGCAGGGCAAACCCTGGTCGCGGGGACCAATGATGGGGCGATCCGCGTATGGGACGTGCGGGATCCGGCGCACCCTCGGGACGTCGCGTACGTCAGGACGGGAGAGACACAGATAAACAGCATCGCCTTCGCTCGCGGCGGCGAGGTGCTCGCCACCGCGTCCTCCAACGGGACGGTCCGGCTCTGGGACGTCTCCGGTGGTGTCCGGCTCACGCTGTCGTCCTCGCTGAACGACGCCAACGGGAATGTCTCTCGTCTGGCCTTCGACCGTACCGGTACCACGCTGGCCACTGTCGGTGATGACCGGCTGGTCCGGCTGTACCGGACGACGGATCCGCGCAGCCCCCTGCTTCTCGCCACCCTCCAGGGACACACCGCGGCCATCCGAAGTGTCGCCTTCAACCCGGCTGACGACTCCATCGCGACCGCGGCGGAGGACAACACCGTGCGGCTCTGGGACACGAACAAGGACAGGATCGCCTCCAGGATCTGCGCGACCAGCGGAAGCGGGATCACCCCGGAGGAATGGCGGACGTACGTTCCCGGTGTGCCCTACAGTCCTCCCTGCCCATAAGCCTCACGTGGACGGTGCCGGCATGCGCCGGGCGGCGTCCGTTCGCAGAACGCGCCGCGGGTCAGCCTCGATCTCTCGGGACGGTCCGTTGGTCGATCCGGTTTTCAGCTTGCCGGGCGACGGCGGACAGGTCGGAGCCCGGCTGTCGCACCGGGTGGACGTCGTGACCGACGGACACCAGGAGCGGGTGACGTCGGCCCGGGCGTGCTTCGGACGCGCCCGGGGCGCACCGCTATTGACACGGCAATGGCGGGGTAGCAAGCTGACTCCATATGTACAAATCGATTTGCGAAACCAGCGCGTCTTTCCCGACCGCAGGTGGTGACGCATGAGTGAGGTTCCCGGGCGGGTCCTGGTGACCGGGGCCGCGGGCAGGCTGGGGCGGCTCATGCTCGACCTGCTCGCGCACCGGGGCGTGGCCGTCACCGCCCTCGACCTCCGCGAACCGGGCGGGCCGGTGGCGGGCCGGGTGGTCGTCGGGGACGTGGGAGACCCGGCGACGGTGCGCGACGCGCTCGACGGCGTGGACGCCGTCGCGCACTTCGCCGCGATCCCGGCCCCGGTCCTCGGCACGCCCGAGGAGGTCTTCTGCGGCAACACCCGGGCGACCTTCGTGGTCCTGGAGGAGGCGGGCCGGGCGGGGGTGCGGCGGGCCGCCATCGCGAGCAGTTACTCCGTGCTCGGCCTCCCCTGGGCCTCGCGCCCGCTGCACCCGGCCTACCTTCCGATCGACGAGGCGCTGCCCCTGCAGGTCGAGGACCCGTACGGGCTGTCGAAGCAGGCCGACGAGGCGACCGCGGCGATGATGGCGCGCCGCTACGGCATGACGGTCGTCGCGCTGCGCTTCCCCCTGCTCGGCGGGCCGGGCGACAAGCTCGACAAGCGTGCGCGGGAGTACGCGGAGGACCCCGGCTCCGGCGCCGCCGAGCTGTGGACCTACCTCGACGGCAGGGACGCCGCCCTCGCCACCTGGCAGGCGCTCACCCGGCCGATCGAGGGCTACCGCGCGATCTTCGTGACGGCCGAGGACACGCTGGCCCCGCAGCCCACCGAGGAACTGCTCGACCGCTTTCACCCCGGGGTCGAGCGGCGGGCCCCGCTGCCGGGCAGGGCCGTCCCCGTCGACCTGGGGGAGGCCCGGCGCCTGCTCGGCCTCACCGTCCGGTACCCCTTCCCGGTGCCGGACACGGCGGAGACCGCGTGACCGCCCTTCCCGTACCGAACGCCGCGGAGGCCGCGTGACATCCCTTCCCATGCCCGAGACCCAGGCACCCTGGCCCGCCAGGGACGCCCTCCGCGTCACGGGGGTGCGGCCGATCGTCACCGCCCCCGAGGGCGTGCCCCTCGTGGTGGTCCGGGTCGACACCAGCGACCCCGGCCTGTACGGCCTGGGCTGCGCGACCTTCACCCAGCGCTTCCACGCCGTGGCCGCCGCGGTGGAGCACCACGTCGGCCCCCTTCTGGTCGGCCGCCACCCCGCCGACATCGAGGACATCACCAGGATGGTGCACTTCTCCTCCTACTGGAGGGGCGGCCCGGTCCTGAACAGCGCCCTGTCAGGGGTGGACCAGGCGCTCTGGGACATCGCGGGCAAGCGCGCGGGCATGCCCGTGTACGAGCTCCTCGGCGGCCGGGTGCGCGCCGCGGCCGACACCTACCTGCACGCGGGCGCGGCCACCGTGGAGGAGACGATCGAGGAGGCCCAGGCGATCCTGGCGTCCGGGTACCGCCACGTGCGGCTCCAGGCGGGCGCGCCCGGGCTCGGCCACTACGGCTCGCCGGGCTCGCCGGGCGGCTACCCCGGCTCCCCGTACCCCGACGGGTGGGACGTGCAGCGCTACCTGCGCGACACCCCGAAGCTGTTCGAGCGCGCCCGCCGGGAGCTGGGGGAGGAGCCGGGCCTGATGCACGACGTGCACTCCCGGCTCACTCCCAAGCAGGCGATCGCCCTCGCGCGGGCGCTCGAACCGTACCGGCTCTTCTTCCTGGAGGATCCGATAGCGCCGGAGTTCTACGACCGCCTGCCCGAGGTCCGCGAGGCCGCCCCGATGCCCATCGCGGCGGGCGAGCAGCTCAGCTCCGTCGCCGACGCGGCCAGGATCGTCCGCGAGGGCGGCGTCGACCTGCTGCGGCTGCACGTCTCGTCGGTGGGCGGGCTCACCCCCGCGCGCAAGCTGGTCGCGCTCTGCGAGCTGACCGGCGTGGGCACCGCCTGGCACTCGCCCGCGGACGTCTCGCCGGTGGGCGCCGCCGCCAACGTGGCGCTCGACGTGACCACCCCCGCCTTCCAGATCCAGGAGGGGCACCTCTATCCCGAGGCCGTCCACGAGGTCTTCCCCGGCACGATCGGCCCCGTCAACGGATACCTCTACCCGAACGACGCGCCCGGCTGGGGGATCGACCTGGACGAGGCACTGGCGGCGAAGTATCCGCCGCTGGAGCACCTCCACGAGCGCTGGTCGGCCCGGGTGCGCCGGCCCGACGGCGGCATCGAGCCGCCCTGAGAAACTTATAGTGGGTGTAAGGAGTGTGTCGATGTAAGATCTGCCCATGGTCCCGGCACCCTCCGAGGAGCGACCCCCCACGCGGCGTGAGCGGAGGAAAGGGGAGACGCGGCGCGCCATCGCGGGCACGGCGCGCCGCCTGTTCGCCGAGCGCGGCTTCGAGACCGTGACGGTGGCCGAGATAGCGGCGGTGGCCGACGTCTCGACCAAGACGGTCTTCAACCACTTCCCGGTCAAGGAGCAGATCTTCTTCGAGGCGGATCCGCTCGGGTGGCCCGCTCCCGAGCTGGCCCTGCGGGAGCGCGCGGCGGGGGAGCGGCCCGTCGACGCGATCCGCCGCGTCATGGCCAGGACCTCGGCGGCCGGTGCCGGGGAGGACGCGACCGGCGCGGATGACGCCGGGACGGTCGCCGTCCACGCGCGGATCTACCGGGACAGCCCGGCGCTGCGGTCGTACTCCCGGGAGATGTTCGCGGGACAGGAGCACGCGCTGCGCGAGGCGATCGAGTCCGGCACGGGAGGCCCCGGCGCGGGAGGAGGCCTCGGGGCCGGGGTCGTGGCCGCGCTCGTCCTGGCCGCCGTCCGCGAGGTCTGGGAGTCCACCCTGCTCAGGATCGCCGCCGGTGCCGCCTTCGAGGACGCCGCCGACCTCGGGCGCCGCGAGCTGGACGCGGCACTCGACCTCCTCTCCCGCGACCCGTCCGGCCGCGACCTGCTCGGTCGTGACCTGTCGGGCCGTGACCTGCCGGACCAGGGCCCGCTCGACCCTGACTCGCCGGACCGTGACCCGCGGGACCCCGCGCGTGGCGGCCCGCGGGAGGTCCCGCCCGCCGGGGCCGCGCGGCCCCCGGCGGACGAGCCCGCGCAGGGAGCGCGGCAGGCACGGGAGGCGCGGGAAGGTCAGGGGGCGGAGGGACGTGCTCGGGCCGGAGGCGGGGAGGCCGGCGGGGAGGCCGGCGCCGCGGGCCGGGACGTCCGCGGGCCGGTCCGCGGTGACCGTCCCAGCATCACCAGGGTGGCGCAGCTCGCGGGGGTGAGCGCGACCACGGTGTCGCACGCGCTGAACGGGCGCCGCCCGGTGGCCGACGAGACGCGGCGGCGCGTGCTGGCCGCGATCGACCAGCTGGGATACCGGCCCAACGTCCTCGCCCGCGGGCTGCGCACGAGCAGGAGCCAGACGATCGGGCTGATCATCCCGGACATCACCAACCCCTTCTACCCGGCGCTGGCGCGCGGGCTCCAGGACGTGCTGAGACCGGCGGGCTACGACGAGATCATCAGCAACACCGACGGCGACCGGGAGCTGGAGCGCGCCGCCATCGAGCAGATGATCGCCCGTCAGGTGGACGGCCTCGCCTTCGCTGTCTTCCACACGCACGCCGAGGACCTGCTGCCCGTCATCGGGGCGGGCATCCCCGTCGTGCGGCTCGGGGGCCGCCTGGTCCAGGCCGGTGTCGACGTCGTGCACAGCGACGACGAGGGCGGGGCCGCCGAGGCCACCCGCTACCTGCTGGAACGCGGCTACCGCAGGATCGGCTTCGTCTGCGGCCCGCACGCGGAGGGACCCGCGGCCGAGCGCGTCGCGGGCTACCGTTCCGCGCTGCTGGCCGCCGGCGCGGACGCCGACCCCCGCCTCGTGGCGCACACGCACTTCAGCCGGGCGGGCGGGTCCTCGGGCACCGCCCGCCTGCTCGACCTGCCCGAACCTCCGGACGCCGTGCTGTGCGCCAACGACATCATGGCCATCGGCGCGCTCGACACGGCCGAGGAGCGGGGGCTGCGCGTTCCCGCGGACCTGGCCGTCATGGGGTTCGACGACATCGAGGCGGCGAGCCTCGTCTCGCCGGGACTGACCACCATGGCCAACCCGGCCAGGGAGATCGGCCAGGCGTGTGCCCGCCGCCTGCTGGAACGGCTGCGGGGCGGGACCGCACAGCCCTCCGCCGAGACGGTCATCCCGGCCAGGCTGGTCCGCCGCCGGTCGGCGTGACCCTTGACACGCGCTGTGTTGCGTGTAAGTTTCGGAACCAATCTTAACGATTTGCGCGGATGTCGCCCCGTGATCCGGATCCCCCCGGGGCACGGGCGAGAGCCCGGACTCATCCTCCGCGACCCCCCGAGGAAGTGACGATGCCGATGCCAACCGGCCCACACCGATCACCTGACCGCGCCCGCCGGGTGCCGGAGCCCGCCAGACGCGGGAGCACCGGACCGTCATGTGCGGACCGTGCCGCACGCACCGCAGCAGTGGGGAAGGAAGCGACATGAAGGCAGGCAAGCGGGTTCTCGCCGCCGGTCTGGCGCTCGCGGTGGGTCTCACCGCGGCCGCCTGCGCGGGCGGGGGGCAGAGCGGTGGCCAGAGTGGTGACCAGGGCGGCGGGCAGGCGGCCGCCGGCCAGACGCTGAAGATGTGGACGTTCAAGCGGACCCACGCCGACGCCCTGGCCAAGGCCGCCGAGCAGTTCAAGACCGAGACGGGCATCGCCGTCACCATCGAGGCGATCACCCCCGACGACGTGTTCGTCAGCAAGGTGCAGAGCTCCGCGCAGACCGGCGACCTGCCGGACGTGCTGGAGATGCACGCGGGCGGCGAGGACCTTGAGATGGGCTCCTCGGGCCTCCTGGTCGACCTGACCGCCGACGTCTCCGACACCTGGAAGCAGCGGCTTCTGCCGACCACCCGCGAGGCCGGGCTGATGACCCAGAAGAGGATCGACCTCGCGGCCAACGACTCGCCGTTCAAGCAGGTCAAGGCGGGCACCCTGTTCAGCGTGCCGTTCACGGCCGGCGCGTTCGGCATCGTCTACGCCAACAAGGAGAAGCTGAAGGCCGCCGGACTCGACCCGGACACGCCGCCGAAGACGTGGGAGGACTTCCTCGCCGCGCTCAAGGCGACCACGGACGAGGACCCCAAGCAGGGCGGCCTCTCCCTGGGGCTGAAGGTCACCCAGACCGGCTTCAACTGGGCCTACCAGCCGCTGGCCCACTCCTACCTGGGCAAGGAGAGGTTCCAGGCGCTGTTCGCCAAGGGCACCACGCAGGGCTTCGGCTCGCCCGACGGGATCAAGACGCTGGAGCTGTACGGCAAGCTCACCCCGTACTGGATGCCCGGGACGACGTCGCTCGGCATCGACGAGGCGGACGTCGCCTTCGCGCAGGGCAAGTCCGCCTTCAACATCGGCGGCACCTTCACCCTGGCGTTCCTCGCGCAGAACGGGATGACCCCCGACAAGGTGCTCGCCTTCCCGATCCCGCCGTCCTCGGAAGGGCTCAACAAGGAGATCGTGATGGCGCCCCTGGCGCTCACCTCCCTCGGCGTCACCGCCACCAGCAAGAACCGGGAGGCGGCGGTCAAGTGGCTGGACTTCGTGACCTCGCCCAAGGGAGCGGGCATCGTCGCCAAGACCTCGCTCGACCTGCCGGCGACCGACCTCGGCACGGAGGCCGAGACCCTGCTCGGGCCCGACCTCGCGTCGCTGCAGAAGTACTTCACCGGCGCCCCGGAGGCCACCTACGAGGCCGGCGACACCACCTTCTTCCCCTCCGACTACGACCAGGTCAAGCCCGGGAACCTGATGGTCAGGCTGACGCCGCTCAAGGAGGTCACCCCGCAGCAGGCAGGGCCGGAGATGGACAAGATCATGGGCTCCATGTGGAAGTCCACCAATTGACGTCCTCCCCGGCTCGAAAGCCGAGGATTCCAGCACCCGGTCTTCCAGCCAGGTCTGTCGGTTCGCGGTTCAGCGGCCCGGGCAACCCCGAAGCCTCCCCGCGCAGACACGGCACGCCCTGCCGCGTTTGGAGAAACATGTCCCACTTGGCTATCGCGGAACGTCCCGACCCTACCGAGCCGCGCCCACGCGATGAGAGGAAAAACGGGAAGCTCTCCGTTCCCGCACTGAAGAACAGGGCATTCGCCCTGGATGTCTGGTGAGCACCCTCATTGAGGATCGTGCCGGGCGGCTCCCCGTGGAGTCGCCCGGCCGCGGGCGCGCCCGGAGCCGCTGGGGGCGGTGGCTGACCGGGTGGGCCTTCGTCCTGCCCGCGGTGGCGCTGTTCCTGCTGATGGGCGTCTACACGATCGGCACCGGCTTCGCGCTGAGCTTCGCCAAGTGGAACGGGTTCACCCCCGAGTGGAAGTGGGTCGGCCTCCAGAACTACCTCGACCTGCTGTACGCCGACCCGGCGCTCGCCCCCGAGCTGCGCCGGGCGGCCTGGAACACCTTCCAGGTCATGGTGGCCGTCCCGGCGCTCACGGTGGCCGTCTCGCTCCCGCTCGCGGTCGCGCTGAACTCCGTCCGGCGGCTGCGCGGGGTGCTCCGCTCGGTGTACTTCCTGCCCTACGTCACCACCGGCATCGCGGTCTACTACGCCTGGCGCTACGTGCTGGAGCCCGACGGGGCGATCAACGTGCTCCTGCGGTCGGCCGGCCTGGGCGGCCTGTCGCAGCCGCAGGGCTTCCTCGGCAATCCGGACACCGCGCTTCCCACGCTGATCCTGGTGCTGGTCTGGTCGAGCGTTCCCGTCGCCACCCTGCTCTACCTCAGCGGGCTGCAGGCCATCGACCCCAACGTGATCGAGGCGGCCCAGATCGACGGGGCCGCGCCGCGCCAGGTGATGCGCCGGATCGTCTGGCCGCTGCTGACGCCCCTCACCGCGGCCATCGTGCTGCTCGGCGTGCGGGACGCGCTGCACGGCTTCCAGATCTTCCTGATCGTCACGAACGGCGGGCCCGGCGGGCACACCGACGTGCTCGGCCTGCAGGTCTACCGGCTCTCGTTCATGAAGGGCCTCGCCCAGACCCTGGGGATGGCCAGCGCGCTGGGCTGGCTGCTCTTCGCCGGTGCCCTGCTGCTGACCCTGGTCAACGCGCGGCTGCTCAGGAGGATCCGATGATCGGGTCGCGCATCGTGCGGACCGTCGCCCGCACCGCCCTGGTGGCGTACGCGCTCATCAGTTTGTACCCGTTCCTGTGGATGCTGTCGGGAGCCTTCAAGACCAGGGAGGAGATCCTGCGGGGCGGCAACCTCATCCCCGCGAACCCCACCCTGGACACCCTGGTGGACACGTGGAGCCGCCTGAACTTCTTCGACTACTTCCTCAACAGCCTCCAGGTCACCGCGATGACCGTCGCCGGCGTGCTGGTGGTCTACAGCCTCGCCTCCTACGCCTTCGCGGTGCTGGACTTCCCCGGCAGGAAGGTGCTGTTCTGGTTCTTCGTCTCGCTGCTGTTCGTGCCGGGCATCACGGTGCTGCTCCCCGTGGTGATCCTGGAGAAGAACCTCGGCATCCTGGGCTCGCACCTGGGCCTGGTCCTGCCGTTCGTCAACGGCACCGCCCCGCTGACGGTGCTGCTGCTCACCAACGGCTTCAGCGGGATACCCAAGGAGCTGCGCGAGGCCGCCCGCGCGGACGGGGCGCGGGAGTTCCGGATCTTCTGGTCGGTCTACCTGCCGCTCGCCCGTCCCACCCTCATCACGGTCGCCGTGCTGACCGCGGTGCCGACCTGGAACGAGTACGTCCTCACGCGGGTGTCCCTCAACGACCCCTCCCTCTACACCCTGCCGCTCGGCCTGGAGACCCTGCTGTCGGGCGACGTGCCGCACTACAACGAGGTGATGGCCGCGTCGCTGATCATCGTCATCCCGGTCATCGCGCTCTTCCTCCTTCTGCAGCGCTACTTCGTCAACGGGCTCGTGGGCGCGGTCAAGGGGTGAGGGAGGTGCTCATCGGGCGACGACGAGGATGACGGGGATCACCACCAGCAGCAGGTCGGCCGCGAGGACCAGCGACAGGCTGCGCCTTCGCATCGACGTCTCGTTGGGAAGGTTCTCGTCGGAGATGCCACGCAGCAGGCCCAGCTTGTCGACGAGGAAGGCGCCGCAGGCGGCGACGCCCAGCAGCGCCCAGGCGGGTCCGTAGAGCCAGAGCAGTCCCCAGCCGATCAGTGCCAGCGCCGTCGCCGTACCCGCGCAGGCCACCAGCAGCGCGACGCGGGCGCCGTGCCGCACGGCCGGCGGGCGGTCGCCCGCGATGGCGTCCCCGGTCCGGTCGGGGATCGACCACCACAGCGAGCGCCCGAAGAGCAGCACCGCCAGACCGGCGAACACCAGCCAGACCGGCACCGGGATGTCCGGGCGGATCGCCGAGTACGTCGACACGCAGGGCAGCAGGGCGAAGGTCAGGCCGAAGTAGGCCGGGTTGGCGTAGCCCCTGCTCTTCAACCGGACGGGCTCGAGGTTGTAGAGCAGGTGCAGGACGATCGCCAGCGCCACGCCGATCACCACGGCGGGGCGGGCGAGCCACACCGAGACCGCCGCCGACAGCCCCAGCGCGAGGGCCATCTCCGCGGCGGCCCACCGGAAGGCGGCGCGCGGGCCGAGCAGTCGCGTCGCGTCGGCGATGCCGCCCTTGCCCTCCGTGCTGGTGTCCGCGCGGACGTCCAGCGCCGCGTTCAGCGGGTTCTGCGAGATGATGCCGAGCAGGTTGGCCAGCAGCGTGACCAGCACCGGAACGGCGAGCAGCTGCCCGGGGGAGGTCATCGCGAAGCAGGCGCCCCACAGCACGTGGCAGGCGTACACGGCGGGGAAGGGATATTCGAGCCGGTGGATGCGGAGCGCCGCCCGTCCCCGGGTCATCGGCCGGACCGGCGTGGTCGTCCCGGTCATGCCCGCACCTCGCCCTCACCGGCCGGTGGCGCGGGGCGCGGCCGTCCCGCCCGCATGGGGCAGCCGCCGACCGCCATCCTGAGCGGTCCCGGTCCCATGGCGGGCCCGCGCAGGTGCGGCACGGCGGCTTCGGGATTGAGGCAGCGCAGGTCGTGCCGGCGCAGCACCGCCGCGACGACCATCCGCATCTCCAGCATGGCCAGGTTCGCGCCGAGGCAGCGGCGGGTCCCGCCGCCGAAGGGAAGGTACTCCTGGGCGTGCCGGGGGGCGCCCAGGAACCGCCCGGGGTCGAAGCGCCCCGGATCCGGGTAGATCTCGGGGCTGCGGTGGGCGAGGGCGATGCACGGCGTGAGGCGGGTGCCCGCGGGCTCGGGCCGGTCGAGCAGCCGCCAGTCCGAGGTGAGCATCCGGTTGCCGGCGACCGTGGCGGGAGGGGAGATCCGCAGCGCCTCCTGGCACACCGCGTTCAGCAGGGGCACGGCCTCGGTGGTGGAGCCGTCGTCGGTCGTCGCCTCCAGCTCCGCCAGCACGTCGTGGCGGACGCGCTCGTCGCGGTGCAGCCAGAACAGGGTCCAGGCGATCGCGGACGCGGTCGTCTCGTGGCCCGCGAACAGCAGGGAGATCAGCTGGTCGGAGAGTTCCTCGTCGCCCATCGGGCCGAGGGGTTCCTCCCCCGAGGTCAGCAGGCCGGCGATCGTCGGCGGTTCGCCGGTCCTTTCCGCGGCCTTCCCACCGGGCTCGCGCCCCTGCCGGGATCCCCCGGCCCGCGAGGCCCGCAGGAGGTCGCCGACGATCTCGGCCCTGTCCCGCTGGAAGGTCCGCCACGGCGAGGGCAGGGGGCCGAGGCCGCGCAGGTGCCGGTAGGCCAGGGTGCGGGCCCGTGATCCGAGCGTGTACTCCACCCACTTCGTGAACGGGCCGAGCGTCTCGTCCTCGGCGTGGCCGAGGACGATCCTGCCGATGATCCGGAGGGTCAGCGCGCGGGTCCACTCGGGCAGGGAGAACGTCGTGCCCGGGGCCAGCGAGCCGAGGGCGGCGTCGGTCGCCTCGGCGATGACGCCGCGGTAGGCGGCCAGCCGGCGCCCGCGCAGCGCCGTGCCGACCACCTTGCGGTACGCCGCGTGCCGCTGCCCGTTGGCGAACAGCATGGAGTGCTCCCCGACCAGCGGTCCCAGCGTGTCGCTGCCCTCCAGGACCATCCGCTGCTCGGAGCGGAAGATCTCCCCGACCGCCTCCGGGTTCCATACCAGCAGCTGCCGGTCCGGTGCCGGGCTGAGCTCGACCATGCCGGTGCGGTCCGCGGCGTGGGCGTCCAGGAACGACCGGGTGCGCAGGGCGAAACGGTACTTGTTCAGGCTCACGGCGCCACCTCCGGACCGGCCGGCGAGGTGCCGGGACCGCCGATCCCGGCGGGGCCCGTCGCCGTTCCCCGAAGGGCCGCCGCGGGGCTCACCGCCGTTTTCCGGCAAGTCGTTCTCCGGGAAGCCGTTCTCCGGGAAACGGGCACGGCGCTCATCGCCACTCCCCGGGGAAGCGGGTGCGGGCCAGGGCCCGCGCGGCCATCGCCTCGGCCCGCACGACCGCGACGGGGGCGTAGAGGTCCTTGTCGTGCCACAGGGGCGGGTGCTCCCGGTGGTCGCCGCGCCCGGCCAGAAAGGCGTCGCCGCGCAGCACCGCGCGGCTCACCGCGTCGTCGTGGCGCGAGGCCCTCAGCAGGGTCTGCATGGCGTACGCCGTCTCCTCGCACGTCCCGGACCACAGCCCCCACGACCCGTCGGGCCGCTGGGTGTCGAGCACCCATCCCACGGCCGCGCGCAGCGCCGGGGCGCACATGGCGTCGCCGTGCCGCGCGAGTGCCGAGACGCAGCACACGGTGGCGTAGTAGGGGGAGGCGTGCCACTTGTCGATCCAGCTGCCGTCGGGACGTTGCTCCCCGCACAGCCAGTGGGAGATCTTGGTGATCGCCTGCCGGATGCGGGCCTGTTTCGGTGGGGTGGCGCCGTCGCCGGCCTGGTCTCCGAAGGCCGTCAGGATGTGGGCGTTGGTGCTGGTGGAGGGGGTGCGCTCGCCCGCGAAGCAGCGGAAGTAGGTGTCGCTCTCGTAGGTCCACAGGCATTCGGTGGAGCGCGGGCGGCCGATGAGCCTCAGGGCGTGGAGCACCCCGGCGGTGTCGTCGGAGTCGGGGGGCAGCCCCGCGCCCGCGGGCGCCCCGAGGTCGCCGAGGACGGCCTCCAGGCTGTCGCCCAGCTCGGGCGGCGGCGTCAGGGAGGGGAAGGCCTCGGCCAGCGCCGCGAGCACCCAGGCCCGCTCGAAGACGTCGATCGGCGTCACGCCGGGGACGGGGCCGCCGTGCCTGGCCTGCACGGCGCGCAGGTAGAGGACCGCGGAACGCCGGTCCGAGACCGGCTCGCCGTCGTCCTTGGATCCCAGCCAGGCCGCGGTGGCGGCCGGTGAGCACCCCACGGCCCCGCCGACGACCCGCACCTGCGAGGCCCGGACGGCGGCCGGTCCCAGCGCCTCCAGCGAGTGCCAGACCTTCGCGGGCAGCGCCTCGCCCCGCTCGGCGACATGGCGCAGCAGATCGAGGGGCGCCGAGCTCCACCCGTCGGGCGTGACCAGGCGGCCCGATCCCCGCCAGGCGTCCAGCCCGGTGAGGGGATGTTCCGCCGGCGCGTCCAGATGCCGGTTGACCTCGCCGACCAGCCAGGGGATGAGGAACTCCGCGCCGATGGTGTCGGGCAGGGCGCTCTCCCCGGCCCCGGGGCCGAGCCGGGCGAACAGCGCGTCCAGGCCGCGCCGCGTCGCGGTCACGACGCCGCCGTCGAGCCGGGCGGGCGGCCCGCCGGGCGGATCCGCGCCCATCACGGTGAGCAGGGCCTCCACCGCGCTGAGGGTGGGGACGAGCACGTACGCGCCGGGCCCTCCCCAGGTTCCGTCCGGGTTCTGGCCACGGACGAGGAACTCGATCCGCTGCCGGTGGCCCGCCAGCCACGGCGCCGAGGCCACCAGCCGGGCGGTCTCGTAGACCGACGCGGTGACCTGGCCCATCGGATCCATGGCCGTCTCGGCGAGCAGGGCGCGAGGGGCGGCGTCGACGGTGGGTATCGTGCCGGTGGTGCTCATCCGTTCCTCCCGGGGGTGGTGTGCTCCGGGCCGTCGCCCGTCTCGTCCTGTCCGGCCTCCTCGGCCAGGCGCATCGCCTCCTCCAGGAGGGCCTCCACGATCCGCGACTCGGGGACGGTGGCGACGACGGCGCCGCGTACGAAGATCTGGCCCTTGCCGTTGCCGCTCGCCACGCCGAGGTCGGCCTCACGGGCCTCGCCGGGGCCGTTGACCACGCAGCCCATGACGGCCACCCGCAGGGGGAGGGGGAAGCCGTCGAAGGCGGCGGCGACCCGTTCGGTGAGCCGGTACACGTCGACCTGGGCGCGGCCGCAGGACGGGCAGGAGACGATCTCCAGCCGCCGGGGCCGCAGGCCGAGGGACTGCAGGATCTGGATCCCCGCCTTGACCTCTTCCACCGGAGGGGCCGACAGGGAGACGCGGACGGTGTCCCCGATGCCCTCGGCGAGCAGGACGCCGAAGGCGACGGCGGACTTGACGGTGCCCTGGAGGGCGGGACCCGCCTCGGTGACGCCGAGGTGCAGCGGATAGTCGCAGGAAGCGGCCAGCAGCCGGTACGCGGCGACCATCGTGAGCGGGTCGTGGTGCTTGACAGAGATCTTGATGTCGCCGAAGCCGTGCTCCTCGAACAGCGAGCACTCCCACAGGGCGGACTCGACGAGCGCCTCGGGGGTGGCCCTGCCGTACTTGGCCAGCAGCCGCCCGTCGAGCGACCCGGCGTTCACCCCGATCCTGATCGGGATGCCCGCATCGGAGGCGGCGCGGGCGATCTCACGGACCTTGTCGTCGAACGCCCTGATGTTGCCGGGGTTGACCCGCACCGCGGCGCATCCCGCGTCGATGGCGCTGAAGACGTACTTGGGCTGGAAGTGGATGTCGGCGACCACCGGGATGGTGGACTGCCTGGCGATGGCCGGCAGCGCGTCGGCGTCGTCCTGGGAGGGGACGGCGACGCGGACGATCTGGCAGCCCGCGGCGGTCAGCTCGGCGATCTGCTGGAGCGTCGCGCCGACGTCGGCGGTGACGGTGGTGGTCATCGACTGCACCGACACCGGGGCGTCCCCGCCCACCTCGACGTCGCCCACCCGCAGGCGGCGGGTGGCCCGGCGCGGCGCCAGGACGGCGGGCTCCGCCGGGGCGGGCGCCGGCGGAGCCTCGGCGGGGGCGCCGACGCCGGGCATGCCCACGAGTACGGGAGCGCTCATCGGCGGCCTCCGATCGGCTGTGACCTCCGCTGGGACTTCGGCTTCGACGCAGGCTGTGACGCGGGCTGTGGCATGGCCTGTGGCATGGCCTGTGACCTTGACGGTGACTTCGGCTGGGAGGCCGCGCCGTCACCGCCGCCCACCACGCCCGGCCCGGCGGCGGCGGGGCGGGTGGGGGCGTGGACGGCGCGGAGCACCGAGGCGGTGATGGAGCCGTGGTCCAGGCCGGCGGCGGCCAGCAGGTGGGCGCGGTCGCCGTGCCCGATGAACTCCCTCGGCAGGCCGAGGGCGCGGACCGGCGTGTCCAGGTCGGCGTCGGCGCACGCGGTGGCGACCGCCGCGCCGACGCCGCCGGTGCGCAGGCCGTCCTCGACGGTGACCACGAGGTCGTGCGAGGCGGCCAGCTCCACCAGCGCCGGATGGACCGGGTCCACCCACCGCGGGTCCACGACGGTGGCGCCGACGCCGTGGTGGCGCAGCTGCGCGGCGGCCGCCACGCACGGGCCCGCCAGCGAGCCGACGGCCACGAGCAGCACGCGGTCGCCGTTCTCCGCCAGCACGTCGATCCCGCCGGCCCCGCCGAGCCGCCGCAGCGCCACGATGTCGGGGCCGACACTGGCCTTCGGATAGCGGATCGCGGTCGGCCCGCCGTCGAAGCCGACGGCCTCGTGGAGCGCCTCGCGCAACCGGGTCGCGTCGCGGGGCGCGGCGATCCGCAGCCCCGGGATCATCCCGAGCAGCACCAGGTCCCACATGCCGTGGTGGCTCGGCCCGTCGGGGCCGGTTATCCCCGCCCGGTCCAGGACCAGCGTGACGGGCAGCCGGTGCAGGGCGACGTCCATCAGCGCCTGGTCGAAGGCCCGGTTGCAGAAGGTCGCGTACATCGCCACGACGGGGTGCATGCCGTTCATGGCGAGCCCGGCGGCGCAGGTGACCGCGTGCTGCTCGGCGATGCCGACGTCCACGAAGCGGTCGGGGAACCTGGCCGCGAACGCCGCCAGCCCGGTCGGGCCGGGCATCGCCGCCGTGATCGCGATCACGGCCGGTCGCTCGGCGCCTATCGCGGTGATCTCCTTGGCGAACACCGACGTCCACGAGGGCGGCGTCGCGGCGGCCGTGGCCGGCGGGCGGCCGGTGGCCGGGTCCAGCACCCCGATGCCGTGCATCCGGTCGGCCTCGTCGTCCTCCGCGGGACCGTACCCCTTCCCCTTGACCGTGACCGCGTGCACCACCACGGGACGGCCCAGGGCGCGGGCCCGCAGCAGTGCTCCCTCCAGGGCCTCGATGTCGTGGCCGTCGACGGGGCCGAGGTAGGAGAATCCCAGGGCCTCGAAGACGTTGGTCCCGGCCGGCCGCGGGGCGTCCCGGTCCTCCCCGATGTCCCCGGTCTCCCCGGTGTCCCCGGCCTTCCGGGGGGTACGGCGGGATTCCTCGCCGCCGCGCGACTCCGGGTCCGGGAGGCCGGGGCGGGAGCGGCGCAGGGCGGCGAGGTGGGCGGCGAGCCCGCCGACGGTCCTGGCGTAGGAGCGGCCGTTGTCGTTGATCACGACGATGACCGGCAGCCCCGGCGCGGCGCCCAGGTTGTTGACCGCCTCGAGCGCGAGCCCTCCGGTCAGCGCGCCGTCCCCGATCACCGCCACCACGTGCCGGTCGGCGCGGCCGCTGAGCCGGACGGCCTTCGCCAGCCCGTCGGCGTAGGACAGGGCGGTCGAGGCGTGCGAGTTCTCGACGACGTCGTGGACCGACTCGGCCCGGCTCGGATACCCCGACAGGCCCTCCGGCTGGCGCAGCCCGTCGAAGTCGTCCCGGCGGCCGGTGAGGATCTTGTGAACGTAGGCCTGGTGGCCGGTGTCGAACACGATCGTGTCCTGGGGGGAGGCGAAGACCCGGTGCAGCGCGATGCTCAGCTCCACCGCCCCCAGGTTGGAGCCCAGGTGGCCGCCCGTCGCGCTGACCTTGTCCACCAGGAAACGGCGGATCTCACCGGCCAGCGCGGGCAGCCGGGCGGACGGCAGGCGCCGCAGGTCACCGGGATCCTCGATCCGTTCCAGCAGGCCGTCCACGGCCGCCGTGCCACCGGGAGCGGCACCGGCCCGCGGGGGCACGGGGGGGTCGGGGACGGTGACCGCGGCGGCGTGGAAGCCGGTTGCGGCGGTGTCAGCGCTCATGGCGTGCGTACTTCCTTCGGAGCGGCGAAACGGACGGTCTCGATGGTGTGGCGGTGCTCGGTGACCTGGATCGGCCCCAGCTCGCGCAGGAAGGCGACGACCTCCTCCACCAGGTGGTGCGGGGCCGAGGCGCCCGCGCTCACGCCGATGGCGCGGGCGTCGCGGAGCCATTCGGGCCTGATGTCGCCGACGTCGTCGATCAGGTGCGCCGCGACGCCCCGGCGGCGGGCGAGTTCGACCAGCCGCACCGAGTTCGAGGAGTTGGCGGAGCCGATGACGAGTACCAGGTCGGCGCCGGCGGCGACCTCGGAGACCGCCCGCTGCCTGTTGGTCGTGGCGTAGCAGATGTCGTCGCTGCCCGGTCCGGACAGCGCGGGGAAGCGGGCGCGTAGCGCCTCGACCACCTCGTCGGTCTCGTCGACGGCCAGGGTGGTCTGGGTCAGGTAGGACACCCGGCCGGGGTCCTCGACCTCCAGCGCGGCGGCCTCGGCCGGGGTCTGGACCAGCACGGTCCGCTCCGGCGCCTCGCCCATGGTGCCCTCCACCTCCTCGTGCCCGGCGTGCCCGATCAGCACGACGGTGTCGCCGCGGGCGGCGAAGCGGCGCGCCTCGACGTGCACCTTGGTGACCAGCGGGCAGGTCGCGTCGATCACCCGCAGCCCCCTGGCGGCGGCCTGCTCCCGTACGGCCGGTGAGACGCCGTGGGCGGAGAACACCACCGTCGCCCCCGGCGGGACCTCGTCGAGTTCCTCGACGAAGACCGCGCCGCGCCGCCGCAGGTCGTCGACCACGTGGACGTTGTGCACGATCTGCTTGCGCACGTAGACAGGGGCGCCTCGGTCGGCCAGCACACGTTCCACGGTCTCGATCGCCCGCTCGACACCCGCGCACAGCGACCGGGGGGAGGCCAGCAGCACCTTTCGCGCCTCCTCGCCGCCGGGTTCGCCCGCCGGTGAGGGCGGGCCCGCGGACAGGTCGCCTGTGGTCCGTGTCGTCATCGAATACCTCCAGCGTGGAGAACCCGGGTCCGAGCCCGGGAGATGGGCGCGTCAGTGGTCCCGCTGAGTGATCATGTGGGCCAGGAGGCGAAGGTCCTCGGCCGGGCCGGGGGCGGGGCCGGCCTCGCGCAGGCAGTCCAGCGCGGCACCGAGGTTGGCCTCGGCCTCCCGCCGGGCCCAGGCGCGGGCGCCGGCGGCCTCGACCAGGTCGGCGGCGCGGGCCAGGTCCCGCTCGTCCAGTTCGCTGTCGCGGTGGTAGAGCGAGGCCAGCCGCTCGCCCGCGGCGGTGCCCGACGTGAGGGCGGCGACCACCGGCAGGGACTTCTTGCGGTTGGCCAGGTCGGAGAAGACGGGCTTGCCGGTGACCTCGGGATCTCCCCAGATCCCCAGGAGGTCGTCCGCCAGCTGGAAGGCCAGGCCGAGGTGGCGCCCGAACTGCCCGAACAGCCGGGCGCGGGCGTGATCGGCGCCGCCGGCCAGCGCGCCGAGCTCGCAGGCGCAGCCCAGCAGCGCCCCGGTCTTGCCCATCGCCATCTGAACGCACTGGGAAAGGGTGACGTCGGTCCGCGTCTCGAACGCCAGGTCGGCGCTCTGCCCCGAGCACAGCCGCAGCAGCGAGCCGGTCATCACCCGCAGGCCGGGGCTGGTGGCGAGCAGGTCCAGGGAGAGCGCCAGCAGTACGTCCCCGACCAGGATGGCCTCGCCGGTCCCGAAGACGGTCCACGCGGCCGGCCGGTGCCTTCGGGTGAGGTCGCCGTCCATGATGTCGTCGTGCAGCAGCGAGAAGTCGTGGACCAGCTCCACCGCGACCGCCGCGGGGATCGCCATCTCGGAGACCCGCGGGTTCTCGCCGCCGATGGCCCACGCCGACGCGAGCACCAGCGCCGGCCTGACCGACTTGCCGCCGCTGTCGCAGGGGCGGCCGTCGGCGTCCCACCAGCCCACGTGGTAGCCGGCGACGTGGCGGATCTCCTGCGGCAGCCGGTCCACCGCGGCACGGTGGGCCGGCTCGACCAGCTCCCGTGCGGCGGTCAGGACCCGGCCCGCCGATCGCGCGGTGCCGGCGAGGGAGCCGAGCACCGGTGCTGTCGTCACCACACTTCACCTCTCTTCCGGTTCTCCTTGGTGCCGGGCGGCCGCGAAAGGGGTCGCGCCGCCGTGCGCCGGGAAGAAAGCGGTCCGCTTCCCCCACTTCCAGTACGACCGCCGCCGCCATATCCCGGAACCCCCTGGCGCCGGGCGATCGGTTTCATTTGCGGAAGGTGTTTCATGGAGCCGTCCGTGACACGATCACCGCCTTCGTGATAAAGGCGAGGACCGCCGATAGGTGAAATTTAAATTTGAAAAAACAGGGGAAGGAGGAATATCGCCGACGAGTCCGGTGAGAGAAAACGGATGGGCACAGGACACCGACCCAACGTCCGATTACGGGCGTTGCTGACAGAGGCCCGGTGGACCGGGCAGCAGCTGGCCGACGAGGTCAACGGGCTCGGCGCCGAGGCGGGAGTGGCGCTGCGCTACGGGCGGGCGGCGGTCGCCCACTGGCTGGCGGGCATGCGCCCGCGCCCGCCCGTGCCGCATCTGGTGGCCGAGGCGCTGTCGCGCCGTCTCGGACGCCCGCTGGAGGTCGCCGCGGTCGGCCTGGCGGACCCGGGCCGGGCCCCCCGCGACGCCCCGGGGGCCGCGGGAGAGGACTGGCGGAACGAGGATCCCGTGGCCCGGCTGGTGGAGCTGCACACCGGGTTGTGCCTGGGCAGGCGGCGGATGCTGGAGGACTGCGTCTACAGCCTGGCCGCGCTGTCCGTGCCCGGCTGGGCCGAAGCCGCCGCGGCGGCGGCCACCGCGGGCTCGGGCCGCAGGCGGGCGCCGGAGGTGGGAACACCGCAGGTGGAGGCGGCGGAGGCGATGGCCCAGGTGTTCTCGCAGACGGACACGGCCTTCGGCGGCGGACAGGCGCGGCGGGCGCTGTCGGGATACCTCGCCGTGGACGTCGTGCCGTGGCTGCGGGCCCGGATGAGCCCCGGGACGCGCCGCAGGATGCTGTCGGTCGCCACCGAACTGACGTACCTGTGCGGCTTCATGTGCTTCGATGAACAACTCCACGGGGTCGCCCAGAGCTACTACCGGGCGGCGCTGAAACTCGCCGCCGAGAACGGCGACGCGGCCGGGTACGCGGTCACCCTGCGGGCGCTGTCGGTGCAGGCCCACACCCTGGGACACCACGGCCAGGCTCTCGACCTGGCCGAGGCGGCCCTGACCAGCGCCCCCGCGGCGATCGAGCCGGGCACCCACGCCTTCCTGCGGGGACAGGCCGCCGTCGCCGCGGCGGCGGCGGAGGGCGGCCGGCGCGCCGCCCTCCGCCACCTCCGGGCGGCCGAGCACCACCTCGACCGCGCCGTCGCCACGACGGGCGCCCCCGCCGACACGGTGGGCGCCTACCACCAGGCGTCCCTCGCCCACCAGCACGCCGCGGTGCTGACCGCGCTGGACGACAGGCCCGCCGCCGCCGAGGCCCTGGCCGCCTCCATACGGCACCGGCCGGCCACCGAGCGCCGCGCCCGCGCGCTCACCTCCGCGACCCTGGCCGCGCTGCACCTCGACCAGGGGCACCTGGAACAGGCCGCGCTCACCTGGCACGCCTTCCTCGACGACTATCCCCACCTTCGCAGCGGGCGGACCCGCGCCGCCCTGTCCACGCTCAAGGCGCGGCTGCGCCCCTACCAGCGCAACGCCCTCGCCAGGGCGGTGCTGCAGCGGGCCATGGCCATTTGAGAGAACCATCCGACGGGCCGGGCCCGGCTCGCGGTGACGAAGGGATGTCCGCCGGATCGGCGGCCCTAATCACCTATAAAGTATTGTCATAAAAAAGGTGCGGCCGGCGATTGCCCCGATATTTTCGTGTGCCGGGCCGTGTATCCATTTGCGGGCAGGGAAACGAGATCTGGCGGGTCTCGGAAACCCGCTCCGAATCCGCCGCCGTGGGATCGGTTTCCTTGACGATCGGGGACGAAGATATGAACAGGAGTAAGATCCAGGAGCGTTTCGCCTGCCAGGGCGTCGCCGGCGGGGAAGTGGTCATCGCTCCCGTCTTCGACCATCCCGACAGGGGATCCGTCGAGTGTCCCGCCGCGCCGGTCCTGGGGGCGGCACTCACCCGCAGGGGGCTGCGCGTGCGCTACGCGCCGCTGACCGCCCGTCCGGAGACCCGCCAGGGCGGCCGGCGGGACATCTTTCCGGACATCCTTGCGGGCACTGACCCGGAGCCCCGTTCGGGCACCCGGCGGGACGGCCCGCGGTACGCGCCGGTGACCGGGCGGGCCGACGACACCTTCCCCGGCGGCCACCTGTTCGCCGTCTCCTGTATCGACCGTCACGGCCGCGCCACCGGGCTCGCGGCCGCCGCCCACCCCGATGACCGCGCCGCGGTGGAGGCGGCCGGTCAGGAGATACGGCGATGGGGTGACGTCATGCGCAGCCGCCGCGTGCTGCTGGCCGGCACCCGGCCGGTCTGCCCCGGCGCCCGAGGTGCCCTGGAGACCGCCCTGGGCGTCACCCGGGGCGGGGGCGGGCCCGTGTTCGCCTACGGTCCCGTCACCGACGTCCCCCACCACGCGGGGGAACTGGCCCGCGCGGGCGTCGGTACGGTCACCGGCCTCGACACGCTCCCCGAGCACGCCGTCGTCGTCCTCCCCGCCCACGGTGTGCCGCGGGCCTTGCGGGCCGAGGCCGCGGCCAGGGGGCTGGCCGTCGTCGACGCCACCTGCCCCCTGGTGTCCGCCGCCCACGCCGAGGTGGCGCGGTTCACCGAGCGCGGTGACCTCACCGTCGTGATCGGCAGGCCCGGGGACGCCGTCGTCCCGGGCATCCTCGGCCAGGCCCCGGAGACGACCGTTCTGGTGGAGACGGCGGCCGACGTGGCGCGGCTGCGGCCCGCCGACCCCATGGCGGTCTCCTACCTCATCCAGCCCGGCATCCCCGTCGAGCGCGCCCGCCCCGTCGTCGCGGCCCTGCGCGCCCGTTTCCCCGGCCTGCGCGGCCCCGACCCCGACGACTTCTGCTACCACGCCTCCGACCGGGCGACCGCCGTCGCCGCCGTCGCCGCCGCCGGGGACCTCCTGCTGGTCGCCGCGGGACCCGACTGTCCCGACGCCCGTCACGTCATCGGGCTCGCCGGTGACTCCGGCGTCCTCTCGCGGGTCGTCACCGGCGTCGCCGACCTCTGCCCGAACCTGCTGCGGGAGGCCGGTACCGTCGCCCTCACCGGCGCGAGGTCCGCTCCCCCCGGGCTGGTGGACGAGATCCTCACGGTCCTGTCAGGCCTCGGCCCCCTGAACGTCGTCGACCGCCGGGTCACCAGCGAGGTCGTCACCGGCGAGGTCGTCACCGGCGGGGAGCGGGAGCGCGAGACGGTGTGACCCCGGCGCGGGGCGGGCCGGAGGGCGTGGGGCGGACACGGGAGGGGATCCCCGCCCGGGGCGGGGTGACGCGGGCGCGCGGCCGGACGGCACCTCGGGCGCGCGAGAGGCCGGCGTCCTCAACGCCACAGGTCGATCACCTGCCCCAGCTCGCGCGCCGTGGCCTTCTGGGCGAGGTGGTGGCCGAGCGCGATGTCGGTGACGGCGAGCCCGCTGTTGTACGCGAAGATCCGCTCGCCGGCGTCGAGCCGCGCCCCGGCGGATCCGGCGAGCACCTCGGGTAGTTCGACGTCCACCGGGCGGAGCCTGCCACGCGCGTCGGCGAGGTCGGTGCCGGTGACCGCCATCCGGGCGGCGCTGGTGGCGAGCACCCGGTCGGCCCGGTGCAGGGTCGAGGAGGCCAGCCCGTACCCGACCAGCACGCACAGCGCCCCAGGCCGCAGCCAGCCGGCCTCGATCGCCGCGGGGGTCTTGGGCCCGGCGGCGGCGAGCACCACGTCGGCCTCGCCGGCCGCGGCCCGCAGATCCTCGACGATCTCCACCTCCTCGCCGGGCACGGCCTCCCGCACCGCGCGCAGCCCGTCGGGGTGGGTGCCGTAGACCATGAGCCGTTCCAGGCCGGGCATGGTGGCCATCAGGTAGGGCAGGGCCTGCCGCCCCTGGACGCCCGTACCGATCACCAGGGCGCTGCGGCTGCCGGGGGCGGCGCACTCGCGGGCGATGAGCGCGGACACCGCCGGGGCCCGCATGGTCCCGATCCTGGCGCAGTCCATCAGCGCGACGGGGAGCCCGCTCTCGTCGTCGTACAGCGACAGGGTCGTGTACTGGCGCTCGCGCCGCGGGTAGAACCGGTAGGAGGTCTCGAAGGCGACGACCTCGCGAGTGCCGTCGCGCCCCACGAGGGTGTGGCCCACCGAGTGCCCGTCGGGTGGCCTGGCCGTCAGCCTGCTCGGATTGACCGACAGCCCGGAGGCCAGGGCCCGGTACGACTCCTCCACGACCGAGACCACCTCGGAGGGGACGAGCTCGATTCTGGCCAGGTCGCTCCGGGTCAGGATTCTCACGTGGTTCGCCGCCTCCGCGTCACGGTGATCATCAGGGCTGTGCGGTTCCGGAGTCCGGTTCCGACGGTAGACCAGGAAATCTGATTAGGCAAGGGTAACCTAAGTTGTGAAACATGACGCGCCGAAATGGCCCCGTGATCTGCGAAGACGCACATAAACGGACATTTCCGACGTTGAAGAAATGGGGAAAGCGAGGTAGTCAGGTAATAGGGGATCCGCGCGATCCGAGCGGTCTGAGTAATTTGCGGAGCGGCAGGAAAGCGATAAACGGTCCGGTGGAAGGAGCCGGCGGGGAGCCGGTACGGAGGCGGCCCCCGGGGGCGGCACCGAAGGCGCGGGCACGTTGCCCGCGGGCGATCGCGAGTCACCTGACCGGCCGCGACCGGGAGGGGGTCCGCTCGGCGGCCGGCCGGAAATTCCTCCGTCAGGATGGCTGTGGATCTTCTATAACGAACTTTCTTGAAATACAGGTGGATACCCCGTTTTTCGGGGTATTGGAGCCCTCTTGAAGTAGTGGAACTGTGGTTGTCCGACGCGATGGCGGGATGAACATGAGCTCACAACGACTCGATCCTTTAGGCCGGGCCGTTCTGGTCGCCATGGGCAGTGAGGTGCTCCGCTGCGGGCTGTGCACCATGCTCGCGACCGTTGACACGGTGGAGAGAACGTACGAGGCGGGCGACCTCGACCGCGCTCTCGAGCTGCTGCAGTCAGAGAGGCCGGACGTCCTGCTGCTCGCCCCGTCCGGCAAGGCGCACGCGACCGAGAAGCTGGCCACGGTCGCGGCCGAGCACGACGCGCACGTCCTGCTGGTCCTGCGCGGCGTGTGCGACGCCTCGCTCGCGGAGGCCGCGGCCCTGCCGGTCGACGGCCTGCTGCTGGAGACGGATCTGACCCACACCTCGCTCAGGAGTGCCCTGTCGGACCTCGGCAGCGGCCTCATGCCGATGCCCGGCCCGCTGGCCCGGCGGCTCCTGTCCCGCATCCGCGACGAGGAGGACCTCGAGGGGACGCCCGTCCCCGACGACGATCCCTGCCCGGAGAGCGACCCCGTCGACTCGCCGCTGAGCTCGCGCGAACAGCAGGCCCTCGCCCTGATGGCGGAGGGGCTCAGCAACAAGCAGATCGCCCGCCGCCTCGGCATCTCCGAGCACGGGGCCAAGCGGCACGTCGCCAACATCCTCGCCAAGCTCAACTGCTCCAACCGGACGCTCGCCACCGCGGTGGCGCTCAACCGCGGGCTGCTCCCCGAACCCGGCCGTTAGACGCCGTTAGACGCCGTTGGACCGAGCCGGGCCGCCGGCTCGGTCTCGGGGCCGTCTCAGGCGAGACGTCGGGGGGCGGGCGCGCCGGACAGCCCGCCGAGGCCCCGCAGCGGGGCGCGGGCCTTGAGCAGCATCTCCTCGTACTCCTCGACCGGGTCGGAGTCGAGGACGATCGCCCCGCCCGCGCCGACCGTCAGCCCGCCCGGCCTGGCGACCGCGGTCCGGATCACGATGTTGAGGTCCGCGGTGCCGCTGAGACCGAAGAATCCGATCGTGCCGGAGTAGACGCCGCGCGCGCGGCCCTCGAGCCTGTCGATGATCTCCATCGTGCGCAGCTTGGGCGCGCCGGTCATCGACCCGCCGGGAAAGCAACTGCGCGCGGCCCGCACGGCGCTCACACCGTCCTGCAGGTGCCCGCGGACGGTGGAGACGAGCTGGTGGACGGTGGCGTAGGACTCCACGGCCATGAAGCGCGGCACGTCGATCGTGCCGACGTCGCAGATCCGGCCGAGGTCGTTGCGGAGCAGATCGACGATCATGAGGTTCTCCGCGCGGGTCTTGCCGGACGACGCGAGCTCCCTCCTCAGCTCGTCGTCGTGGCGCGGCTCGGGGTCGCGCGGCGCGGTGCCCTTGATCGGTTTGGACTCCGCGATCCCGTCCCTGCCGACCTTGAGGAAGCGCTCGGGGGAGGAGCACAGGACGTGGTCCTCCTCCAGCCGCAGATAGGCCGCGTACGGCGCCGGGTTCAGCCGCCGCTGGCGCAGGTAGAGATCCTCGGCCGACCCGTGGAAGGGGATCTCGACGGTGTTGGTGAGGCAGATCTCGTAACTCTCCCCGGCGCGCAGCAGCCGCAGGCACTCCTCGATGTCGGCCAGGTAGCGCTCGCGGGGCCGCACCAGCCAGGGCTCGGGATTGAACTCCTCCCCCTCCACCTCCACCACCGGGACGTCACGCCCGGAGACCATCCCCCGGCACGCCGCGGCCGTCTCCTCGACCCAGCGCCTGGCCTGCTTGCGGCTGCCGGAGCCGCCGTCGGTGAGCGCCACCGCCCACGTCTGGCGCGTCTCGTGGTCGATCGCGACGAACCGCGTCGCCGACATCCAGACCGCGTCGGGCATCGACGACAGGTGTTCGGCCCGCGCCCCGCACTCGCGCTTGAGCTCGTAGCCGAAGTAGCCGACGTAGCCGCCGTCCAGGTCGAAAGGGAGCGCCGGGTCCGGTTCCATCGCGCGGGCGGCCACCCGCTCGTCGAGCAGGTCGAAGATCGGGACATGGATCGCCATGCCCGCACCCGAGGCGTCCTGGATCCGCACGCTGCCCGCGCCGGGACGGCAGGAGAGCACCTCACCGTGCGGGCCGCCCGCGTCGCCGAGGAAGGAGAAACGCGCCCCGCCGGGCTCGACGCGGCTGCTGTCCAGCCAGTAGGCGTACCGCTGGGAACGGAAGAGGCCGGTGAACACCGCCTCGGCGTCGGCGGCGCCGTCGATCCGCTCCGTCTCCAGCGACCACGAGGGGACGTGCGCGACGGGCGGCACCGCACCGGGCACCGGCCCCGCCGCCAGGGCGAGGTCGCGGAAGTTGCGCAGCAGCGCGGGGCCGTGCTCGGTGGAGATCGACTCGGGATGGAACTGCACACCCCACCACGGCATCGTGCGGTGCCGCAGGCCCATCACGACCGAGTCGCCCGTCCACGCCGTGATCTCCAGCTCGTCGGGTGGCGGGGTGGCCACGCAGAGCGAGTGGTAGCGGACCGCATGGAAGTTCTGCGGCAGACCACGGAAGAGGTCCCGCCCGCAGTGCCGGATCCGCTCGACGTGCCCGTGGATCGGCGCGGGCGCCGGCACCACGTCGGCGCCGGACAGCCAGCCCAGCGCCTGGTGTCCCAGGCACACGCCCAGTACGGGCAGGCCGGAGGCGCGGATGAGGTCGAGGGAGACACCGACGTCCCGCTCCACCTGGGGCCGGCCGGGACCGGGGGAGATGATCAGCGCGTCGAACCGGTGCAGGGGCAGGTCGTGCCAGGCCTCGTCGTCATTGCTCATCACGACCGGTTCCACGCCGTAGGTCTCCGCGACCAGCTGGAACAGGTTGTAGGTGTAGGAGTCGTAGTTGTCGACGAGCAGCGTGCGCACCAGCGATCACCAGTCCCCGTCGCGGACGGCGAAGCGGCGCAGCTTGCCGGTGTGCGTCCGCGGCAGGGTCTGGCACAGCTTCACGCTACGCGGGACCTTGAACGGTGCCAGCCGCCCGCGGGCCAGCTCGATCAGCTCCTTCTCGATTCGCGCCGGATTCTGGCCGGGCGTGGCGGGCACCACGAACGCCCGCAGCTTGCGCGCTCCGCGCTCGTCGGCGATGACGGCGACGGCCACCTCGGCCACGGCCGGGTGCTCCGACAGGACCTTCTCGACCTCGACCGGCGACATCGTGATGCCACCCACCATCTCCATGTCGTCACAGCGGCCGCGGTGGACGTAGGCGCCGCCGGGCAGGCGCTCGACGCGGTCGCCGGTGCGCAGCCACCCGTCCACCAGGGCGTACGCCGTCTGGTCGGGCTGGTTGAGGTACTCCAGGAGCAGCGACTCGCCCCGCACCCAGAGCTCTCCCTCGGTGGCCGGTTCCCCACGCTCGTCACGCACCTGCAGCTCGTAGCCGGGCAGGGCGCGGCCGATCGTGCCCGGCTCGTCACGGGCCAGGGTGCTGGAGCAGAAGGCGTGGCCGGCCTCGGTCGAACCCAGCTGGTCGAGGACGGGAGCCCCGAGCAGTTCCCGGGTACGGGCGCCCAGGGTCTCGTTGAGCGTCTCGCCCGCCGACACGGCGACCCGCACGGAGGAGAAGGCGGCCGGCTCGCACTCGGCGACGAGGTTGGCGTAGGCGGAGGGCACCGCGTACAGCACGGTGACGCCGTGGCGGGCGACCGCCTCGGCGATCAGCGCCGGGGTCGGCCGGTCCGCGAGCAGGACGGCGGACGAGCCGGAGAACAGCGGGAACACCAGCGTGTTGCCCAGGCCGTAGGCGAAGAACATCTTCGAGACCGACAGGGTCACGTCGTCCTCGCGGATGCCGACCACGCCCTCGCCGGCCGCGCGGTGGTAGAGCGCGAGGTCGCCGTGGCGGTGCAGCGCGCCCTTGGGCCGCCCGGTCGTGCCCGAGGTGTACTGCGCGTAGAGGGGGGCCGAGGCGCCGACCTGGGCGACGGGCCCCGGCGGGACGCGGCCGGCCAGGCAGAGCAACTGCTCGCCGGTCAGGTGCGGTACGCCGTCGAAGCGGGGTGCGATCTCCCGGGTGGCGACCACGAGCCTGGCGTCGCAGTCGGCGAGGACGAAGGCGTGGTCGGCCTCCGTCAGCTCGGGGTTGACGGGCACCGCCGTGACGCCGAGCCGGGCGGCTCCGAGGAAGGCCGCGACCCACGCGACGCAGTCCTCGAGCGCGATCATGATGCGCTCGCCCGGCCGCACGCCCAGGTCGACCAGGACCATCGTGACCCGCGCCGCCAGGTCGTGCACCTCCCCGTGGGTCCAGACGCGGTCGCCCTCGTAGAAGGCGGGCGCCGCGTTCCAGCCGCGGTCTCCGGCGAGGCGGGCGAGCTCGCCGGCGACGTTCCCCGTCCCCGGGTTCTCCGTGCCGGGTGAGGGGGCGGGGGCCTGGCCCACGCCGGTGATCGGGAGCGCTCCGGCGCCGCCGGTCCTGGGAATCCGTGCTCTCTGAGCCGGGACGCCGGGCGCCACCGGCGCGGGAGGCGCCGTGGTGGTTCCTTGGCGCGTGCCGAAAGAGTCATCGGGCATGCGGTTCACCTCCGTCGGCCGCGTAGGGGGAGATCAGGAAGGCGCCGTCCACGGGGCCGATGGGCCACCAGCCGGAGGCCAGCAGCTCGGCGAGCCCGGACAGCGGATCGTCTTCGTCTTCGTCTTTGTCTTTGTCATCGTCTTCGTCGTGGCCTGGGCCGTCGCCGTTCGCGGCGGGGGCGCCGCCGGGGTCCGCGAGCGCGTCCGCGACGACCGTGCCGATCAGCCACAGCAGGGCGCCGGACACGGCGCGCGCGTCGGGGTCGGTCTGGTCGGCGGGGTCGAGGCGGGGCGTCGCGACGAGCATGGCCACATGCTCGGCCGTGTCCAGCTGCTTCTCGCGGCCGGTCGCCACGAGCCGCTCGCGGGCCGCGCCGCGCCGCCGGTCGAGCGCCTCCAGCCAGCCGGGGTCGACCCGGTCCATCGCCGCGGCCGCGACGGCCGGGTCGCGCACGACGGTGAGAGAGGGACTCGGGGCGCGCCGCCGAGCTGGGGCCCGGCCGGCGGCGCAGATGCCGCGCAGGAGACGCTCCACCCTGTCGCCGCCGGGCCCCAGCTCGGCGGCCAGCCCCTCGGGCGGTTCGGTCAGCTCGAAGTGCCGTACCATCGCACATCCACTTCCGGGTAGTCGAGACCGAGGTCGGACTCGAAGAGCTCCCGCGTGCGCCGGACGAACTCCGCGCGGCACTCGTCGTTGGTCATCCGCTTGATGGCCAGGCGGCGAAACACCTCGTTGTTCTTCGAGTCGCTGCGGCCGAAGAACGGCATCGTCATCGCGAGCAGCTCGTGCCCGGCCCGCCGCACCTTGTCGCGCTGGGCGGGGTCGGCCACCAGCCGGCGCGCGCTCGTCGCGCCGAACCCCACGTGGAAGCGCTCCTCGGGCATCAACGACCGGCAGAGCTTACGCAGGGGCAGGTAGGAGCAGTCGCAGAGGTCCTCCATCAGCACGACCTCGGCGAGGTCGACGATCGCCTTGGTCATCACGTACTCGGTCCAGCTCCGCACCTCGTACTCGAATATCGAAAGAGGTCCCCTGGCATTCGCGTCCTCAAGGCCGAGTTCGGCGGCGAGTTTGTTGAATTTTAAATGGTGGCCGTATTCCTCCATCGCCATTCTGCAGGCCAGCCACTTATCGCGTGGAGTGGGCGCGAGCGCGATGGAGGGCTCGTCGAAGACGGCCGCCCCGACGGCCTCGTTGCGGACGTGACTGTTGAGGATTTTGCCCACCGCCGTGACGTACTCGTCTCCGAGCGCGCGGGCCTCCTCCGGCCCCGTTATCACACGGTCCGGCGAAACCTCCAGTGTGCTGGCCACTTGCGGTCTCCTCTCCCATGGACCCTGCCGACGCTAGGTCGGGTCACAGGGGGCGGCAAGTAGCCGATCGGGCACCTCGAAATAGGTGCCTGAATATTTTCCGGAATGTCCGGACGGGCAATTGGTAAGTGCCTCCGGCGTGTCTTCGCAGGAGCACGGCCGCCCTGATGGGTAGTTAGGTAAGGCATACTTAATCGCTGTCCGGCTACATCGTCGAGCATTCCGCCGGCAGAAGGCGATTTCGTGAATTGCCGCATTTCGTGGCCCGTGACAACGTGAATCGCTATGTGGGACATGTCGATTCGCGGTCGCATCCGCCGCCCCGAGCCGCTGGAGAGCACCGTGGCCGAGGTCACGGGGCAGGAGTGCCGCGCGTTCCAGACGCCCTTCGACGGCGGCCTGCTGCTGCTGGCCGAGATCTCCGGGGAGCTCTCGGAGAACGGGCCGGCCGAGCTCGTCCGGCGGATGCGCGCCGCCGTGATCCGGGAGCACGGGCTGGTGGCCGACGTCGTCACGCTCGTGGCCCCCGGCGAGCTCCGGCGGCTCGGTGACGACCGGCTCGCGGTCCTCAACGGGTACCGCCGCGGCGAACTCGACGTGCGCCACAGCCACTCCCTGTCTCCGGGTCCGGCCTCCCCGTCGCCGGACCCGGCCTCACCCTCCCTCCCGTCCTCGGTGGACGCGGCCGACGGAGGCGCGCGGCCCGCCGAGCCGCTGACGTACGAGGCGGTCCGGCAGGCCACCGCGACCGTGCTCGGCCTGGACGCGTCCCGGCTGAACGGCGGGGACGACCTGATCCGCCACGGCCTCGACTCCATGCGGGTCATGCAGCTGGCCAACGAGTGGCGGCGCGGCGGTGTGGAGGTCAAGTTCGCCGACCTGTTCGAGGCTCCCACGCTCGACGACTGGTGGGAGCTGCTCTCCGCCGGCCAGGACACGGCCGGCGCGACGGCGGCCGGGCCTCGGGCGCCGGAGGTGGACGAGAGCGCGCCCTTCCCGCTCACCCCCGTCCAGCACGCCTACTGGATCGGCCGGCAGGACCGGCAGGTGCTCGGCGGCGTCGGCTGCCACTTCTACGCCGAGTTCGACGGCGCGGGCGTCGACGCGGAGGCCCTCGAAGGCGCCGTGCGCGCCCTGTTCGAGCGGCACGCGCTGCTGCGCGCCAGGTTCCTCGACGACGGCACCCAGCAGATCCTGGACCGCAGCCCCTGGCCGGGCCTCGTGGTACACGACCTGCGCCTGGACGACGGCGGACGTCTCGACGAGCTGCGCGAGACGTTCTCGCACCGGCGCCTGGAGGTCGAGCGCGGGGAGGTGTTCGACATCCGGCTCTCGCTGTTGCCCGGTGGCGCCCACCGGCTGCACGTCAACTTCGACCTGCTCGTGGCCGACGTGCGCAGCATCCAGATCATCCTGGAGGACCTGGCCGCGCTCTACTCCGGGCGGGGCGATTCGCTGCCGCCCCTGCGGTACGGCTTCCCCACCTACCTCGCCGAGCACGAGCTGCGCGGACGCGAGGCGCGCGAGAAGGACCGGGCCTACTGGCGGGAGCGGCTCGCCGACCTGCCCGAGGGGCCCCAGCTCCCGCTCGCGGTCGAGCCCGAGCGCGTCGAGCGGCCTCGCGTCGTCCGCCGCGGCCACTGGCTGCCGCCCGAGGGGCGCCACCTGCTCGCCGACCACGCCCGCACGCGCGGGGTGACCCTGCCCATGGTGCTGGCGGCGGCCTTCGCCGAGGTCATCGGTGCCTGGAGCGCCCAGCCGCGCTTCCTGCTCAACCTCCCGCTGTTCGACCGGCAGACGCTCCACCCCGACGTGCCCCTGATGGTCGCCGACTTCACGAACCTGATCCTCCTCGATGTCGACCTGACGCGGGAGGAGACCTTCCAGGACCGGGTCACGGCCCTGCAGAACCGCTTCATCGCGGACGTCGCCCACTCGGCCTACTCGGGCGTCGAGGTTCTCCGCGACCTCAACCGGGGCCGCCGCGGCGGGCAGGTCACGGCCCCGGTGGTGCTCACCAGCGCCGCCGGAATGGGCGACCTCGTGGGCCAGGACGTCCAGCGGAGCCTCGGGGCGCTCGGCTGGATGCTCTCCCAGACGCCGCAGGTGTGGCTGGACCACCAGGTGGTCGAGGTGGACGGAGGGCTGCTGTTCAACTGGGACGCGGTCGACGAGCTCTTCCCCGCCGGGATGCTGGACGCGATGTCCGGCGCCTTCGCCGGCCTGCTCGACTGGCTCGCCGAGGGCGACTGGGACCGCCGGCTCCCCACGCTCACCCCCTCCGGCCAGTTGCTGGTGCGGGCGGGGGTGAACGCGACGGCGGGTGCGGTGCCGGAGGGGTTGCTGCATTCGGGGTTCTTCGGGTGGGCGGCTCGGGAGCCGGGTCGTACGGCGGTGGTGTGGGACGGTGGTGAGCTTTCCTACGGGGAGCTGGCGGGGCGGGCGCTGGGGGTGGCCGGGTGGTTGCGCGGGCACGGCGTCACGCCGGGCGACGCGGTCGCCGTCTCCCTGCCCAAGGGGCCGGACCAGGCCGTGGCCGTGCTCGGCGTGCTGGCCGCCGGGGGCGTGTACGTCCCGGTGGGGGTGGACCAGCCGGAGACCCGCAAGGAGCGGATCTATCGCCGGGCCGGGGTGCGGCTGGTGCTGACCGGCGACGACGACTCGTCCGCCGGTTCTGATGGCGGTTCGGAGGGTGGTGTCGAGCGGGTCGGTGTGGGGGTGGCGGTGGGTGCGGTGCCGTTGGAGGCGCCGGTGGTGGTGGACGCGGGGTCGTCGGCGTATGTGATCTTCACGTCGGGGTCGACGGGGGAGCCGAAGGGTGTGGAGGTGTCGCATCGGGCGGCGTTGAACACGGTGGTGGACGTCAACGGGCGGTTCGGGGTGGGGGAGTCGGATCGGGTGCTGGCGTTGTCGGCGCTGGACTTCGACCTGTCGGTCTGGGACCTGTTCGGCCTGCTCGGAGTGGGCGGCGCGCTGGTCCTCGTCGAGGAGGACTCCCGGCGCGAGGCCCACCACTGGCTGAAGCTCATGGAGGCGCACGGGGTGACGGTGTGGAACACCGTCCCGGCGTTGCTGGACATGCTGCTGGTGGCCGAGCCGGAGCGGTTGCCGGGTGGGTTGCGGCTGGCGTTGTTGTCGGGTGACTGGGTGGGGCTGGATCTGCCGGGCCGGTTGCGGGCGGCGGCGCCGGGGTGCCGGTTGGTGGCGTTGGGGGGTGCGACGGAGGCGGCGATCTGGTCGAACTTCTTCGAGGTGCCGGCGTCGGTGCCGTCGTCGTGGCGGTCGGTGCCCTACGGGACGCCGTTGGCGAACCAGTGTTTCCGGGTGGTGGACGGGCGGGGGCGTGATTGCCCGGACTGGGTGCCGGGGGAGTTGTGGATCGGTGGTGCGGGGGTGGCGAAGGGGTATCGGGGTGATGCCGAGACCACGGCGGCGAAGTTCGTCGAGGTGGGTGGGGTGCGCTGGTATCGCACCGGTGACATGGGCCGGTACTGGCCTGACGGCACGTTGGAGTTCCTGGGCCGTGTGGATCATCAGGTCAAGGTCCGCGGGCACCGCATCGAACTCGGCGAGATCGAGACCGCCCTGCGTGCCCACCCCGCCGTGGAGAGCGCCGTCGCCGTCACGGTCGGGGAGCCGACCCGGCGCCTGGCCGCGCTGGCCGTCACCCGCGACGGGACCGGCGAGACGGCCCTGCACGACTGGCTGGCCGGGCGCCTGCCCGCCTACATGGTTCCCGAGCAGCTCACCGTCGCGGAGAGCCTGCCGCTGAGCGCCAACGGCAAGGTCGACAGGGGCGCGGTGCGGACCCTTCTCGCAGACCGGCTCGCCGGTCGCGTCGAGCGGCTCGACCCGCCCGAGGAGGGCATGGAGACGGCCGTGGCGGAGATCTGGTCCGAGCTGCTCGGGCTGCCCGCCGTCGGCCGCGACCAGAGCTTCTTCACGCTCGGCGGCGACAGCCTCCTCGCGACCCGCCTGGTGACCCGGCTGCGCGCCGCCGGGATCGCCGGGGCCGAGCTCGGCACTCTCTTCGAGACGCCGGTCCTCGCCGAGTTCGCGGCGACCCTCGAACCCGGCGACCCCGAGCGCCCCCTGCCCGCCCTGGTCCCCGACCTCGAACACCGCCACGACCCCTTCCCGCCGACCGACGTGCAGCGCGCCTACTGGGTCGGGCGGACCGACGACTTCGCGCTCGGCGGCGTGGGCTGCCACTTCTACACCGAGTACGACACGGTCGGCACCGACATCCCCCGGCTGGAGGAGGCGTGGAACGCGCTCATCCGCCGGCACGAGATGCTGCGCGCGGAGTTCCTCCCCGACGGCAGGCAGCGCATCCTGCCCGAGGTGCCGCGCTTCACGATCCCCGTCGTCGACGCCGGCGCCGACGGCGAGGACGACGCGGACACCGCGCTGGCCCGGCTGCGCGAGGACATGTCGCACCAGCTCATCGACGCGACCCGCTGGCCGCTGTTCGACGTGCGCGCCGTGCGCTACGGCGCCGGCCGCACGCGCGTCGGCGTCAGCTTCGACAACATCGTCCTGGACGCGCTCAGCTCGATGATCGTCCTGCGGGAACTGGAGACCCTCTACGCCGACCCCGGCGCGGAGCTGCCCCCGGTGGAGCTGTCCTTCCGTGACTACGTCCTCGGCGTCCACCCGGAACCCGCCGCGCTGGAGCGCTCGCAGCGGTACTGGTCGGAGCGGGTCGCCGATCTGCCCCCGGGGCCGCAGCTGCCGCTCGCCGCCGACCCCTCGCAGATCGGCCGCCCCCGCTTCACGCGCAGGGAGGGCCGCCTGTCCCCCGAGCAGTGGCGAGCCGTCAAGGCCACGGCCAAGGAGCACGGGCTCACCCCCTCCACGGTGCTGGCCACCGCCTTCGCCGAGGTCCTCGGCGCCTGGAGCGCCCGGCAGGACCTCACGATCAACCTCACCCTCTTCGACCGCAGGGAGGTCCACCCCGACATCAACCGCGTCCTGGGCGACTTCACCTCGCTGCTGCTCGTCGCCTACGAGCCCGCCGCGGGGGAGACCTGGCTCGACGGCGCCCGGCGCCTGCAACGGCAGGTGGTACGCGACCTGGAGCACAGCGACGTCTCCGCCATCTGGGTGATGCGCGAGCTGGCCAGGCGCACCGGCTCCGCCGAGGTCTCCATGCCGGTGGTGTTCACCAGCACGCTCGGCGTGACCGGCGACGGTGACCTCTGGGACGCGGACTCCCAGATCTTCGCCGAACCCGTCTGGGGCGTGTCCCAGACGCCGCAGGTGTGGCTGGACCACCAGGTGATGGAGATCGGCGGCGGCCTGTTCTTCAACTGGGACGCGGTCGAGGAGCTCTTCCCGCCCGGCGTGCTCGACGCCATGTTCGGCGCCTTCGCCGGGATGCTCGAATGGCTGTCGGCCGGAAGCTGGGACTCCACGGCGCCGTGCCCGGTGCCCGCGGACCAGTTGCTGGTGCGGGCGGGGGTGAACGCGACGGCGGGTGCGGTGCCGGAGGGGTTGCTGCATTCGGGGTTCTTCGGGTGGGCGGCTCGGGAGCCGGGTCGTACGGCGGTGGTGTGGGACGGTGGTGAGCTTTCCTACGGGGAGCTGGCGGGGCGGGCGCTGGGGGTGGCCGGGTGGTTGCGCGGGCACGGCGTCACGCCGGGCGACGCGGTCGCCGTCTCCCTGCCCAAGGGGCCGGACCAGGCCGTGGCCGTGCTCGGCGTGCTGGCCGCCGGGGGCGTGTACGTCCCGGTGGGGGTGGACCAGCCGGAGACCCGCAAGGAGCGGATCTATCGCCGGGCCGGGGTGCGGCTGGTGCTGACCGGCGACGACGACTCGTCCGCCGGTTCTGATGGCGGTTCGGAGGGTGGTGTCGAGCGGGTCGGTGTGGGGGTGGCGGTGGGTGCGGTGCCGTTGGAGGCGCCGGTGGTGGTGGACGCGGGGTCGTCGGCGTATGTGATCTTCACGTCGGGGTCGACGGGGGAGCCGAAGGGTGTGGAGGTGTCGCATCGGGCGGCGTTGAACACGGTGGTGGACGTCAACGGGCGGTTCGGGGTGGGGGAGTCGGATCGGGTGCTGGCGTTGTCGGCGCTGGACTTCGACCTGTCGGTCTGGGACCTGTTCGGCCTGCTCGGAGTGGGCGGCGCGCTGGTCCTCGTCGAGGAGGACTCCCGGCGCGAGGCCCACCACTGGCTGAAGCTCATGGAGGCGCACGGGGTGACGGTGTGGAACACCGTCCCGGCGTTGCTGGACATGCTGCTGGTGGCCGAGCCGGAGCGGTTGCCGGGTGGGTTGCGGCTGGCGTTGTTGTCGGGTGACTGGGTGGGGCTGGATCTGCCGGGCCGGTTGCGGGCGGCGGCGCCGGGGTGCCGGTTGGTGGCGTTGGGGGGTGCGACGGAGGCGGCGATCTGGTCGAACTTCTTCGAGGTGCCGGCGTCGGTGCCGTCGTCGTGGCGGTCGGTGCCCTACGGGACGCCGTTGGCGAACCAGTGTTTCCGGGTGGTGGACGGGCGGGGGCGTGATTGCCCGGACTGGGTGCCGGGGGAGTTGTGGATCGGTGGTGCGGGGGTGGCGAAGGGGTATCGGGGTGATGCCGAGACCACGGCGGCGAAGTTCGTCGAGGTGGGTGGGGTGCGCTGGTATCGCACCGGTGACATGGGCCGGTACTGGCCTGACGGCACGTTGGAGTTCCTGGGCCGTGTGGATCATCAGGTCAAGGTCCGCGGGCACCGCATCGAACTCGGCGAGATCGAGACCGCCCTGCACGCCCACCCCGCCGTACGCCACGCCGTGGTCACCACCGTCGGCCGGCCGGCCCGCCGCCTGGCCGCCCTCGTCGTCGCCGACGCGGATCCCCGGGCGCTCACCGAATGGCTGGCCGAGCGCGTGCCCGCCTACGCCGTACCGGCCACCGTCACCCTGCTGGAGCGGTTCCCGCTCAGCGCCAACGGCAAGGTCGACCGCGCCGCGCTGGCCAGGCTCGCCGAGCGGGACGTCCCCGCGGCGGCCGAGGACGAGCCGCCGTCCGGCCCCGTCGAGGAGAGGCTCGGCCGCATCTGGTGCGAGCTGCTCGGCATGGAGCGGGTCGGCCGCCACCAGAACTTCGTGACCCTGGGCGGCGACAGCATCCTGGCCGCCCGCCTCGCCGAGGAGATCCGCCGCGCCTTCGGCGCGGATCTCGCCCTGAGGCAGATATTCGCCGGTCCGACCGTCGCCGAACACGCGGTCCTGATCGAACAGCAGGAGACAGGAGCCTTCGAGGAGGGCGTCGTATGACAGCCGGTCAGCTCATCGCGGAACTAGAGAACCTGGGCGTACGCCTGTGGGAGGAATCAGGGCGGCTGCGCTTCCGGGCACCGCAGGGCGTGATGACCGAGGAGCGGAGGGCACAGCTCTCCGCGTACCGGGACGACCTGCTGGAGTGCCTGCGCGAGCCCGCCGGGGCACTGACCCCGGAACCGGCGGACCGGCACGAGCCGTTCCCGCTGACCGACGTCCAGGCCGCCTACATGCTGGGACGCAGGGAGGCCTTCGACTTCGGCGGCACCGCCTGCCAGGTCTACGCCGAGCTGGCCTTCGCCGAGCTCGACCCGCCCCGCCTGGAGGCCGCCTGGCAGCGGCTGGTCGGCCACCACGACATGCTCCGCGCGGTCGTCCACGTCGACGGCTACCAGCGGATCCAGCCCGACGTCCCCGCCTACCGGGTGCGCGTGACCGACCTGCGCGGGCGCCCGGCCCGGGAGGTGGACGCCCACCTGGAGGCCGTCAGGGCCGAGATGGACCACCGGGTCTACGACACCGGCACCTGGCCGCTGTTCGAGCTGCGCGTCACCCAGGCCGGCGACCGGGCCGTGCTGCACGTGTCCATCGACTTCCTGATCGCCGACTACCTCAGCATCCAGCTGCTGCTGACCCAGCTCAAGCGGCTCTACCTCGATCCGGGCCACGAGCTGCCCCCCCTGGAGATCGGCTTCCGCGACTACCTGCTCGCCGCCCGGCGGCAGCGCGACGGAGCCGCCTACGAGCGCGACCGCGACTACTGGGAGGGACGCGCCGACGACCTGCCGGGCCCGCCCGAGCTGCCCGTACGGGAGAACGCCGCCACCGAGGCCGGCCGTCGCTTCACCCGCCACCAGGTCACCTTCGACCCGCCGCGGTGGGCGCGCCTCCGCGCCCGGGCGGGCGCGCACGGCGTGACCCCGTCCACGGCGGTGCTGGCCGCCTTCGCCGAGGTCGTCGGACGCTGGAGCCGCCGCCCCCGCTTCTCGCTGAACCTGACACTGCTCAACCGGCAGCCGCTGCACCCGCAGGTGGGGGAGCTGGTCGGTGACTTCACCACCGTCAGCCTGCTCGCCGTCGAGGGCGGGCGGGGCACCGCGTTCCGCGACCGGGCCCGCGCGATCCAGGACCGGCTCTGGGAGGACCTCGATCACCGCCTCTACTCCGGGGTGGAGCTCATGCGGGAGATCGCCCGCCGCCGGGGCCGGGGTGCCGCGCTGATGCCCGTGGTGTTCACCAGCACGATCGGGCTCAGCGACGAGGCCGCCGGGCACGAGGGGATGAGCGGTCTCGCCGAGGTCGTGTACGGCGCGAGCCAGACGCCGCAGGTGTGGATCGACTGCCAGGCGGTGGTCGAGGGCGGCGCGCTGGAGGTCAGGTGGGACGTCCGTGACGGCGTGTTCCCCGAGGGGGTCGTGGAGGGCGCCTTCGAGGCCCTGTCCGGCCTGCTCGGCGAGCTGGCCGACACGGACGAGGCGTGGGACGCCACCTGCCCGGTCGAGCTGCCCGCCGCGCAGGCGCGCGAGCGCGAGAAGGTCAACGACACCGCCGCGCCGATGCCCTCGGGACTGCTGCACGAGCCGGTGGTCGCCCAGGCGCGCCGCACGCCCGAGCGGCCGGCCGTCGTCTCCGGCGGCCGGACCCTCACCTACGGCGAGTTGCTCGGCAGAGCGGAGGACGTGGCGCGGGTTCTGGCCTCGCGCGGCTTCGGCCGGGGCGACCTGGCCGCGGTCATGATGGAGAAGGGGTGGGAACAGGTCGTCGCGGTGCTCGGCACGCTGCTGGCCGGCGGCGCGTACCTGCCGGTGGACACCGGGCAGCCACCCGCCAGACGGGACAGGATCCTCACCGACGCGGGCGTCCGCCACGTGCTCGCCCAGTCGCGGATCGGCGACCGTCCGGAGGGCGCGATCGACGTCGACCTCCTGCCCGGCGCGTCCGGTCCGAGCGGCGCCGGACCCGGCGCGTCCGGTCAGAACGGCATCGCGTCCGGTCCGAATGGTGCCGGATTCTCCGTGCCCGGTCCGAGCGATGCCGCTTCCGCCCCGTCCGGCCCGAACGGCGTCGCGTCCGCCGTGGACCCGGGGGACCTCGCGTACGTGATCTACACGTCGGGCTCCACCGGTGCCCCCAAGGGTGTGATGATCTCCCACCGGGCCGCGCTCAACACCGTCGCCGACGTCAACCGGCGCTTCGCGGTGACGGCCGAGGACCGGGTCCTGGGCCTGGCGGGCCTGGGTTTCGACCTGTCGGTCTACGACATCTTCGGCCCGCTCGCCCTCGGCGGGACCCTCGTGCTTCCCGACGCGGGCAGCCGCGGGGACCCCGCGCACTGGGCCCGGCTGATCGACGAGCACGGTGTCACGCTCTGGAACTCCGTCCCCGCGCAGCTCCAGATGCTCGACCACTACCTCAGCTCCCAGCCGGAGCCCGGCCTGACATCGCTGCGGCTGGCGCTGCTCAGCGGCGACTGGATCCCGGTCAACCTCCCCGGCCGGGTGCGGGGCCGCCTGCCGGGGCTGGAGCTGGTCAGCCTCGGCGGGGCCACCGAGGCCGCCATCTGGTCGATCCACCACCCCATCGGCGAGGTCCCCGAGGGCTGGCGGAGCATCCCGTACGGCACGCCCCTGGCCAACCAGACCTTCCACGTCCTCGACGAGGACATGCGCCCGTGCCCCGACCACGTCCCCGGCGAGCTGTACATCGGCGGGGCGGGGCTGGCCCTGGGCTACCTCGGCGACGAGGAGAAGACCGCCCACAGGTTCGTCACGCACCCGGTCACCGGTGAGCGCCTCTACCGCACCGGCGACCTGGGCCGCTACCACCCCGGCGGCACCATCGAGTTCCTCGGCCGCGAGGACCGGCAGGTCAAGATCCGCGGGCACCGGATCGAGCTCGCCGAGGTCGAGGCGGCCGTCCAGGCCCACCCGGCGGTCGCCGCGGCGGACGTGCTCGTCGAGGGCACCGGCCTGGACCGGCGGCTGGCCGCGTTCGTGGAACCGGTCCGCCTCGAACGGACGCCGGACGCCGACGACCCGGTGCCGGAGATGACCGCCGCGGGATCGGCGGCGGGCGACGTGCACACCCGGCACATCGACCGCGCCGAGCTCCTGGAGTTCTTCGGCCGCCTGGACCGGGCCGCGGTGCTCGGCATGATGTGGGCGCTGCGCCGCCGGGGACTGTTCGAGACGGCCGGGCAGGAGGCGACCCTGGAGGAGATCCTGGCCGCGACCGGGGCCGCGCCTCGCCACCACCGCCTGGTCCGCAGGTGGCTGCGGGTCCTGGTCGACGAGGGGCTGCTGGAGCGCGAGTCCGGCCGCTTCCGCGCGCTGCGCACGGCCGGTGCCGACGACCTGGAACAGGCCTGGCGGCAGGTCGGCGAGCTGCAGCGCGAGGACAGCTACAAGGCCGAGCTCATCGACTACTTCAGGACCAGCACCGAGCACCTGCCCGAGCTCGTCCGTGACGAGATGGACCCGCTGCCGCTGCTGTTCCCCGAGGGCCGCCTGGAGATATCCGAGGCCGCCTACCGCGAGAACATCATCAGCCGCTACGTCAACCACGCCGCCATCGCGATCCTCACCGACATCGCCGGGCGCCACGAGGGACGCCTGAACGTCCTCGAGGTCGGGGCGGGTGTGGGCGGCACCAGCGCGCAGATGATCCCCGCGCTGGCCGGTTTCGACGTCGACTACCTGTTCAGCGACGTCTCGCCCTTCTTCCTCAACGAGGCCAGGGAGCGCTTCGGCGACCGTCCCTGGGTGCGCTACGGCCTGTTCGACATCAACCAGGACTACCGCGAGCAGGGCTACACCGCCTGCTCCTTCGACGTCATCCTCTGCGCCAACGTGCTGCACAACGCGCGGCACGCGGGCCGGGTGCTGGCCAGGCTCAGGGAGATGCTGGCGCCCGGCGGCTGGCTGGTCTTCATCGACACCACCAAGGACAGCTACCAGATCATGACCTCGATGGAGTTCATGATGCCGGAGAAGGACCCGCGCAAGTGGGACTACGAGGACCTCCGCAAGGGCCGCGACCAGACGTTCCTGGGGCGCGAGCAGTGGCTGGAACTCCTCACCGAGGCCGGCGCCGACGCCACCCTCTGCCTGCCGGGACCCGGCGACGCCACCGTCACCCTCGGCCAGAGCGTCTTCGCGGCCCGCTTCAAGAACGACCGCGCGCGGCTGGACGCGCCCGGCCTCACCCGGCACCTGGCCGAGCGGCTCCCCGAGTACATGATCCCCGGACACATCCAGGTCGTGGACGCCCTCCCGCTCACCGGCAACGGGAAGATCGACCACGACACGCTGCGCTCCTGGCTGCCCCGCGCCGTCGCCGGGCGGGCCGCGGCCGGAGGTCCCCCCGCCGACGACCTCGAACGCGCGCTCGCCACGGTGTGGGCCGAGGTCCTCGGCCTGCCCGAGGTCACCAGGGACGGCGACTTCTTCGAGCTGGGCGGCGACTCCCTCGTCATCGCCAAGCTCGCCGCGCGCCTGCGCGAGGAGGTCCCCGCCACCCGCGACGTGTTCTGGGACGACCTCGTCCGGCAGATCCTGCACCGGCCCACCGTGGCCGCGCTGGCCGAGCACCTGCGCCGCTCGCACGACGAAGGGGAGCAGGGCACCCGGCAGGCCGCCTCCCCGCTCGTGCGCCTCGGCGACGACGGGAGCGAAAGCGGCGGCGAGAGCGGCGAGGCCCTGCGCGTGCTGGTCCACGAGGGCGGCGGCACACTGGCCCCGTACCGCGCGCTCGCCCGGCGCCTGGCGGACAAGGGAGGCCCGCTGGCGGGCCTGGCCGTCACGGAGGTGGAGCCCTATCTCGCCGAGGATCCGGAGGGGCTCATCGAGCGTCGCGCCGCCCGCTACGCCAGGACGCTGCTCGACAGCGGCTCCACCCGCTTCCACATCGTCGGCTACTGCATGGGCGGGCTGCTGGCCACCGAGGTCGCCAGGCACCTCACCGAGGCGGGCGCCGACGTGGAGACCCTCACCGTGATCAGCAGCTACACCCTGCCTCGCGTCATCGAGGACGAGCTGGTCGCGGAGTACGTCTTCGCCCGCGTCATGGGCGTCGACCCCGCCGACGCCGGCTACCCCGGCGACGAGGACGTGATGTCCAGGGTGTTCGAGCTCCTGCTCGGCGAGAACCCCGAGCGGGTGCCCAGGGGCCGGGTGGCGGAACTCACCGGCGACCCGGCCGTGGAGGCCGCCGCCGCCGACTTCCGGCGGCTCGCCGCCGTCGCCCCCGAGGAGAGGCTGGCCGCCATCGGCCGCGCCGCCACCGCCGCCCACTCCGACCGGGAGGTCGAGCGGCACGTGAACTCCCTCTTCCGGGTGGTCAAGCACAGCCTGGACGCCGTCGGCAGGCACGTCCCCCAGCCGTACGCGGGGGACATCACCTTCCTGCGGCAGCTCGGCGACACCAGGTTCCTGCCGTGGCTGCGCGACGACATGACCGGCTTCTGGCGCGACCTGTGCCTGGGGGACCTGGACGTGGTCGACATCCCCGGCGACCATTTCTCCTGCCTGCAGCCGCCCAACGTCGACCAGGTGGCGGACGTGCTGGACCGGATACAGGGGGAGCGATGAGAGCCGTCGGGATCCTCGGCTGCTACGGGGCGGTCGGCCGCTCCGCCGTGCGCAGGCTCCGCGAGGCGGGCATCGGCCCGCTCCGGCTGGGCGGCAGGGATCCCGGCAGGGTCGGGGAGCTGGCGGAGCGGGACGCCTCCGGCCCCGCCGACGAGGCCGTGGCCGTGGACATCGCCGACGCCGCCTCGCTCGCCGCGTTCTGCGACGGCTGCCGCCTGGTGCTCAACTGCGCCGGGCCGTCATGCGTGATTCTCGACACGGCCGCCCGCGCGGCCCTGGCCGCGGGCGCCCACTACGTCGACGTCGCCGGGGACGCCGCCGCGTTCGACGGCGTCTCCCGCGCGGCCCGCGACAGCCCGGGACTGGTCGCGCTCCTGTCGGCCGGCATGATGCCCGGCCTGTCGGCGCTGCTGCCCCGCCACCTCGCCGCCGGATTCGACCGGCCCGAGCGGCTGCGGGCGTACACCGGGGGCCTGGACCTGTTCACGCCGGCGGCCGCGCTCGACTACGTGGCCTCGCTGTCGGGCGGGTACGCCACGCCGCTGGCCGCCTGGCGCGGCCACCAGGTGATCCCGCGCGCGCTGCGTCCCGGCATGGGCGTGCGGGTGCCGCACTTCCCCGGCAGGGTCGACACCTACCCCTACCTCGCCGCCGAGACCGAGCGGCTCGCCAGGGAACTCGGCCTCGCCGAGGTCGAGTGGGCGAGCGTGTTCGACGGCGACCTCACGGCCGCCGCGCTCGGCAGGCTCCAGGACATGGACGCCGAGGAGGCCGCCGCGGAACTGGTGCGGGTCTCCCGGCTGGAGGCGTTCGGGCGTTCCCCGTACTTCCAGCTGGTCTTCGAGATGTCCGGGGAGTCCGGTGGCGCGACCGTGACCCGCACGCTCCTCGCGCGTGCGGCCGACGGCTACGAGCTGACCGCGGCGGTCGCCGCCGCGGCGGTGGAGGCGGTGGAGGCCGGGCGGGTCCCGCCGGGACCGGGCGAGGCGGCGGACGTGCTCGACCCGGCCCGGGTCTTCGCCGCGCTTCTCGACGACCCGCGGGTCACCCGCCTGGAGATCGTCGAAGGGGCGGCGCACACCGCGCCGGTGGAGGAGGGGGTCCTGTGAGCGACCGGCCACGCGTCATCGTCTGCGGCACCGGTTTCGGGCGGGTGCACCTGGCGGCGCTGGAACGGCCGGGCACGCCGTTCGAGCTCGCCGGAGTGCTGGCCAGGGGAGGCGAGCGTTCGCGCCTGTGCGCCGAGCGCGCGGGGGTGCCGCTGTTCACCGACGTGGACGAGATACCCGCCGATGTCGACCTGGCCTGCGTGGTGCTCCTCGCCGACGTCAACGGCGGCCCCGGCAGCCAGGTGGCGGCCAGGCTGATGGAACGCGGCGTCCACGTGCTGCAGGAGGCGCCGCTGCTGCACGACGAGCTCGCCGCCTCGCTGCGCGCCGCCCGCCGCAACCGGGTCGTCTTCCGGGTCAACACGCACTACGTCCACCTCGATCCGGTACGGCGGTTCGTGGCCGCCGCCAGGACGCTGCTCGCCCGCGGGCCCGCGCTTTTCGTCGACGCCGCCTGCGGCGTCCAGGTCTCCTACACCATGTTCGACATCCTGGGCCAGGCCCTCGGCGGGCTGCGGCCGTGGGGCTTCGCGGAACCGGGCCGGCTGCCCGAGACGGTACGGCGGCTGTCGGAGAGCGCGCCGCCCTTCCGTACCGTCGACGGCGTGCTGGCGGGCGTCCCGCTCACCCTGCGGGTGCAGAACCAGCTGCACCCCGCCGACCCCGACAACCACGCCCACCTCCTGCACCGGATCACCCTCGGCACCGAGGGCGGCACGCTCACGCTGGTCAACACCCACGGCCCCGTGCTGTGGTCGCCCCGGCCGCACCTGCCGGCCCGCGCCAGGGAGCTCACCGCGCTGGACGGCGCCGAGGACGAGCACCTCGACTTCCCCAGCTGCGTGCCCGTCGGCCCGGCGCGCGCCCCCAGCTACCGGGAGATCCTCGGCGAGATGTGGCCGGCCGGGGCCGGGCGGGCGATCGACGCCGCGTGGGAGGCGGTCCGCAGTAACCGGGATCCCTTGAAGGAGGGGCAATATCATCTCTCCGTGAGCAAGGCGTGGCAGGATGTTGCGGCGGTCCTGGGCTATCCGGAACGACTCGCGGGGCCGTCTCCCCGTCCGCTGTCGGCCGGTGATCTGATGTCCGCGATGACCGCAGAACACCAGGAGGTGCCCCTATGACCATCACCGGCGACGACCTGCTGGCGCGATGGCTGCGCCGCTACCGGGACGTGCCCGTGCCCGGCCTGAGGCTGGTCTGCTTCCCGCACGCGGGGGGCGCGGCCGGCTTCTTCAGGACGTGGGCCGCGCGGCTGCCGTACGGTGTGGAGCTCTACTCCGTCCAGTATCCCGGCCGTCAGGACCGCATCCAGGACGACTTCGCCTCCGACATGGACGCGCTCGCCGGTCCCGTCGCCGCGGCGCTTCGCCCCCTGTGCGACCGCCCGCTCGCGCTGTTCGGCCACAGCATGGGCGCGGCCGTCGCCCACGAGGTGGCGATGCGGCTCGAGGAGGGCGGAAGCGGGCCGCTCGCCGGGCTGTGCGTCTCCGGGCGCCCGGCGCCCGACCGCACCCGGCACGCCGAGGTGCACCTCGGCGGCGACGAGGCGCTCCTGGCCGACCTGCGCAAGCTCGGCGGCACCGACGAGGAGGTCCTCGCCGACCCCGACCTGCGCGAGCTCGTGCTCCCCGCGCTGCGCGCCGACTACCGCCTGATCGAGACGTACGAGGCGCCGCCCGCGCCGCCGGTGAAGACCCCCGTCCACGTCTTCTTCGGGGACGCCGACCCGGAGGTCGACGGGGACGAGGCCGCCGCGTGGTCGCGTCACACCTCCGGCGCGTTCACCCTGCGGACCTTCCCCGGCGACCACTTCTATCTGCTGCCCAACGAGGCCGGCGTGGTCGAGGAGGTGATGCGCGCCTGCGGCCCGGTCGATCCGTGGCCTTCGACCCCCTAACACTCCCGAGATTCCACGACAGAGTCAAAGAGAGGAACCATCATGGGTAACGGTGCCATCGAGAAGGAACTGCTCCTCCTGGAGGAGCAGGGCTGGAGCGCGATCTCGAAGGGCGACGGGGAGTTCTACCGGCGGCTGGTCACGGAGGAGACGCTGTGCGTCGAGCCCGACGGCCTGCAGACCGGCGCGGAGCTCGCCGCCGACATCGACGCCAACCCCTCACCGTTCGACGACTACAAACTGGAGGACGTCAAGGTCCTGCCGCTCACCGGCGACAGCGCGATCATCACCTACCGCGCCGTCGTGCGGCTCAGCCAGACCGATTTCACCTTCCAGCTCTACATGACCAGCGCCTACGTGCGGCACGACGGCGGCTGGAAGCTGATCTTTCACCAGCAGACGCCCGTGAAGGAGGAAAACCAGGAGGCCCAGGCGAGCTGACCCGGGTTCCCGCTCTCCTCCCGGGCATATGGATGGGACCACTTCTCACACTAGGGAGGCACCACCATGAACGGAGGCGGCATCGACGTCGACCACCTCCGCAAGACCTTCGGCAAGAAGGTGGCCCTGGACGACGTGTCATTCGTGGTCGAGCCCGGCAGCATGGTCGGCCTGCTCGGCAGGAACGGCGCCGGCAAGACCACAGTGATCAACTGTCTCAGCACGCTGCTCCCGCCGGACGGCGGGCGCGCCACGGTCGCCGGCCACGACGTGGTGAGCGATCCGGTCGGAGTGCGGGCGTCCATCGCCCTCACCGGGCAGTTCGCCGCGGTCGACGAGGTCCTCACCGGGCGCCAGAACCTGGTGCTCTTCGGCCGCCTGCTGAAGCTGAGCAAGAAGGCGGCCCACGCGCGTGCCGAGGAGCTCCTGTCGGGATTCGGGCTGACCGAGGCGGCCGGCGATCCGGTGGGCTCCTACTCGGGAGGGATGCGCCGCAGGCTGGACCTGGCGGCCAGCCTCGTGGTGGAACGGCCTGTGATCTTCCTGGACGAGCCCACGACGGGGCTCGACCCCGCCGGGCGGCGCGAGGTGTGGGACGTCGTCTCCGGTCTGCGCAGCGGCGGCACCACCATCCTGCTGACCACCCAGTACCTGGAGGAGGCCGACCGCCTCGCCGATCGCATCGTCGTCGTCGAGGGCGGCGTGGTCATCGCCGAGGGCACCCCGCGGGAGCTGAAGGACCAGGTCGGTGGCACCGTCTGCGCCGTCCACATCGAGTCGGCGACCGAACGCGAGAAGGCGCTCGGCGCCCTGCGCGGCGCGATGGACGGCACCGCCGAGCACGACGGCGTCATCACCGTGCCCGGCGCCACCGTCCGTACGATCGCGGAGGTGGCGCGGATCCTCGGTGACGCGGGCATCGAGCCCGACGACGTGGCACTGCGCCGCCCGACGCTCGACGACGTCTTCTTCGCGCTGACCGGGACGGCGCCCAGCGCCGCCGGAGACGGCACCGGAGACGGCACCGGAGACGATGGCGCAGGCGACGGTGACGCGGGAAGCGGGCCGGGCGGCTCCGACGGTTCCGGGAACCGGGACGCCGGATCGCAGTCCCGCGACGGCGGTTCGGCGAGGACCCCGGAGAGCGGGCCGGCGCGGCAGGGAGCCAGGCCGTGACCGCGGTGCCGGTGCGGACCGAACGCGGGCTCGGCAACCTCGCGCGGCAGGGGATGCTGCTCGCGGGCCGCAACATCCGGCTCACCTCGGTGTCCGACACGATCAGCACCATGATCGTCTTCCCGGTGATCTTCGTGTTCGGCTTCCTCGCCCTGTTCGGCAACCTGTTGCAGGTCAAGGGCATCGAGTACGCGCAGTTCCTGCCACCGGCACTCGTCGTGCAGTGGATGTTCTCGGTCGCCATCTCCACCGCGTTCTTCTTCGCCTCGGACCGGCGCTCGGGCATCCTCGCGCGATACCGCGCGCTCGCGATCAACCGCGGCGCCGTGGTGGTCGGCCGGATGGCCGCCGACGTGCTGCGCGCGCTGCTGGCGATCGCGGTGATCGTGGCCGCCGGATACGTCGCGGGCTTCCGCTTCGAGGCCGGGCCGCTCGCGGCGCTCGGGTTCGTGGCGCTGGCGGTCGGGTTCGCGCTCACGCTCTCCGCAGGGACGAGCGCGCTCGGGCTGGCCTCCAAGGAGCCGGAGACGGTCTCCTCGACCCTGCACCTCGTCTACATGCCGCTGCTGATGATCTCCTCGGCGTTCGTGCCCGCGGACGCGTTCCCGGCCTGGCTGGAGCCGGTGGTGCGCCTCCAGCCGGTCACCGCGGTGATCGACGCGTTGCGGGCGCTGGCCGAGGGCGGGCCCACCGCGGGCCCGGTGACGCGGGCGCTCCTGTGGATGGCGGGGCTGCTGGTCCTGTTCTCCCTGGCGGCCGTGCGGGCGTTCAGGAGGGCGACATGAACACTCTCACCGAGACCGGCCTGCTGGCCGGCCGCAACCTGCGGAGGTTCTTCAAGACGCCGCAGCTGGTCGCCGACACGGTCATGTTCCCCGTCATCCTGCTGTTCCTGATGCTGCTGGTCTTCGGCGAGCTGGTCGGCGCGGCCACCCGTGGCGCCTACATCGACCGCCTGGCCCCGGTGATCATCCTGTTCAGCGCCGCCTACGGCGCGGTCGGGACCGGCATCGGCTTCCACACCGACCTGAGGACCGGCCTTGTCGACCGGTTCCGCGCGATGGACATCGGCAGGCTCTCGGTCCTGACGGGCAGGCTGGCCGGAGACCTGGTGCGGGTTCTGATCGTCGCGGTGGTCACCACCGCGGTGGCCTATCTCGCCGGCTTCCGCTTCACCCAGGGGCCGCTCGCCGCCCTGGCCTTCTTCGGGGTCGTCCTGCTGTTCGCCTCGATGTTCCTGTGGCTGGCGATGGTGGTGGCGCTGACCGCGTCCAGCGAACAGGCGGTCAGCGGCGCGCTCAACACCCCGGTGACCCTTCTGCTGTTCCTGTCGTCGGGCTTCGTGCCGCTCGAGCAGTTTCCCGGTTTCCTGCAGCCGATCGTGCGGGCCAACCCGCTCTCCCTGGGCGGCGACGCCCTCGTGGGGTTGTCGCAGGGCGGCCCGGTGGCGGCGCCGGTACTCTTCACGCTGGCGTGGACGGTGGTGGTGACCGCGATATCGGCACCACTTTCCGTTCGGCTCTACCGGAGGCGGTAATTCGCCGCGACGATCATCGGGAGCCGGTGACGATTCCGACATGAATTGTCGGGGAACGGCGCCGGATAAATGTGGAGGAAGAATTCCTCCGAGCCTTTTCAGGCTCGGAGGAATTCGATCAGCCGGTAGTTTATGCGGCCCTGCGGCGCGAGGCACTCCGCGGCTCGCAGGGTGACCTGGCGCCAGCCGTGCCCGGCGGCGATCTCGTCGATCAGCGACGCGTTCCCGAGGTCGGTGAACCCGAGCAGCAGCCTGCCGCCCGGGTGCAGGCGGGCCGCGGCGCCGGCGAGGTAGGCCTCGTGCGCGGCGTATCCGGGGTCGAAGAACGCCCGGTCGAGGTCGTCGGCCGGGGCCTCTCCCGCCGGCGCCTCGACGAAGTTGGAGTTCCAGTAGATCATGTCGAAGCGCTCGTCCTCGCCCAGCGGCTCGAACATGTCTCCGCAGCTCACGCGGACACGATCGGCCACGCCGTGCCGTTCGGCGTTGCGCCGCGTGTTGTCGGCCGCCGCCCGGCTCATGTCGATCGCGGCCACCTCGGCGCAGCCGCGCAGGGCGGCGGTCACGGCGATGTAGCCCGTGCCGCTGCCGACCTCGCAGAAGCTCCCGAACAGGGGATAGGGGATCCACTCGGCGTACAGCGCCGACGACTGGGCCAGGTGGGGCGCGTAGACGCCGGGCAGCAGGTCCCATTCGAGGCCGAGCAGGCGGAACGTCCGCGGCCCGGTTATTTCCCTGTGCCGGGCCAGCAGATTTCCCGCGGCCTCCTGCGCGCGAGTATTCATCGGCTCTCTCCGATCTCCGGTTGACATTGCGTCTCTCAATTATAGGCATTAGCGTTTAAAGCATGCCAGCCGTGGCATGGTGCCGAAAGACATTCAACAGAGGGAATAAAGATGTCGATGACAGCAGACCTCTCGCGGCTGGGCGCCTCCTACCGCAGGGAGGGGGTGGAGCCCTCGGAACTGGAGAGCGACCCGCTGGCGCAGTTCCGCCGCTGGCACGAGGAGTGGCTCGCCGCCGCCCGTCCGGCGAGCTCGTCCGCCGTCCTCGCGACCGCGGACGACGCGGGCCGTCCTTCGGCCCGCTGGGTGGACGTGGCGTACGTGGACCACGGGTTCGTGTTCTTCACCGACCACGGCAGCCGCAAGGGCGCCGACCTCGCCGTCAACCCGCGGGCGGCCCTCTGCTTCGGCTGGCTGGAGGTGGGCCGCCAGGTGCGCGTCGAGGGCGAGGCGGCCAGGATCCCCGACGTGGAGTCGGACGCCTTCTTCGCCACCCTGCCCAGGGGGATCCAGTCGCTCGCGTGGGCGACCGACCAGCGCCGGATCGTGAACGGCGGGCAGGAGCTCCGGGAGAGCCTGGCCGAGGTCGGCGAGCGTTTCTCCGGTCAGGAGGTGCCGCGCCCCGTCCACTGGGGCGGCTACCGCCTGGTGCCGGGGGAGGTGGAGTTCTGGCAGCGCCGCGCCGACGAGGTCCAGGACCGGTTCCGCTACAGCCGCGAGGGCGGCGGCTGGCGGATCGACCAGGTGGCCCCCTGAGGGCGGACGCCGAGGAACAGGTGGCCCCGCGGGAGCCGCCGGGCGACCGGCGGCTCTCCGGGAGCGGAGGCCGCCGGGAAAGGAGACCCATGCTTGCCGGATGTGTGGAATGGCCATCGGAGGTCGCGGCCTTCTATCGGAGGGAGGGCTACTGGCGCGGTGAGACGCTCGGCGACCTGCTGCGCCGCCTCGCCGCCGCCCACGGCTCCCGGACCGCGCTGGTGGCGGGGGAGACCCGCTGGACCTACCGCGAGCTCGACGAGCGGGCAGACCGGCTGGCGGCGGGCCTGAGCCGCCTCGGGATCGGTCACGGTGACCGCGTGCTGGTGCAGCTGCCGAACGTTCCGGAGCTGGTGGTGTTGTGCTTCGCGCTGTTCCGTCTCGGCGCGCCGCCGGTGCTGGCGCTGCCGCCCCACCGCGGCAGCGAGATCGGGCACCTCGCCGAGGCCACCGGCGCCGTCGCGTACGTGATCCCCGACGTCTTCCAGCGGTTCGACCACCGTGAGCTCGCCCGCCGGGTACGGGCGGAGGCGCCGTCGCTCGCGCATGTGCTCGTCGTCGGCGACCCGCAGGAGTTCACCGCCCTCGCCGACCTCGAAGCAGGCCCCGAGGCCGTCCCCGAAACCACTCCCGAGCCGGGTGACGTCGCGCTGTTCCTGCTGTCGGGCGGCACCACCGGCCGTTCCAAGCTCATTCCGCGCACGCACGACGACTACGCGTACAACATCAGGGTCAGCGCGGAGAACGCCGGTCTCGACGAGACCTCGATCTACCTGGCGGCCCTGCCGGTGGCCCACAACTACGCGCTCGGCTGCCCCGGCGTGCTGGGCACGTTGCAGGCGGGCGGCACGGTCGTGCTCTCCCCGGCACCCAGCCCCGACGAGGCGTTCCCCCTGATCGAGCGGGAGCGGGTGACCGTCACCGGCCTGGTGCCCTCCCTCGCGCTGCTGTGGGTGGAGGCGGCCGGCTGGTCGCCGCAGGACCTGTCCAGCCTCCGCCTTGTCCAGGTCGGCGGCGCGGCGGTCTCCCCGGACCTCGCCCGCCGGGTGGGCAAGGAACTGGGGCGGGTCCAGCAGTCCTTCGGCATGGCGGAGGGACTGCTCAGCCAGAGCCGCGGCGACGATCCGGACGAGCTGCTGGAGACCACGCAGGGCAAGCCGATCTCCCCGGCCGACGAGGTGCGCATCGTCGGCGAGGACGGCGAGGAGGTGGCCCCCGGCGAGGTCGGCGAGCTCCTCGCCCGCGGCCCCTACACCATCCGCGGCTACTACCGGGCCGCCGACCACAACGCCGCCGCCTTCACCCCGGACGGCTTCTTCCGCAGCGGCGACCTGGCTCGCCTCACCCCGTCGGGCCATCTCGTCATCTCCGGCCGGGTCAAGGACGTGATCAACCGGGGTGGTGACAAGGTGCCCGCCGACGAGGTGGAGGACCACCTGCTGGCCCATCCGGGCGTCCGCGCCGCGGCGGTGGTCGCCATGCCGGACGAGTTCATGGGGGAGCGCTCGTGCGCCTACCTCGTCGCCACCGCCACGAACACCGACACGAGCACCGCCACGAACACCGCCATGAACACCGCCATGAACACCGCCACGAACACCGACACGAGCACCGCCGCCGGTGTCGCCCTCGACCTGCCGTCCATCGCGGCCTTCCTGCACGAACGCGGGGTCGCCGCCTACAAGGTGCCCGACCGGATCGAGGTGGTCGCGGCCCTGCCGCTGACCCCGGTGGGGAAGGTCGACAAGGCCGATCTCCGCGCCCGGCTCAGGGACGGTGACGGATCGTGAAGACCACAACCACCACGGCCACCACGGCCACCACGGTCGCCGCCCAGCAGCCGGAGTGGAGCGACCCGGAGGCGCTCGAGGAGGTCAGGCGAGAGCTGCGCTCCCGGCCGCCGCTGGTCACCGAGGACGAGTGCGCGACGCTGGCGAAGTCGCTGGAGCGGGTCGCGCGCGGCGAGGCGTTCATGCTCCAGGGCGGCGACTGCGCCGAGCGTTTCCGCGAGGCCAACGCCGAGGAGACGGGCAGGAAGGTCGACCAGCTCCACTCCCTCTCCGGCCGCCTGCGCGCCGGTTCGGGTGCCGGCGTCGTGGCGATAGGCCGGATGGCCGGGCAGTACGGCAAGCCGCGTTCCGAGTCGTGGGAGAGCGCCCCCGACGGCGGGGTCATCCCCACCTACCGGGGCGACGCGGTCAACGGCCCGGCGGCCGAGCCCGGCGCCCGTTTCGCCGACCCCACCCGCCTGCTGCGGGCCTACGACTGCGCCGGGCGCGTGCTGGCCGCCGTACGGGCCTCCTGGGAGGGGCGCGAGGCCACCGAGCGGGTGCACGTCTCGCACGAGGCGCTGCTCCTGGACTACGAGTACCCCCTGGCCAGGGACGGTGCCACGGGCCGCTACGCCTCCTCGGCGCACTCGGTGTGGATCGGCGACAGGACCCGCTCCGTCGACGGCCCGCACGTCGCCTTCGCCTCCTCGGTCGCCAACCCCGTCGGCGTCAAGATCGGCCCGTCGATCGGCCCGGCCGAGGCGGTCCACCTCAGTACCCTGCTCAACCCCGGCGCGCTCCCCGGCCACCTCACCTTCATCGTGCGCATGGGCAGCGCGCGGATCCGGCGCCTGCTTCCCGAGCTGGTGGGCGAGGTCGCCAGGCGGGGCATGCCGGTGGTGTGGGTGTGCGACCCCATGCACGGCAACACGATGCGGATGGGTACGGGGGTCAAGACACGGCCGATGGAGGCGATCCTGGAGGAGACCACCGCGTTCGTCCGGATCCTGCGCTCCCTGCGCGAGCATCCCGGAGGGCTGCACCTGGAGATGACGCCGCAGGACGTGACGGAGTGCGTGTCCGCCCCGCGCCCGTTCTCGGCGCCGCCGCCCCTGTCGCGCTACCGGACTGCCTGCGACCCGAGGTTGAACGCCGAGCAGGCCTGCGAGGTCGTCGAGCGATTCGCGGGCATGCTGTGAGCGTACGAGCGTGAGCGCAGGAGAGGAGAGACGACATCACCGGCTTCCAGGGGATCGGCAGGAAGGCGTTCGCCTTCTACGAGGAACTCGCCGCCGACAACACTCGTGAACACTGGCACAGGAACAAGGAGACCTACGAGACCGAGGTCCGCGAGCCGCTGCTCGCCCTGCTCGAGGAGCTGGAGGACGAGTTCGGGCAGGCCAAGCTGTTCCGGCCGCAGCGCGACACCAGGTTCACCGGCGACAAGTCGCCGTACAAGACCTACCAGGGGGTGACGGTCGGCGTGGGCGGCACCGTCGGCTACTACCTCCAGCTCCAGGCCGACGGGCTGTTCCTGGGGGCGGGCTTCCACTCCTTCGACTCCGCCGACACCGCCCGCTACCGGGCCGCGGTGGACGCCGACGGGCCGGGCAAGGAACTCGTCAAGATCACCGACCGTCTGGTGCGGGACGGGTTCGAGCTCGTCGGCGAGCGCGTCAAGACCCAGCCGCGCGGCTACTCCGCGGACCATCCGCGCATCGAGCTGATCCGTCACAAATCGCTGGGAGCCGAGCGGACCGTCCCGAAGTCCAGGCTCCAGGGCCGCAAGGCGCTCACCGAGGTACGCGACGGCTGGCGCAAGGTCCGCCCCCTCGCCGACTGGCTGCTGGAACACGTGGCGACCGGCTGACCGGTCACCCCCGGCCGCGGGGTGTCCCGGGGCCGGGGGACGCGGGGCGGAGGTCCCGCAACCGTCGCCGTGTCCTGGTCGCCTGAGCAGCGCGGTGGGCCTGCCCGAGCAGCACGCCGGCGAAGGTCTCGGCGCCGAGGCGTCGCCGGTCGGCACCACGGCGGTCTGTCCGGCCTCGGCGGCGAGGTCGCCGGAGCAGTGCCCGCCTGTTGCCGCCGTGCTCCCGGCGGAGGCCGTCGAACGGGAGCCGGAGTTGCGGCACGGGCTCATCGGCTCCGCCGCGCAGTCAAGGCCCGCGGCCACTTTTCGAACGAGCAGGCCACGCTCAAGTGCGTCTACATGGCCATCATGAGCCTGGACCCGACCGGCAAGGGCCGCAAACGCTGGGTCACCCGATGGAAGGCCGCCCTTAACGCTTTCGCGATCACCTTCGACGGACGCCTGTCAGCCGACCAGAAGCAGACAACCAAAACGATCGGTTACACCGTTTGATCGACAGACCCGGTCAGGGAGCTGAGCGGTCGCGGGTCAGCGACCGATCGGTTTGCGGTGTGCGCACCCGAGGTTGCGTCCGCCTTCACGGCGTTCGTGTCGCGGCTGGGCAGGGCGGCGTCTGGAATACCACGCCGTCCAGGAAGTTGCCGAGCCCCGGATTATCCCCTGCGGCCGACACCGACTGGAAGGCGAATCGGGTGGTGGTCTGTCCCGGAGGCACGACATACACCCCGGTGTAGGAGCCCCAGGCGGTGTTGCCGTCGGAGATGTCCGGGGAGGAGGCCCCGGCGGGGGTTTGGGCCACGGGCGCGCCTGGCGCGCCGATGAGCACCCGCATCACGTCGGTCCCCATGCGGCCCCGGTGATACACCGACCAGGTCATCGGTGTTCCCGGAACGGTGGGCGCGTCTTGGTAGAGCAGGACGGCCGGGTCGGCGTTGAGCTCGGCGAACTGCTGGCCGTCGGCGGCCGGGACGGGGCTCCCGCCTCCGCCCTGGCCGCTTTGCCAGAACTCCAGCGTGCGACCGGCCGAGGTGGTGTGCCAGCCGGTGCTCGGGTTGGTGGAGGCATCGGGGATCATCCAGTCGATCGTGGCCACGGGTGGTGCCTCGAAGCTGCCGTTGACCAGGTTGACCGGTTTCCAGGGACAGGTGGCGGTGACGGTGACCGTGGCGGTGGCCGTTCCGCAGTCGGTGGTGATGGTGTAGGTGAAGGTGTCGGTGCCGACGAAGCCCGGAGCGGGGGTGTAGACCACGTTGGTGCCGGAGATGGT